>CAMDED010000007.1 GCA_945893365.1 Candidatus Sulfopaludibacter sp. SbA3 | reverse complement strand
CCAAAAACGCCTGGATTTCCTCCTGGCTCAACTTCTTCGCATTCCGCATCCTGATGATCACACCCCAGCATGCTTCAACTTCCCCCTTCAGGCTCATCTTGTATTGGAAACAGCCTTTCCTTCAGGCTCATCTTGTATTGGACAAGACTATCGCTTGACACCGAGCTTTCAGCGTACTACTCTAACCGAAAGCACCGAGGGGGTGGAAACCATGAAGTTTACTCGACTCGCGGCCGTTGGCGCCGCACTTCTGTCTTTTTCCGCACTGCGTCTAGACGCGCAGGCAGTCTACGGAAGCATCGTTGGCATCGTAACCGATTCCGGTGGGGGCGCCGTTCCGGGCGCCAGGGTCACGATCACCGACATCGGCCGGGACGTCACCAACGCCAGCACCGCCAACGATTCCGGCATCTTCGCGCAGCGCTTTCTGATCGTCGGCCGCTACCGCGTTCGCGTCGAGGCCCCGGGCTTCAAGGCTTTCGTGCAGGATAACGTGAACGTGTCGGTGGATAGCGAGGTTCGCGTCGAAGCGAGACTCGAAGTCGGCGAAGTGAGCCAAACCATCGAAGTCTCGGGCGAAGTGGGTATCCTCAAGACCGAACGCAGCGACGTCGCCACCACCTACAGCGACAAAATCATTACCGAGCTGCCCATCCTCAGCCGGCGTTTCACGAACTTCCAATTGATGACGCCGGGCGTTGTTTCGTTTCCCACCAGCCTGACCGCCGCCTCGGCCGAAAATCCCCAAGGCTCCTACCGGATGCTCGTGAACGGCCAGAGCTTCGCCGGCACCTCACACCTGCTCGATGGAACCGACAACCACGATGCCGTCCTCGGTTGGATCGTCATCAATCCCACCCTCGAGTCGGTGACCGAAGCCAAAATCACCACCGCGAATTACGACGCTGAATTCGGCGTCGCAAGCGCCGGCGTGGTCAGCGCTCAAACCCGATCCGGAACCAATCAACTGCATGGTTCGCTTTTCGAATTCCTGCGCAACGATCACACCCAGGCTCGTAACCCCTTCACGCAATCCCGTCCCATCCCGAATTCGAATGGACGCCTGATTCCCCTCACGCAATGGAACCAGTTCGGCGGGTCGCTCGGCGGCGCGATCCTCAAGAACAAGCTCTTCTACTTCGGCGACTTCCAGGGTACCCGGCGCAACACCGGCGGCGGCGCGCTCCTCCGCGTTCCCACGGAACTCGAACGCAGCGGCGACCTGAGCGCCACCGGATTCCCGATCTTCGATCCCCTCACCGGCGCGCCCGCCACGCGCACGCGCTTCCCGAACGATCGCATTCCAGCCAGCCGCCTCTCCACACAGACGCAAAACCTGCTCAAGCTGATTCCGCTGCCGAACATCAACGCCGTGCTCGATCAGCCGAATTTCGCTTCCTCCGGTGGAGTCAAGTTCGGCGACGACGCCTTTAACGTCCGCATCGACCACTTCACCACGGAGAAATTGCACCTGTTCGGCCGCTACTCCCTGCAGGACTTCCGCATGGTCGCCCCCGGCTCGTTCGGATTGGTCGCAGGCGGCCCCGGTCTCGACGCCTCAGGGTCCACCAACGCCTACGCCGGAGCCTCCGAATCGCGCAACCACTCCGTCGCCGGCGGCTTCGATTACAACCTCCGCCCCACGCTCCTCACGGACTTCCGCTTCGGCTGGTTCCGCTATAAAGTGTTCGGTCAGCCGAATGGAATCGGAACCGCCCCCGCGACCGACGCCGGTATCCCCGGTCTCAACGTGGACAAGGAGTTCAATTCCGGAATGCCGGCCTTCTTCATCAATGGATATAGCAATAACCTGTTCAAATTCGGCTACGCCCTCGGCGTGAATGGCTGCAACTGCCCGCTGATTCAAGACGAGAACCAATACCAGTTCGTAAACAACTGGACCAACATCCGCGGCAACCACACCTTCAAGTTCGGGGCCGACATTCGCCGCGCGTTCAACCTGCGTGTTCCAAGCGACCGCCACCGCTCCGGCGAACTCAACTTCGATGCCGCCCGCACCCAGGGCCCCAACGGCGGCGGCACCGGACTCGCGTCCTTCCTCATGGGCGATGTCTCGCGTTTCGAGCGCTACGTTTCGAATTCGCTCGATGCCCGCGAGACCCAGAACCGCTGGTTCTTCTACGCGCAGGATTCCTGGAAGGTCACTTCGAAGCTCACCGTCAACTACGGAATCCGGTGGGAAATCTATCGTCCGCAGGTCGTCAACGGCGACCGCAACGGTGGATTCGTCGACATCGAAACCGGCGAAGTGCATGTCGCCGGAGTCAACGGCACCGGCCGCGACCTCGGCGTGACGTCGCCGTTGAATAACTTCGCTCCCCGCCTCGGAATCGCTTATCAACTGAATCCGAAAACCGTGATCCGCACCGGTTATGGACGCGGCTATAACCTTGGCGTGTTCGGCTCGATCTTCGGACACAACGTCACGCAGAACCTGCCGGTGCTAGGTATCCAATCTACCCAGCCTGCGAACAATTTCGACGCGGTGTTCTCGCTTGCGCAGGGCCCGACCCCGCTCGACCCCGCCAGCATCCTCGCCGCGCAGCCCAAGGGACCGAACGGCGACAACCGTCTGCCGAACGGCGTCACGGCATTTGTAATCACCAACCCGGTCCGCTTCCCCACGGTCGACGCCTGGAACTTCACGATCCAGCGCCAGATCAATAGCACTTCGTCGTTTGAGCTCGCCTACGTGGGCACCAAAGGCACGCACGTTTTCGCCGGCACCGGCGGCGACTACGATCCCAACCAGGCCCAGATCGACGGCTTCGGCGTCACTACCACCAATCAGCGCAAGCCGTTCTTCCAGAAGTTCGGATGGAGCCAGAACTTGCGCTACTACGGCTCCGACGCCAGTAACAACTATCATTCGCTGCAAGTCAAATTCGACAAGCGCTTCGCCAGCGGCTTCAACGTCATGTCCCATTACACGTGGTCGAAGAACATAGACTTCGACGGCACCTACTACCCGCGCGCCGCGAACCTGGCCCGCGGAATCTCGAACAACAATCGCGCCCATGTATTTTTCCTCGCCTCGCTCTATGAAGTGCCCGTGGGCAAAGGGCGCAAGTACATGAACAACCTCTCCAAGCCTCTCGATTTTCTGATCGGCGGCTGGCAGTTGAACGGGACGTATTCCTGGATGGCCGGCCAGCCCTTCACTCCTAGCTACCGCGATTGCAATGCCGACCGCGACACCGGCTGGTGCCGTCCCGATCTGATCGGCGACTTCACCGTTGACAATCCGGACCAGTTCGGCTGGTTCAAGACCGCAGCCACACCACTCGTTTCGAACGGGCAAGTGGATGGACCCTGGCAGCGTCCGCAGCGCGGCCGCTTCGGAACCGTCGGACGCAATGCCATCGTCGGGCCGTCATTCTCGCAGTGGGATATGTCGATGTTCAAGAACTTCGCGCTCACCGAACGGTTGAGGCTCCAGGTCCGCGCCGAGTCGTTCAACTTCGGCAATCACACGAATCTGGCCAATCCTAACTCCTGCGTCGATTGCCCCGGCGTCGCCGGACGCATCTTCGGCGCATTCGCCAACTACGTGCCGCGGCAATGGCAGTTCGCGGCGAAGGTGCAATTCTAGACGCTGCAATTCTAGCGGGCGGTCCAGCGAATTCGTCTGGGCCGCTCGTTCGTTGTCCGTACTGCGGCCCGGAGACAGCTTCGTAGCGCCGATGGAAGCCGGTTCCTTGGGGTAATAATATAGTTGACAAAATACTCATCTTGGATTGTTACGACCCTGATGCCGCGGCAGATTCAGCTTTCTTGCCAACTTGCCGTACAGGAAGACGGTAATTATCGTTGCCGATATACTGAGTAGGATAGCGTCCGCTTGCCTCTCAAGCGTGAATAAAAGGAAGTACAGCCTTAACACGACGATGCAGGCCAGCCAATATTTCGCTTGTCCCATGGCGTGCTGTAGTTCAGTGCGGCTTCTTCGCCGCTCGCTTCTTATCTCGCGTGCGCTTTTCTTTCAGCTCCGCTTTCAGCAGTGAGTCTTTCGACACGCTGAACATCCGGCGTACGGCATTGTCGAAGCGTTCCGCCCCGGTGTCGCCGGAAAGGTGTGGCGCGGGTAGTGGGTTCATTCCGCCTTCATAGTAGCGCGGTCAGCCGCGTTTCCGGCGTCGCCAATGACATTGCGCGGCCGCTTCGGAACCGTCGGACGCAATGCCATCGTCGGGCCGTCTTTCTCGCAGTGGGATATGTCGATGTTCAAGAACTTCGCGCTCACCGAACGGTTGAGGCTCCAGGTCCGCGCCGAGTCGTTCAACTTCGGCAATCACACGAATCTGGCCAATCCTAATTCCTGCGTCGATTGCCCCGGCGTCGCCGGACGCATCTTCGGCGCATTCGCCAACTACGTACCGCGGCAATGGCAGTTCGCGGCGAAGGTGCAATTCTAGCGGCGGTCCAACAGCGTCGGGAAGCCGGTTCCTTAAGGCGCGCTCGGGGGCGGAACGCGGCGTTTCGTGGCCTGCTCGAAAGCATATCCGAGCTCGATCAACCGGGGCTCGCTGCAAGCCATGCCCGTGAAGCTGATGCCGAACGGTCTTAAGCTCGCGTTGAACCCCACGGGAAAAGGTTCCTTCGGCGCGTTCGGGACCATGCCGAACGGTACGATCACCGTCGGGTAGCCCGGCTTGGCGGCGATGGACGCGCCGCTGGCCGCTGGAAACAGGATGGCGTCCAGCCGTCGCGTATTCATCACCTCGTCGATCCCGTGCGTGCCACCCAACCGAACGTCCTTGGCGCGATCGGCTTCGTAGCGGCCTCGGTCCGCCTCGAGCTCCATCTCATCCGACGCATCCAGATTCGACTGGCCGTACCTGATCGTCCCGGCCTTCGCGTGGGCCAGATTCCATTGCCGCAGCTCCGTGAGCGACTTTACGGGAGCCGAAGGCCCCAAGGATGCCAGCCACCGGTTGAAGTCCCGCTTCATCCCGTATTTGAAAACGACGGAACAGTCGCTGTCCATACCCTTGCGCTTGGCGCTGCCGCCGCAGGTATTCCACAACAGGAGGTTATTCCCCGCGTCCCGGTCGATTACGCTCGGTATGTCGGCCGGATCGATGATGACCGCTCCTTGTTCTTTCAACACCGCAATCGCTTCGGCCATCGCCTTCGCTTCCCCTTCTTCCAGTCCGCCACGCGCTTCCTTCTCGCCGGGCGGCGTTGCGGCGTCGTAATAGAACGCGCGGGGAATCCCGATCCGCGCGCCCTTGAGTCCATCCTTTTTCAGGAATTTCGTATAGTCGCGACCCGCGGGCGGCGGGCACCGGTTCGTCGCCGGATCGTTCGGGTCGGGTTTGGCGCTTTCAAGAACTCCGAAAAGGATTGCGGCGTCGGCAACCGACTTCGCCATCGGACCGGCCGTATCCTGATCCGCGGTAATCGGGATGATTCCGTACCTGCTGATACGCCCCACGGTCGGTTTGACGCCTACCAGCATATTTTGGTTGGACGGGCTCAGGATCGAGCCGGATGTTTCCGTCCCGGCGTTGGCCGCCCAGAAGTTGGCGGCAGTGCCGATCCCCGAACTGGAGCCGCCCGGGTTAAGCGCGGGCCGCCCATCCTCGTACTTCTCGCGAGGATCGCGGCGTGGATCGTATGGATTGAAGCCGAATCCCCCAACTGCGTTGTAGTTGCCCGGCATCGGCGTCGGCGCACCCGCGATCCAGTTGGCCAGCTCCGTCATGCCTGTCTTTGCCAGAATGATCGCGCCGCCCTCTCTCAGGTTCTTCGTGAGCGTTGCTTCATAGGGCGGGACGTACCCCAGGAAAGCCAGCGCGCCGCCTGTCGTGGGCATGTGCGTGGTGTGGATATTGTCCTTGAGCGCGATGGGGATGCCATGCAGGGGTCCGCGGATTTTTCCCTTGGCGCGCTCACTGTCAAGCTGGTCCGCCTCCTGGAGCGCGCCGGCGCTCACCGCGATGGTTGCGTGGAGCTTGTCGTTGTAAGCCGCAATGCGCTGGAGGTATTGCTGGACGAGTTCCCGCGAGGTCACGCGTTTCTTTGCGAGGGCCTCTTGCATCCGCGGAATCGTGGCTTCGACGACGTTGAACCTGCTTGCTTCGCGCCGCTGGCCGCGCGCTGCTTGCACGGGGATGCCGGCGACGACCAGAAGGACCACAAGAGATCTCATGTCAAGGCATTGTAGCAATCGGCCGGGACCCGCCCTGCCTCCGCGCTCACGGCGAAATGTCATCCGCCGGGTAGGCCGAGCCATTTTGGCGGCATCGCAAGAGATGCGGAGGCCCGTCGTCCTCACGGTAAACGGCAAGGCCGAGCATGCGTGCGGCGCTCGCGGTCCACAGGCGCCGTTCCGGGAAGCGTGCCCGGCGCGCTACGCCCGCGCCTTCGCCCGTTTCTCCGCCAACTTCGCCGCGAATCGCGCCACGTTGATGATGCCGCGCTGGTGCTCTCCCTCGCCCAGCTTCTCGCCGAACTCGTCGACCGCTTCCACCTTGAAGTTCACGCGCTTTTCTTCCACCGAAGTCACCTCGGCGCGGAAAGTTACGTGCGTGCCGATCAACGCCGCCGCCATGTGCGCCACGTTCACATGCGTCCCCACGGTGTCGAGGGCGTCTTCCAGGTGCTCTTTCGCCAGGTTGCGCGCCGTGCGCTCCATCCAGCCGATCATGTGCGGCGTCGAAAGCACCCGCGCCGCTTCCAGCCCAAGGAAGTCGATCGCCACCTCGCCCGTCACCAGCAGTTTCTCTTCGCGGACCGCGCCGACCGGAATATTCGCCATGGCCGCTATTTTATCTTTTCTTTGGCCAGCGCCGCCTTGTGCTTCGCCCACTCCACCAGCCGCTTCGCCCATTTGAATCGTTCGCCCAGGATCACCAATCCCGGAATCAGAAAAATCCACCCCGGCATCACGGGCAGGATCAACCCGGCGATCCCGACAACGACCAGTATGAAGCCCGCCGCTGTCCGCAAGATTTCTTTCACGGGTAATTGATGAACATCGGCGACGACCAGGCGATCATGTCGTCGTCCTGCCGCACCCGGACGTAATAGTAATGACGCCCGTTAACGCTCTCCTTGTCCGTGAATTCGAACTCCGCAGTCTGCAGGTTCGGCCTCGTCGAATAGATCACCTTGCCGTCTTTAATGATATCCACTTGCGCCACGGCGCGCGTTCCCCGGGCCTTAACCTTGATTGGCTGCGCCGCCGTCAGCTTGAACTCGTCGCCCATGAAATGCTTACCCATACGGACGTCCAGCACGATGTTGTCGGTTGCCCCATACGCATGGCGCTTTCGAATTGCGTCCAGAATGCCCTGCCGCGACGGGTCCGCCGTATACACCATAGCGTACGAAATGTGCGTCGACCCGTGGTCCGAACTCGCGATGATGCCGAGCTTGTAGCCCTTTGCCCAGGCGTTCGAAACCATTCCCTCCGGCTGATAACCGGCTACCTTCATGTGCTGTTCGTCCTTCGGAGCCTCGGCGGCGTGCGGCGCGCCAAGCCGCTCATAATTCGTGCGCGCCCCCTGGAAGATCTCCACCACCGGTTCGAGTTTCGAATCGTTGTCGCGCCAGTCCGTCCCCATGCGGGTTCCCGACGTGTGCGAGATCGCGATCCCGTTGCGGCGCCGGATATCCTCGTAGAGCAACTTTGTGTCGTTCTCCACCAGCTCGCCCGTGCCGATGCCGGGCTCGTCGCCCTGCGGTCCAAGCGGCAATCCGAAGTTCTCCGCGCCATCCTTCAGGAACCATGGCGTCACGCGCGATTCCGATCTCTTCGCGAAAAACATGTTGCGGTGGCCGTTCGGAAACACGGCGCTGCGCTCGTAGCCGAATATCGGCACATAGGCGCCGGGGACGTGATACATATCCGTCATCTTCTGCGTGTACCACCACCAGTAAGGCCACGCGCCGCCTTGATGATCGGTCGACGCGCCGAAGTCCATCGCGGAGGCGTCGATCATATAGCGGTAGAAGTCCTGCAGGTTGCCGTCGGCCGCGCCGCCGCCGTCCCAACTCAGCTCCGTATGGCGATGGAAATCTCCGCGCACGATGCGCAGTTGCTTACCGTCCGCCTGGGCGGTATACGCGCGAATCGCGCGCAGGTCCGCCGCTTCATTCGCGTGCCCGGCCTTGGCTTCGGCGGCCTCTTCCGCGCCGCCGGACTTCCAGGCGAGCGGCAGCGGCGCAGAAGACGCATCCAAACGGCCCGCGTAGATCTGCTGCCTCAGCGGACGATGCGAGAACTCATCCCCGCGGTTATCCGTTGGCCAGACCAGCGAGAGACTCCCGTCCGATCCGGACGCGGCGTTGATCCGCGTGCTGGACCTTCCCCGGCTGTTCGGAACCACCGCTCCCTTCGACCAGCCCCCGCCCTCCGGGCGCGTGAGCTCGTACTCCCAGAATCCTCGCTGCCCGCGGCCCTGCTGCCCCGCAAACGAAGTCTTCCGTACCTTGGCGGCCACCCATACGGAGCCGCGCCCATCGGAAAACACGTGGGGCTGATACGTGTTCCCCGTGAACGCGGATGCGAGGGGAGACTCCGGAGAGCGCCACCGGCCGCCGTCGTAAACCCGAATGCCCGGCTCGCGAATCCCGCCGAGAGGCACGCCCGGAGCACGGCCGCGCATGATATAGCCCTGATCCTTGCCCCAGTTCGGCTGCCCCTCTTCCCAGGCCACCCACACGCGGTCCGAGGTGTCCACCGCTACCGTCGCCCGCGCTTCAAATCGCGGTGTCGCCGCCACCGCTATTTCTCCGCCCTGAACCTGCCCGCCGCTCACCTGCGATACCATCACGTCGTAGTTGCCGCTCTTGTAAGTGTCGTACGCCACCCACGCCGCGCCCTTGCTGTCGATGGCCACCGCCGGCTCCCAATCGTTCGCCGCGCGGCTCGTCACTCTGACATCCGCCGACCACTCCCGCCCATCGAACGTCTTCAGGAAAATATTGCCGTTCATACCGCGGAACCCCTGCCAGACCAGCGCAAAGCGTCCCTTGCCGTCCGATGCAAGACGGGGATTGATGTCGGGCATCGGGTGGTTCGTCAGCCGTTCGAGCGAACCCCATTCCTGGCGCGCCGGATCGAATCGCCGTGCGTACAGATCCCAGTTGCCCTCCGCCATCTGCGACCAAACCACCCAGACGCGATTCGACGCGTCCACGGCCGCTTGCGGCAGCCAGCTATCGCCGCTTGTGCCTGGGGCCCATTGGATGTTGCTCCATTTTCCGTTTTGAAGATGGCGAAGAGCGACGTCGTCGCGGTCGCCCGCGAAGCTGAGCCAGGCGATCCACTGAGAGCCGTCGGGAGCCGTGGCAATTGAAGGCAAATCGTCCTGGCGGAATTCATGTCCCACGTGCGTGGTTGCGATTGCCGCCGCCAGCAGGCCGGCAGGCGCGAGGGCTATCAGAAACATTCGAAGCGAACCGGTTCGATTTGCCAACATAGGTAAGGTTATATCAGGTTTGTCATGGAGGTTGAATGAAGAGCCCGATGAACGTCTCCGACAGGAAACGGGTCCTCGCGCGCCTCGCGAATCCGACTCCCGGCGCGCCCAACGCGGCTGGGTCCGCATGACGTTGCGTTCGATTTGCGGATGCGAGTCTGTCGGCCGAATTGCGCTTCGTAATCTCGTCGATAAAAGATGCGGTCACGCCACTCGCGAGACGCGGTTACGTCGCGCTCGCCCCCGGAATGAAGTTCAGGCCCATGGCGCGTGTCCTCAGTTTCACGTCTCATTTCGAAACCCGCCGTTTCTTTTCCCTGCAACAAGAATACGGATGGGCGGAGACTTTCGTTCGGTTTGATCCAATGGGCGCAGAAGCCGGGCCGCCTCGCCGAGATCCTGAAGGCGTTTCGCGCGGAACAGCCCGCGGAATTCGCTTCGATCTTCGTGGGGTCGAAAGCCGCGTCGGCCGTTTGACCACTGCCGTTCACGCCGACCATCGGCTTCGAGGCGCGCTCGATGAGCGCGTCGCGATCCACGACCTGGAGCAGGCCTATCTCAACTGCGCGTCCGCTGCGTTTCCCGGCGGCGGCAACGCGTTTCGCTCCCACGCGGCGGGCGTCGCTTCCGAGCGCGCGCGATTTTTTCCGAACCTCACCACTCCCGCTGAACGATCCTTTCCATGCGCGACCCTGCATCGCCTCACAATCCGCCTCGATAGGGAGTAGCCTACATGGACCCATTCCACGGTCGCAAGACGATAATGAGCGGGCGGAAACCAAGCCGGCGGGGGGAGCGGAGGATGTTTTCGGTTTGCGGTTGAAGGGCGCTTCCGGCCCGGTCTCGTGAGGCAGGCCGTTTGTTTTTACGGTTCGTTGGTGTAATATATCCGCAATGGGAGAACCCAGAATGCAAGCTTGAAATCACTGGAGAAACTCTATGCTTCGACTTCTCGCTCTTCTAGTGGTGCTTGCGGCAGCAGCGTTCCCGCAAGGTGAACGCGCCACCATCACTGGAACTGTCACCGACACCACGCAGGCAATTATCCCCGGGGCGCGCATCACCCTCAGAAATAGCGGTACGAACATCACCACGTCGGCGGTGTCGAATGCCGCGGGCATCTATGTGTTCCCGGCGCTGACCCCCGGAACGTACGACGTGACATTCGAGAAAGATGGGTTCCGGACGCGCAAAGTCTCCGGCATTCCGCTCAGCACGTCGCTGACGGCGACCATCAACGCCGTGATGGAAGTGGGTACCGTCACCGAAGCCGTGCAGGTGCAGGCGTCCGCCGTGCAACTGGAAACGCAGACTTCAGGGTTGAGCGGGACGGTCGAGACGCGGCGCGTCGTGGAGCTTCCCCTGCTCGGCCGCAACCCGCTGCAACTGGCGTCGCTTGCCCCTGGCGTCATCCCTACGTCGGCTCAGGGAGGGAACGGATCGGGCGCGATCGGAAGCGCCACGAACGCCCGCATCAGCGGCGGATTGGCGATGCAGAACGCTGTATTGATGGATGGCGGCGAGTCGCGCGGGTTCACGAGCGGCGGACAATCTTACTCGGTGCCCCTTGAGTCCGTGGCGGAATTTAAGGTCGAGACGGCGTCGTACTCCTCCGAGTTCGGCCATTCCGGCGGCGGCGTCGTCAACGTCGCCACCAAAAGCGGCACGAACAGCTACCACGGCGTCGTGTATGAGTTTCTGCGGAACGACCACCTCAATGCCAACAGTTGGTCCAACAACCGGAGCCGGGTAGGTCGAGGCCTCTTCATTCGCAATGAGTTTGGCGCGGCGATGGGCGGCCGTATCATTCGCGACCGGACGTTCTTTTTCGTAAACTATGAAGGAATCCGGCAAGGGAGCCCGGATCAATTCCTGGCTACCGTGCCCACAAGCGAACAGAAAGCCGGAGATTTCTCGAAGACGTTGGATAGTCAGGGCCGCGTGACGAATGTCTACGACTACCTGACGACCCGCGCAGATCCGAACAATCCCGGTAAGTTTATTCGCGATGCATTCCCGGGCAATCGCATTCCGGACTCGAGAATTCATGCGATTTCGAAGAACGTGCTTGGCTTCTGGCCCGCGCCGAACAGGGCTGGCGAAGGGCTTGCCAACCAGCGCAACTACTTCCTGTCCGGCAAAAATGTAAACCTGGCGGATATATGGTTTGCCCGGATCGACCACCAGATCAGCGCCAAGCACCGGCTGTTCGGACGCACTGGGGGTGCGCAGAACGACAGCTTCTCGACACTGGCCGAGCAGGCCTTTCCGGCCAAGACGATCAATTCCAGCCCTACGCGGACGGGCCTGATCAGCTTGACCTCGACGTTCACGCCCAATCTTCTGGGCGAGTTCCGGATTTCCTACACGCGGCTTCAATCCAACTCTTATCCGGTGAGCGAAGGCTTCGACATGGCGTCGCTCGGCTTCGGCTCGAACCTGACGTCGAACGTGCTGTACAAACAGTTCCCGCAGATCACGGTTCAACAATACAACTCAGGGTCGGGACTGGTGGTGGCTACCTTCAACGCCAGCGAAATCGACCAATTGGGCGGGGCGACCAAGACGCTGGCGCCGCAGGACACCTGGCATGCACAGTACCACGTGACGTGGATCAAGGGCCGTCACAGGATCAAGACCGGTTTCGATACGCAGCTCCTCCGCATGAACGCCTATAACTCGCAGTTCTCGGCGGGACAATATTTCTTCGACCGCGTGTACAACCAGGGACCGGATCCATCGGTTTCGGCTTCGAACTCGGGGCACGGATTCGCGAGCTTGCTGCTGGGCGTGCCCGCCGCTGGGACGCTTACCTTCACGCCACGCATGTTTCTCTATCAAAACTACCGCGCGGGCTATATCCAGGACGACTGGCGTCTAAACAGCCGGGTGACTCTGAACCTGGGATTCCGCTACGAATACACCTCGCCCTACGCCGAGAAGTGGGGCAACATCGGCATTTTCGACGCCACCGCCACCGAACCGGTAACGGGCGCGAAGGGAGTGTTCAAATGGGTTCCGCCCGACGGATATCACACCGATCCGAACTACAAGACGTTCGGACCGCGCGTGGGTCTCGCATTTCAGTTGGATTCGAAAACCGTGATCCGCACGGGCGGAGCGATTTTCAACGCCGCAAACAACGGTCTGAACGCGGCGGCGACGGATTTCGGATCGGGCACCTTCGTCTCGAACTTCCTGTCGCTGGGAGCGCCGAACCCGATCGCATTCACGCCGCCTGTCGGAGGTTCGTGGACAAACCCCTTCGCTGCGGGCTTTACGTATCCGCAGAAGGGCACAACCACATTCGCGGGCCAAAACATTCGAGTGGACTTTCCGGATCACCCGCTCGCTTACATCGCGAACTGGAATTTCGGCATCCAGCGGGAGGTTTCGCCGACGATGATTGCCGAAGTGGCCTACGTGGGCAGCAAGATTACGCATCTGTTCTGGAACCGGCAGGACAACGCCAACGATCCGTTGCTGCTCTCGCAGTGGGGGTCGCGCCTGAACGACGTGGTGCCGAACCCGTATTTCGGCAAGGTGACGGTGGGCGACCTCAGCTTCCCGACCGTTCGCCGTAAACAACTGCTGCGGCCGTTCCCGCAGTATCAGCAGATCCTGGCCATCCGCCGGCCGTATGGCGACGCCAGTTATCAGAGCATGACGGGGCGGTTTGAGAAGCGCTACTCCCAGGGGCTTACAATGTCGCTAGCCTACACGATGTCGAAGACGATCTCGTCGACGGGCGAAAGCAACACCTGGGTTGTGGGACCTTCGAACGCCCTTTACGACCCGAAGTACAACCGCTCCCATGAAGCGAACGACACCCCGCACCGGCTGGTGATCAGCCACGTTTACGATCTGCCGTTCGGCAAGGGCAAGCGGTGGGTGCAGTCCGGTCTGGCGAATTGGGTGCTGGGGGGCTGGCAGTGGAATGGAATTACCGTGCTCCAGACGGGCCGGCCGATCCTGATTACCGCTCCCGACAATACGGGGCTGTTGGATTTTGCGTATACAAATGGGCGGTCGGACCGGCTGAAGAGCGGGGTGCTTCCGAGCGGCCAGTCGCTCGACAAGTGGTTCGACACGACTTCCTTCAAATCGGCCGCGCCGTTCACGGTGCCGACCGATTCGCTCTCGCAACCCGATCTCCGGGGGCCGGGCAGGAAAAGCTTCGATATGTCGCTATTCAAGAACACGCACATCAAGGAACGCTTCAACGTGCAGTTCAGAGCTGAGATGTTCAATCTCTTCAACAGTCCTTTCTTCGAGGCGCGAAACCAAACCACGGATGTAACCAATCCGGATTTCGGGAGAGTTCTATCGGGGTCGCAGCCCCGCAACGTTCAGTTCGGAGTGAGGGTGGTATTTTAATATGGAACGACGACACTTATTACGGATGGGAATGGCGGCGGCCGGCGGCGGCTTGCTGTCTTATGCGGCTGCCCAGACCAAGGCTCCGGCGGGCATCAAGCTGGGCACGTTCTTCAGCGACAAGCCCAACGAAAACGACCTGACCGGGCTGCGCCATGCGGGCGTGGAAGCGGTTTCGATCTGGACTTCGATCGAGAACAATACGGCCGAGTGGATGATCGCGACCCGGCGCAAGATGGAGGCCAATGGCGTACAGGTCTTCAACGTCGGCATCATGGACCTGCACTGCGATCCAACCTTGGTGTTGAGCCTGCCTGGCGTCGAGAACAAGATTGAACAGTACAAGAAGTACCTGACCAATCTGGGACGCGCCGGCATTCGCTACACGACGTACGCGCACATGTCGAATATCAAGAACCAGCCGACGCCGGGGTTCTATCAAACGTCGATCGGAAAGACGCGCGGGAACGCGGACACGCGGGAGTTTAATGTCGCGGTGGCGAAGAAACTGCCGTGCTCCTTCGACAAGGAATATAAAGAGGAGCAGATCTGGAAATCCTTTACGACCTTTATCCGCGCCGTGATGCCCGTGGCGGAGAAGAACAACGTGCGGATCGGCCTGCACCCCGACGACCCGCCTGTGGATTCGCTTGGTTGCGTGGCGCGCGTTTTTCGTACCTATGCGGCCTATGAGCGGGCCTTCGAGATCGCGGGGAGCGACAATTTCGGCGCTTGCTTGTGCATCGGCACGTGGGGCGAAGGGGGAAAGCAGGGCTTCGGGAAGGACCCGGTGGAAGCGGTGCGCGCCCTGGGGGCCAAGAAAAAGATCTTTAAGGTGCATTTCCGCAATGTAAGCTCGCCCCTACCGACGTTCCGCGAAACTTTTATCGACAATGGCTACCTCGACATGTACCAGGTCATGAAGGCGTTGCGCGAGGTGAACTTCGACGGAATCGTGATTCCGGATCACGTTCCCGGAGGCGGGTATCCGGCGGCAAACAACTCGTATACGATCGGCTACATGAAGGCGCTGCGGGACCGTGTAAACGCGGAGGGGACACGGGCGTAGGAGTTGAGGGCGCCGGGCACGGTTGGGCCGTGGGCATACTCTTCAGCTAGCGGCCAAACGCCGGATCCGCATCGGACGCCAACCCGGAGTTCTCCGAGAGGGTGAACAAGCGGCTGGGGTCGTCCTCCGGAAGAAGATAGAGCGTTCCGTCGCGGAAAGCCATCCCCTCGTTCGTGTAAGGCGTGCCGCGGCCGGTCTTTCCGGCGGTAACCCGGCGAAGAAGCGCGTAGCTATTCAGGTCGAGCCACTCGATGGCTCCCTTATCGCGAGAAATTCCACCCGAGGCCATTAGCTTGCCGTTTACGATTTTGAGGTCCTGGTAGGCAGTTTCCCGAGGGTTCGGAGTGCGGCTCACCTCCTTTCCGTCTCGCAGCCAATGATAGAGAATACGGCTGTCCCAGTCTCCTCCCACCAGTCCGTGCGGTCCGGCGGCGACGCAGCCGATATGGTCATCGACGTTGAAGGCGTCGATTCTTTGGAGCGTCCGCTTGTTCCGGCGCTCAATGGAAGTAGAGCCGTGGCGCGTGTACTCCGCCACGGGGAGCCAAATTGAGTCCTCATCCAGGCAGATTCCGCCAGGATGAATCCGCCGGCCCTCCTGCACTTCCACTTGGGCCAGAAGCCTCCCGCTCTTCAATTCGAAGCGGGAGAGGTATCCCTTTTTCGCCTTGGCATCAATGGAGGAGACCCACAGGTAGCCGGCCTCGACATCAATTCCCTGCACGTGGTGCAGCTTCGCCTGCAGCGGAATGACTGGGCCAGGCAGCCACTGTTCGAGGCGATCCTGCGCAAGAACTGCCTGCAGGTTTGCCAGCAAGACCAGCGAGACGATTCGGGTCCGTGTTAGAAACATGCTCCAAGGCCTGCCATCTCCACCGGACCAAGGTGCGCGGTGCAATCGCGGCGGCGGAAGGTCAGCTTGGTTTTGAGACAGCCTACACCGGTAAACCCGGCGATACCGCAGAGGTCAAGTGGTGCGCCCAGACCGATTCGAACGGCCGACCTTCTGGTTCGTAGCCAGACGCTCTATCCAGCTGAGCTATGGGCGCTTTTTTTCAACAACTTACGACTGCCATACCAGACTCTAGAGCTTCTGGCTCATGGAACGATTCGAAGAATTCCCGAACGTGTCCCACAACACAATAGTGTACTACAACTACGCCTTCCAAAGCTGAAGAATAAGATCCCTTCGCGCCGCGGCATCGCTCCCAGGTTGCCTACCGGTTTTTCCGAATCGGCAGACAGAGGGGGCATGGCGGACTGGAAGGTGTGGACAGTACGACTGGGGCACGATCCCAAAGGCGAGATTCTACGCCGGCCATCCGAGTGCGAAGAATCGTCTCGTTCGCTTCGGTTTTAAAGCAGGCGTGCGTCGTTGTTCTTGGCGTATCCGTAGAACGCCTGAGGGAGTTTGGTTTCGATGCCGCGAATCGCCTCCAAGAACTCGTCCTTTGCTTCCGAGAGGTCGCGCTTTGCGGCTTGGACTGCCGTTTCAAGATCCTGTTTCGTCGCAGGATCGTTCGGGTTCATATTCCCTCCTTATGGTAACACGCGATTGTGGTAGCGCCGTGACGAGGGGAGGCATAGAGCAGACTGTGGGCAATCGACGAAGAGATTGCCGCCTGTTCGGTGGACTTGCCGGAGCTTTCCGTCATTGCGCTCGCGCCCGCCGCCGCCAAAATCAAATTTCCCCGGCGGGCTCGAGAATCGATTCCAGCGGCGCTTCGATGCGGCCATCCGGAGTGGTCAGCACGCCGTCTGAGACTTCCGCGTTTCTGCCGGGAGTATGCACGAAGCCGCGGCGGGTGCGCGGGTTGATCACCCACGCGCAGGGGACGCCGAAGCCAAAGTAATCCGCGAGTTTCTCTTCCAGATCGCCCACACGGTCGTCCGGAGAGAGAACCTCGACCACCAACAGCGGGGGTGTGGTCGCGATCCTGCCGGGAGGCCTCTCGGCCGCGACGAATACGTCTGGAATCCGGTAGCGGGTCGAGCTTACCTGAACCCGGAGTTCGGCTACGGTCCATAATTTTGGAAAATGAATCGCGAAGTACACGACCAGCCGGGACTGCACCCAGGCGTGGTCTCCTTCGCCCAGGTTGCGCTCGCGAATCGCGCCATCGATATACTCGCGGTCTCCATCCGGAAAACTGGTGGCCAGATATTCTTGCACCGGCGCCAGAGTGGTTTCCACGAACCCATTGTACAATCGGCTTGGCGCTCCCGCCTACGCGTACAGTCCCCGCAGGCGAATGGCGAAGGCCACCCGGTCGAGCGCCAGCATGTAGGCGGCGATGCGGTTGTTCACGCCGTGCTTGTCCGCGTAACCGACAACGGCCTCAAAGCTCGCGACCATAATCTCTTCCAGCCGGTCGTTGACAAGCTGCTCGTTCCAGAAAAATCCCTGGCGATCCTGAACCCACTCGAAGTAACTCACCGTGACGCCGCCCGCGTTGGCGAGAATATCCGGGATGACGAATATTCCCTTGTCCGCCAGAATCAGGTCCGCGGCCGGCGTCGTGGGACCGTTCGCCCCTTCGCAAAGAATCCTGCACTGGAGCCTGCCGGCATTCCTGGACGTAACCGCGTTCTCGGTGGCGGCGGGGATCAGCACATCGCACGGCATTAGCAATGCTTCGGCGGGATCGACTTCCTCGCCCCCGGAGAATTCGCGGATCGAGCCGGTCTCCCTGCGATGCGCGGCGAGCGCTGAAATATCGAGACCGCGCGGGTTGCGGACTGCGCCGTCGTACTCGATAATTCCCGTGATCCGGAAGCCGGCCTTCGACATCAGCCGCGCCGCCATGCCGCCGACGTTGCCGAATCCCTGAATCACCACGCTCGTGGACGCCGGATCCATGCCGAGGCGCTTCAGCGCCTGTTGCGTTACGATCATGCACCCGCGGCCCGTCGCTTCTGGGCGGCCCCGCGAGCCGCCCAGATCAAGCGGTTTCCCCGTCACGACAGCGGTTACGGTATGGCGCTCATGCATGGAGTAGGTATCCATGATCCATGCCATGGTCTGTTCGTTTGTGTTGCGATCCGGCGCGGGGACATCGCGTTCAGGTCCCAGGAATTCTCCCAGTTCCGCGGTATAGCGGCGCGTAATTCGCTCGAGCTCCAAGTCGGACAGCAGGCTTGGATCGCAAATGACGCCGCCCTTCGCGCCTCCGAAGGGGATGTTGACGACCGCGCACTTCCACGTCATCCAGGAAGCGAGCGCTCGCACCTCGTCAAGAGTCACGTCGGGCGCATAACGGATGCCGCCCTTGCCTGGGCCCCGCGCTATGGAGTGTTGGACGCGATATCCCGTGAAGACTTCGATACGCCCGTCGTCGAGCTTGATCGGAATATGTACCGTGATCTCGCGCGAAGGATTGCGCAATACTTTGCACAAGCCGTCGTCGAGTTTGAGCATCGCGGCGGCTTCGTCGAAGCGCGCTTCGGCGGCAACCCAGGGATTGGTTTCGCGATCGAACGGCTCAACCGCTGCCATTGTCAAACCTCCGATCCCATTATGCGACGGATGTCTTGCGGGCGGCGCGAACGCGCTTGCCAAGTTCGCCGATTTGCCGCATGGATTCCTTGCGAGCCTCGGAGAATCCCTTGACGCCTGGTTTCTCCGTCCTGAGAAAATCCAGGATCACGGACTCCGCAGCCATGTAATCGGCGCAAACATGCGCCACTTCACTCGCGATCTCGTGCGGAATCGTGGTGACTCCATTGCAATCCGCATGAATCAGATCGCCGGGATGAACGGCGATGCCGCCCACCCGCACGCCTTCGTGAATCGAGTGGATATGGCTGTAGCCGTGCGAGCAAATCACGCCATTGCTGAAGGCGCTGAAGCCGATGCGGCGCACCTGATCCAGATCGCGAGCCGCGCCGCTCGTAATCAGCCCAACCGCGCCGAACGCCTGGTAGGTGGAGCACATGATCTCGCCGAAAGTGGCTGCGGCGGGCGGATCGTCCAAGTCCTGGAAGACCACGATCGGCGGCCCGGGGATATCCGCAAACGCCGCGACCTGTTCGTCAAGCGAGTTGTATACGGCTTCGGCGGCCTTCGGAAAAGCGCAGCGAATGGTCGCCGTCGAGGCGTATCCCACAATCGGCGGCATCTCGGGAAAGCACGCGCGAATGCGCGCATCCATATAACCGGCGGTGCGCGGGAGCACGTCGAACAACTCGATCGCGTTGCTTACCGTCGGCGTGTCGAACCGGCCGAGCAGTCTTAGATCGGCCGCGGAGAGTTGAGGGATTCTCATTCCATCGGGAGCGTCAGCACCGGATCCTTGGCGGCCTCGCGGTTGACTCGCTTTCGAGGGGAAGCGGCGCGCTTCGTACCGGCCGCTTTCGGAGCGGCGGTCTTTCGCGCGGTCCTTTTCGGCTTCGGCGTGCGCGCCGTGGGCTGGCCTTTTACGTATGGCTGCTCTTCTTCCGGCTCGATCTCAACCGGCGGAGGCTCGGGCTCGGGCGGCGCGGCCGGCGGATGGAACTCGGGGCCGAGGAACACGGTGAGTCCCTTCTCTTCGTTCGGTTCGACGCGGACCAGCAGCTTGTCCTGCGCGAAATTCAGCAATTCGCTGAATTCCTGGAAGCCGTACTTCTTGCAATCGAAGCCCTCGTTCTCCGCGGCGACCCATTCGGCCACCGTGTCCGCAGGACATCCGTTGTCGATATCGAAGCGGTGGGTTTCAAGCACGTCCCGCAGAATCGGAATCGCGGCTTCGGGTTTAACGGCGGCGACCTTCTCGCCATGTCCGCGGTCGCGGCGCTCGATCATGTAGCGGCCCTCGCCGCCTGAGACGTGGACCAGTTCGCCCTTCTTCAGCTTCTCGATGAAGTCGCTGAACGAACCCGATCCATACGCTCTCTCGCTGAAAGTGGAGTCGAGCTGGAGCATGGTGGACTTCAGCAGGCCGAGTTGCGGGCGGACCTCGCGGCGCTCGAGAACCTGCAGCGCCCGTTCCACGAGCGGCATGGCTTGCGCCAGATCGAGCGGCGCCGGACGCCGGCTCGGTTCTCGCGGCGGGCGGCTCTGCCTTCCCTCCTGCGGATGCCCGCCCTGCGGCTGCGATCCCGCTGGCGGCGATCCCTGAGGCTGCCCGGCCGCCGGCTGCGATCCCTGATGCTGCGACCCCTGATGCTGCGAATGTTGCTGGCGCGGGGGGCGAGAGCTTTCGGATCTTGTCTGGTCGAGAAGCAGCGATTCGTAGCTGATGAATTCGTGACAGTTCTTTTGGAGAATCGTGCTGGTAAAGGCGCGGCCTCCAACCACGAAAATCGTCTTATCGTATTGTTTCAGCTTGTTCACGAGCGCGATGAAGTCGCTATCGCCGCTGACGATTGCGAACGTGTTGATGTGATCGTGCGTGAACGCCATCTCCAGCGCGTCGAGAGCGAGGTTGATGTCGGCGCCGTTCTTGTCGCCGCGCGGGGAGGGATCGCGCTGCACCATCTGAATCGCGTGCTCGGAGAGCTGCCGGGTAAAAGTATCCTGGCGTCCCCAATTCGCGTAAGCGATCTTGGTGACGATTTCGCCCCTTTCCTTAAGGGCGTCAAGGACAGCCGCGACGTCGAACTCGCGCTGCAGTGTGGACTTCACTCCGATTTCGATATTGTCGAAATCGATGAAGACGGCAATTTTCAGTTTTTCTTCCATCTGCACTCTAGTATATGCCACGGCAGTCCGTTCCGCGCGGCCCTCCGAGTGCCCGAGAAGGCGGTTTTTCCGTTTCACGTGGAACCACCCGCAACAGCCGATGCTTCCGGCCGTGCCCCCATTGAGGGCGGCCCCCCCGCACCCAAAGACAGGCGAGTTTCCCTTGTTTCCCGCCCTTGCCGGCCGGCTCGCGGCCCGGCCCCACGCACCGTCCTTCCCCCCTTGCTCGCGATGGTCCGAAACAAGCGAGTCCGGCCAGTCGTGCAATCGACACCGATCTGCGATAGAATTCCTCCTGACCGCAGCCAAGGAGCTGGGCAATGAAGAGACTGCCGCTCATTTTTTTCGCCGTTTCTCTGTTTGCGCAGAACGAGTTTGCACAAAGCGCCGCGCCGCGCAATCCCCGCACCTCTCCCGAAGACGTGGCCGCCGGCGCGAAGACTTTCCGTTCCCATTGCGGTCCGTGTCACGGCCTGAACGCCGAAGGCGGGCGCGGGCCAAATCTGACCTCGGGAATTTTCTATCACGGCGAGACCGACGCCGCTCTGCTCAATAATATTTCCGACGGTATCGCGGGCACCGAGATGCCGGGTCTCTTCTACTCCCCCGATCGCGTGTGGCAAGTCGTCGCCTACATCCGTTCTCTTAGCAGCGCATCCGGCGCGAAACCCTCCGGCGACGGCGCGCGGGGCCAAACCGTGTTTCAGGCGAAGAAATGCAGCCAGTGCCATCGCATCGGAGGCGAAGGCGGGCGCCTCGGACCGGACCTTTCGCTCATTGGGTCCACTCGCTCGCTGGCGCACTTGCGGCAAGCACTTCTCGATCCGAATGCGGACGTCCGGCAGCGCTACTGGGTGGTCGGCGCGGTAACCAAGGGCGGCGCCGAGCAATCCGGTTTTCTGATGAACGAGGACACCTATTCGATCCAGTTCCTGGACATGAGCGAGCAGTTGCGTTCGATTCAGAAGGCGGATCTCGCGAAGATCCGTATCGAGAAAGTTTCAAAAATGCCTTCGTTCAAAGCGTCGCTCACGGAAAGAGAACTGGAGGACCTGGTGGCCTACCTGTGGTCCCTTCGGCCCAAGGAGAGAGCAAGATGAAGTCCCCCGCGGCCCTGGCCGCTTTCCTTTTGTCACTTCCGCTCGGCGCGCAAGTCACGTTCGAGCAGCTTCGCGACGCGCCGCAGCGAAACGGAAGCTGGTTGACGTATTCGGGCGGTTACAACGGCTGGAGGCACAGCGCCCTCGATCAGATTACGCGGGCGAATGCCGGAAAGCTGAAGGTCAAGTGGGTTCATCAAATGCCCACGACGCACCTGGTTTCGGCGACGCCTCTCGTTGTCGACGGCGTGATGTATGTGAGCGAGCCGCCAAGCAATGTGGTGGCGCTTGACGCTGAAACCGGCGCGAAGTATTGGAGATACGCCCGAGTGCTCCCGCCGCGGATCAACACCTGTTGCGGCCAGGTCAATCGCGGAGTCGCGGTGCTGGGCGATCGCGTCTACGTGGGAACGGTGGACGCTCATCTGGTGTCGCTCGACGCGAAAACGGGCGCGGTGCTGTGGGACGTGGAAGTCGCCGACTACCGAACCGGGTATAGCATTACGGTCGCTCCGCTTGCCGTCAAGGACATGATCGTCTGCGGAATCAGCGGCGGCGAGTATGGAATTCGCGGCTTCCTCGACGCCTACGACGCGAAAACCGGAAAGCGGCGCTGGCGCCACTGGACCATACCGGAGCCGGGCCAGCCGGGAAGCGAATCCTGGTCCGGCGATTCGTGGAAAACGGGCGGAGGGCCTACCTGGGTCACGGGCTCCTACGATCCCGTGCAAGACTTGATTGTCTGGGGAACGGGAAATCCATCGCCGGACTGGAACGGCGACTCGCGCCTTGGCGACAATCTTTACTCGGATAGCGCCATCGCCCTCGACGCCAATACCGGCCGGCGGAAATGGTATTTCCAATTCGTTCCGCACGACGTGCACGATTGGGACGCCGTGCAGGTGCCGGTACTCGTTGACGATGAGTGGCAGGGCCGTCCGCGCAAGCTGGTTTATTGGGCGCACCGGAACGGATTCTACTACGTGCTCGACCGCGAAACGGGAAAATTTCTGCTGGGAAAACCGTTTGCCACGCAGACTTGGGCGAAGGGCCTGGACGCGAACGGGCGTCCGATCCGCCTGCCGAATATCGACCCTTCGCCGGAAGGCACGTACGTTTGGCCGGGAGTGCAGGGCGCGACCAACTGGTATTCGCCGAGCTACAGCCCGAAGACAAAGCTGTTCTACCTGGCTGTGTGGGAGAACCGCAGCGTGTACCGGAAGGGCGAGCAGGAATACAGTCCTGGGAACCGCTATATCGGAAGCGTGCCGCTGATCGATTTGCCGGACGACCCCGGATACGGCGCGATCCGGGCGCTGAATCCGAAGACCGGCGATAAGGTTTGGGAATACAAGCTGCACACGAAACCGTGGGCGGGAGTGCTTTCGACGGGCGGCCAGCTGGTGTTCGGAGGAAGCGACGAGGGCTACGCCTTCGCCCTCGACGCCGAAAACGGCAAGGAAGTCTGGCGGATGAATACAGGCGGCGTGATTCGCGCGAATCCGATTACGTACACGAGTAAGGGGAGCCAGGTGGTGGCGATCGCCGCCGGTTCGTCGATCTTCACCTTCGAGCTGCCGAAGTAAGGCCGCTCTCGGGCGCGAAGCCGGAATGCACGGCGCCGCCGCGGACCCGGCGCTTTCCGCATCACGCCTTACTTCTCCCCATTAGAAACGCCGCCGTATCGCGAAGACCTTGCACCGTCCCTATTTCGTAGAAACGTTCCGTCGCCTCATAGGCCGCGAGCTGCCCCACGTTCAACAGCCGCGCGTAGAGCTCGGCGAGGTCCGCAGGCGCGGCGTCACCGTCCGGAACCATGTCGAACGCCTCAGCCCGGAACACTCCCAAACCGTAGTCGATATGGCGCATCGCAGGCGTCCGGCGCTTCTTATCGTGGGCCAGGATCTCTCCGCCGGCAAACTCCACGTTGCTCGCATCGAATAGGCCGTCGTTCCGGAATACGGTCATAAGGGCGAGCCGTCCGCTCGCGCGATGGCGCGCCTCGACGTCCGCATAGCGGCACGGCAGATACGAATCGCCATACAGGACAAAGAAGACATCGCCCAGCAAGGGCCGCGCTTTTCGGATCGCGCCGGCGGTTCCGAGATAAGCGGGACCGTCGAAGGAATAGTCGATTCGCAGACCGAAGGCGGAGCCATCGCCCGCAAAATCCCGGATCATCTCACCCAGGTAGGCCACGCTCATGACGACGCGCTCGAAGCCGTTCGCGCGCAGCAGACGCAGCTGGTGTGCGAGGAAAGGCTCTCCGTTGACCTCCGCAAGGGCTTTCGGAATCTTCTCCGTGATGGGACGCAGGCGAGTGGCGAGTCCGCCCGCGAGGATGACGACCGGCAGCATGGGAGATCAGGAACCGGACACGAGCGTCGCTCCGGCAAAGTCGAACCGCAGCGGCACTTCGCGGAGCCCCGCTTTTCCCAGAACATGACGAAGCCGCGTCTTGTCTTCGGTGTAGAACATGAGAAAGCCGCCGCCGCCGGCGCCGATCAATTTACCGCCAAGCGCGCCGTTCCTCCGGCCCAATTCATACCATTCGTCGATTTGGGGATTACTCATTCCCGTGGAGCGCTTCTTCTTGTGCTCCCAGTGAGCGTGCATGATCTCGGCGAACGCCCGCAGATCGCCGCGCTCAAAGGCGGCCTTACTCTCGAACCCGAGTTTCTTGACATAGTGCAAATTTTCCACCATGGCCCGGTCTCCTGAGCGGCTCTTCGTGTCCTGTTCCCGCAGAATCTCCGATGCCGAGCGAGTGAACCCCACAAAGAAAAGCGCCAGGTTATCCTGCAAACTGAAGAGCGTTTCACGATCGAGCTTCAAAGGCTCGACAATGACTTTGCCGTCCGGCTGAAAGCTGAAGCACGTCACTCCTCCATACGAGGCGATGTATTGGTCCTGCTTGCCGATCGGCTCGCCCAGGAGATCGATCTCGATATGGCAGGCCTCCTCCGCCAGGTCTTGCGCGGAAACGAAGGATTTCTTAAAGGTGTGCAGGGCGAGCAGAAGCGCGGTGGTGAAACTGCCGGAGGATCCGAGGCCGCTGCCCGCCGGAATATCCGACATGCTTGTGATCTCAAGCCAGGGCGCGGGGCCCACATCAGCCAGGCGAAGCGCTTCGCGGATGATCGGGTGAACCACCTGGCCGACCGAAGTCACAATCTCCATTTTCGAATACTTGATGATCAACTCCTGTTGGAAGACTTCGTGCAGCGTGATGTAGACGTACTTGTCGATGGCCGCCGAAATGACGAATCCGCCGTGTTCCAGGTAGTACGACGGGAGATCGGTACCGCCTCCTCCCAACGAAATCCGAAGCGGGCTCCGCGTGATGATCACCTTCCAAACTCCCTGTACACAGTCTCCACGATTCCGAGCGCCGCCTGTGCGTCGACGAGGCCGGGATTCGGCGCGCGGCCGAGGCGGATGTCTTCGGAAAACTCGCGAAATTCGGCGTCCCATGAATCGTCCGCCGCCGGATACTCCCAGACGGTGGACAACGGGGGGCCCATCTCGGGGAGCATCCGGTACCAGGTAAGGCGCTCGACGCCATAACTTCCGCCGAGTCCGGCGATGTCGAGTTTGCCGCTCCCGCCGTAGATTTCGAAAGAGAACATGTTCTTCCACTCCGTCCAGCTTGCATGCAGAGACGCCGTTTGACCGAGCGGGTTCGTCAGCAGAAAGAAGGCGTTGTCTTCGACGGGCATTTCCCAAAAATAAGTTCCGATGTGGCCCTTGACCATGGAAAATTCGCCGAGAAACCAGCGCGCCAGGTCGATCAGGTGCAGACCCTGATCGATGGCTTCACCGCCACCCGAAATCTCCGGCTGCGCCCGCCATTCGCGATCGTATCCGAGCCGCCCGCCGTGTCCGTAGCGGGCGCGGATGAACATCATCTTACCGAGCGCGCCGCTCTCGAAGATCTGGCGCGCCTTCCGAACGGCCGGATGGTAGCGGTGGTTGAAGCCCACCCTGACGAGCGCCCCGGTTCGGCGGGAGGCTTCGAACACGTCGTCCAGCTCCGCCGCGCGGCGCGCGCCGGGCTTTTCAACCAGCACGTGCTTTCCTTCGGATGCGGCCGCCGCGGCAATCGGAGCGAGCCAATCGTGCGTAGTCGCAATCAGGACGGCATCCACATCGGGCAGACGCACGGCTTCCCGCCAATCGGTCAGCGCGCGCGCGGAGTACTGCGCGGCGAGCGTCTGCGCCTTTTCCCGGACGGTATCGCAACAGGCCACGAGCCTCGCCGCGCCGAGCGCGCGCGCGCGTTTTTGGCCAATCAGGCCGCATCCAATGATGGCGAGGTTCACCAATCGAAGCCTCGATCCGAGGGGATAATTCGCCGAAGAGTGTAAACGTCGGTTCCGCGCAGAGTTTCGCGTCGATCCGGCAGTCGCTCCCAGGCGTCCCACAGTGCACTGATGAGGCGTCCGGTAATGCCGTCGCTTTCCGCGGAAAGCAGAAAAACGCTCAGCGCCGCCGCTCTTTCAAACGGAGCGCCTCCCTCCGCTTTCTGTTTGACTGCCTGGGAATAGGCTTGCTCTCCCACGCGCTCCGGACCAGTCTCGATGACTTCGTCGAGAAGGCGCGTGTTCATCGAGCCGGGAGCGATCGCGTTGATGTCGATGCCCGATCCCGCCGTCTCCTCCGCGAGGGTTTCCGTCAGGCGCACCAGCGCTGCTTTGGACGCCGCGTAGGCGCTGAACCTCGGGCGCGGCGCGGTCGCTCCTCCGCCGGAAATATTCACGATCTTGCCGTATCCGTTGCGGCGGAACATTGGAATCAGCAGGGCGCAGAGCCGCGCCGGGCCCACGAGGTTGGTGTGGATCGCTTCCGTCCACCGCTCCCAGCCGGCTTCTTCAAGTTTCCCAACCGGCCCCAAAATCCCCGCGTTGTTCACGAGCCCATGCACGCGGGGGAAGGCGTTGCGGAACGCCTCCACCAACCGGCGGGCCTGGTCCGGATGGGAAATGTCCGCGGGAAAGGCGAGGACTTTGGCTGGTGCGGCGGCTCCCGCGGATTCGGCCGCGGCGGCTTCGCCGAGCGAGGTGGTGGGGTCTCTGGCGTTGGCTCCCGCGGCGCCTCTTGTGGCCGATGCCACCCGGGCCCCCGCTGGGCATGTCGCTGCGCCTCCTCCGGTTGCTCCGGCGGGCGCGGTAACGGCGTCTCCGGCGTTGGCTCCCGCTTCCATGGCGGCTGCGGCCGAGATCTCCCTGCGAGCCTGTTCCAACAAGTCCCCGTCGCGGGCGGTGAGAAAAACACTCGCTCCTTCGCGGACACAAGCCGCGGCGATCGCTTTGCCCAAACCCCGGCTCGCTCCCGTAACTAGAATCGCCCGCCCGTCGAGTCTCATCAGGCGGTCACAGCGGGGTTGGCCTGAAGGTAGCGAACGGTCAGCTCAACGGCTTCCTTGATCCTCAATTCAGGCTTCCAGCCGAGGGACCGGATTTTCCGGCAATCGAGGAAAATGAATGGGCTGTCTCCGATCCATCCCCGCTCGCCGCCACCGTAGGCGATGGTTGGAGAAACACCGAGTAGATTGCAGATCCAGCCGATCGAGTCGTTCACCTCGCAATACTCATCCGTGCCGAGATTGAAAACGTTGACCTTGCCGCGCGCTTTCTCGAGAGCCATACGCATGGCGCGTACGCAGTCCCCCACGTGCAGATACGACTTGCGCTGCTTGCCGTTGCCGAGCACATGCAGACGATCCGGATGATCGCGAAGCTGACGGAAGAAATCCACCACGTGGCCGTGCGTGTAGCGCTCGCCGAGGAGCGAAACGAAACGGAAAATATGGGCCTCCATGCCATAGGCTTCCGCATAGGCGCAGATCAGGCCCTCCGCCGCCAGTTTCGAAGCGCCATAGAGAGACCTCTGAACCGGGAATGGCGCGTCTTCCGGCGTGGGAAACACCTCGGGCTCGCCGTAGACGGAGCCGGTTGAGGAGAAAGCGATGCGGCCGGCGCCGCCCTGGCGCATGGCCTCGAGCACGTTCCACGTGCAGATCGTATTTTGATCGAGATCCTTCCTCGGGTGCAGCGTGCCGAACCGGACGTCCGCATTGGCCGCCAGATGGACGATCAGATCCCGGCCCGCCACCGCTGCGTTCAGCTTGCCGCGATCTTCGAGATCCGCTTCGAGCAGCGTGAACCGTTCTGAATGGCGCGCCGATTCCAGAAACTCAAGCCGGCCCGTGCTGAAGTTATCGTAACCCGTCACCTCGTGGCCTTCGGCGAGGAAGGCGTCCACGACGTTGCTGCCGATGAAACCGGCGGCGCCCGTGACCAGAATCTTCACGGCGTCTCCCGCATTGCCCGGATGTTCCTGGATAGCGATCGCCGGATCCGGAAGAGGTCGCTGACGTTTCGAAGATTCCCGGCCACCAGATTCAGCCGGCTATCGCCGTCGTCGCGCCAGCGCACAGGCACTTCCTTGATGCGGTAACCGAGACGCTGTGCGATTGCCAGAATCTCGACGTCGAACATATAGCCGTCCACCTTCTGATGGCTGAACACGCGCTTCGCCACGTCCCTCGAGAAGAACTTGAAGCCGCATTGCGTGTCGCCGATGCCGGGCAACCCGACGACGGTCTGCATGAACATGGCGAAGCCCCGCGATCCAAGCTGGCGGTAGAGCGGCTGTTTGCGTTCGATGCGGGAAGCGGCGAGCGAGCGCGACCCTATGACGACGTCATAACCCCGCTTCAGCCACGGCTCAATCGACCCGAACTCTTCAATGGGCACCTTACGATCCGCGTCCGCGTATCCGATAATGTTGCCTGTGGCGAGCGCGACGCTCTCACGCACTCCCCTGCCCTTGCCGGAGCGCTCCTTGTGACCGAGCACCTTGAGCGCGGGGTCGCGAGCGGCCATCTCCCGGACCAACTCTCTCGTTCCGTCGTCTCCGTCGGCCGAAACGATAATCTCCGCGGCGAAGCTCCGGCTCCGGAAATAGTCCCGCGCTTCGGAAATCGCGCCTGCAATGGCTTTCGCTTCGTTGAACGCGGGCAGGATCAGGCTGATGTCGGGAGGCGTCATTCCGGGAACGCGTGAAATACCGCCCGTCCCCTTCTAAAGGCCGGTATGAATTTCTCTTTTCGGAGCAAGGCCAGATGCGCGGCGTGCGCGAACCGCCATGCGGGCGACTGCACGTACATGAGTTCGGTCCTCGCGAAGCCGGCCTGTTTGAGCCACTCCGCGACGGCCGCGGGATTGGGCCCCCACCAGCTTGACGGATCGCCATTCAACTCGACGCCGGGGTAGAAAGCCGCCGCCGCCTCTTTGACGTGGAGCATGTCCACGTGGGTTTCGATGAACACCATTTCGCGCGTGAGGGGGCGGAGCCGCTCCAGGCCCGTTAAAGGCTCGCGCAGATGATAAAGCACTCCGAGGAACAAAACGAAATCGAACACGCCGACGCGCGCGGGCGTGAGATCGAAGAGGTCGATTTTCAACGCTTCAACCTTCGATTCCAGTATGGAATGCGCCAGGTCGAAGCCCTCGCGGCTGGCCCAGCCCGATTCGGTCCAGCGGTCGATGGCCAGGACGCGGCTCGCCCCCCTGCGTTCGGCTTCGAACGAAAAAAAACCATCCCACGCGCCGATGTCGAGAACCGATTTGCCCGTCAGATCGTCCGGAAGTCCAAGGCGGCTCAGCTTGGAGGCAGTCCGGTCCACGCCCGGCGTGACGACGCCATTACCAAGATCGATGGAATGAAACCAGCGGATTTTCGCGACTTCTTCTTCGATGTCTGCCACCACCATTGCCTTACGATTACAGCGCTTCCCACCGCGGCACGTCAACCGCGCCTCAAATTGGCGCCCAGTTTCAGAGGTTCATTTTCGTCTTGCCGATGTTGCCGCCACGCTTCCAGTTCCGTCAAGGCGCCAGCGGCAGAGCGGTATCGGGTCGCGAACAGCCGATCGGAGCGGTATAACAGCCATATCAGATGCGCTTCAGCTTCGACCTTCGAAAGAGCAAGCGGCTCAGAGCGAATCCGCGGCGTGGCGTTGGGTTCGAGGAGGCGCGAGAGTTGTTCTCGCAGCCGTACTGGCTCGATCAGCGGTCCGGCGTTCCGGAGCAGTTTCCGGCTGCGGTTGGGCAGGTGAACGGTTGTATTCCGTCATTTTTGAAGTCAGGGAAGACGAAGAGGGCGAGATTCTCCGCCTCGTCACCCTGTGGAGGTCGACGAAGGAGGAGATCCGTCTGTATGAAGAAAACTCGTAAATCCGCAGGACCGGTTTCTGCCGATGCGATTGCGCGGCTAGCAGATTAAGGCAAAGACGTTTCCCGTTTCTTCAAGGGCCAGGGCCGCATGGTTCAGCCGATTCAACGCATCAATGTGGACGCGACCGCGAGAATGTTGGAGGAACTGGCTAAGGCCGCTCAAGACCTCAACGTGAGCCGTCAGGCCGTCATCAAGACGCTGGTCCGGCAGGCTCTCGATCAACACTACCTGGCACAAGGCGCAAGGCGGCCGCAGTCAGCACCCTAACTCCGGCTGGCCCGCGGGGGGCTACTGTGGAACAGTTTATCGTGGAAGCCGTTGAGAAAGAATTGCAAGACAAGCTCGGGCCAAGCGCTTCCGGCGCGAACGGCGATCGCGATGTAGAGTTACCCGTAATCCGTTCAAGGCGGCCGGAACGCTAGACCTGTCTCATACGACTTCGATGATCTATTTGCCTGACGTCAACGTCCGGATCGCCCTAGCCGGGGAACGGCACACCCATCATCGAGCGGCGGCTTGGTTCGGCAATCTTCAAGACGAGAAGCTCGCGTTCTGCCGCCCTTCCCAATTCGGCTTTCTACGGCTGTTGACGAAGAAACACGTCATGCAAGAAGAGGTCATGCGGCCAGGCGAGGCGTGGCAGGCATACCGACTCTTGCGGTCGGACCGGCGACGCCCTCGCCCACATCGCTCGATTTACCTTGGTAACATTCGACACGAAGATCCCACCAAGGGATGTGAGCTGCCTTCTGCTCGACCAATTTACCGACGGTCGTTGCGCGTCAACCTTGCCTTCGTAATGCAGTACATTGATTAATCATGCCCGACGTCACGCGCAAAGAGTTTCTCGCCTCGCCGGCGGCCGGTCTATGGGCGGCTCCCCAGCGGGCGGCTGGAGGCGGACGCCCAAAGAACGTCCTGTTCCTGCTTTCCGACCAGCACAGGCCGCTCGCCCTGAGCCTGCTTGGGGAGGCTAACGCCCATACGCCGGCAATCGATTCACTCGCCCGCTCGGGACTCCGGTTCAGCCAGGCTTACTGCACGAACCCCGTTTGCACTCCGTCGCGCGCTTCCTTGTTGACCGGCCTTCAAACGCACAATCACGGCGCAGTCAATAACGCCACTCCTTGGCCGTTCGAGATCAAAACGATGGCTCATCACTTCAGCCGCGCCGGCTACATCTCGGGCTTAATCGGGAAGATGCACTTCGTCGATGCCCAGACGCACGGCTTCGACTACCGTCTGGATTTCAACGACTGGTTTCAGTATCTGGGTCCGAAGACGAAGCTCTACGCCGACGAGCTCGGCCGCGCCAACTCAGGCTCCGGCCTGCCGATCATCGACGACCTGTGGCGCGACTTCGGCGATCCATGGAAAGGCACGCGCGAGGTTGACGATCGCAAGGGCTTCGTTCACGTCGGCCGCGCGTCGAAGATCGCCGAGCAGGATCACTTCGATAGCTTCGTGGCGCGCGAATCCATTCGCTTCCTGCGGCGTTTCGGCAACCGGCATCCGTTTTTTCTGATCAGCTCCTATCTCAAGCCCCACGATCCTTTCATGCCGCCGGAGCGGTTCGCCAACATGTACAAGGCGGCGGACATGAAACTGCCTTCGACGTACGGCAAGGTGGACTTGACGAAGGTGCCGAAGGAGATCCGCAACCGAATCGAGGTGGACGCTCCGAACCCCGAGATCAAGGATCCGGCGAACGCGAAGCAGCGCATCGCCATGTACTACGGCAACGTGGCTCATCTGGACGATTGCATTGGACGGGTGTTGAGCGTGCTGCGCGAACTCGATCTGGAGAAAGACACGATCGTGCTGTACAGTTCGGATCATGGCGAGATGCTGGGTGAGCACGGAATGTGGCAGAAGTTTGTGTTCTACGAGCCGTCGGTCGGCGTTCCGTTGATCTTTCGCGTGCCTGGAATGACGCAGGCGGGAGGAGTTTGCACCGCGCCGGTAAGCCTCGTTTCCCTGATGGCGACCCTGCTCGATCTTTGTGGAATTCCGGTGCCGGGAGGACTGGATGGCGACAGCATCGCGCCCTATCTGCGAGAGCCGGGACGCGCCCCGGAGAAGCCTGTGTTTGCGGAGTTCGCCCTGCGGACAAAGAACGCGAAGTACATGATCCGGCGCGGCGACTGGAAGTATTGTTTCTACGTCGGCGACACGCCGGAGCTTTACAACCTGGCGGCCGATCCGCTGGAAATGAACAACCTGGCCCATTCGCCCAGCCACAAGGACAAGGTGGACGAGCTGAAAGCGCAGTTGTTCGCATGGCACAGGCCTGCGGAGCTTCCGGCGTGAGGGCCGCGGATTTCCGTCTCTTGCTTCCGGCGGCGCAGGCGGCATGCACGCGGAAGAAGCGACAGACGGCGTTGAAGGCGCATCGGTTCGAGCGGCGCCTTCCCGCGGAGCCTAGGGCATGATTACGACGGGTCTCTGTGCCTTGCTTCTGGCGGCCCAGGCCGCATCCGCGCAGACGGCGGGACGGACGGCGTCGCTGGTCCTTCGCGGCGGAAACATCATCACGATGGATGCCGTAAAACCGCGAGCGCAGGCGATTGCGATCGCCGGTGACCGGATACTCGCCGTGGGTTCCGATTCCGAAATTCACCGTTACACCGGGGCGTCCACCAAAGCGATCGATCTCTCGGGCCAGCTTGCGATCCCCGGCTTCATCGAGGGCCACGGACACTTTACCGGCATCGGCCGGATGCGGATGAATCTCAATCTGAGCGAGGCGAAGGGATGGTCCGAAATTGTCGCCACGGTTGCCCGAAGCGCGCGGCGCGCCAAACCGGGAGAGTGGATCGTGGGACGCGGATGGCATCAGGAGAAATGGAACGGCCGCCCGTCGCCAAACGTGGAGGGTTTTCCGGTCCACGATTCGCTGAGCGAAGCTTCACCTCACAACCCCGTTCTGCTCACCCATGCAAGCGGTCACGCCTTGTTCGCGAACGAACAGGCCATGAAGCGCGCCGGACTTACGAAATCGACGCCCTCGCCCGAAGGCGGAGACGTATTAAAGGATGCAAACGGAAATCCCACCGGTCTTTTCAACGAACGCGCTCAGGCCCTTATCAATCGCGCGCTGGCGGAGGATCTCGCCCGGCGTTCGTCCGCCGAGAAGGCCCTCGAAGCGAAACAGGAAATCGACCTCGCCGTTGAAGAGTGCCTCTCGAAGGGAATCACGAGTTTTCAGGACGCGGGCTCCACGCCCGAGACGATCGCCCTGATCAAGCGCCGGGTGGCCGAAGGAACTCTGGGCGTGCGTTTGTGGATGATGCTGCGCGCCTCAATTGCGGATCTGGAGCGGAACGCGGCGAGTTACCGCGTGGTAAATCTGGGAGAGCATCGTCTGACCGTCCGCGCGATCAAGCGTCAGATGGACGGCGCGCTCGGCTCGCGCGGCGCGTGGCTCCTCGAGCCGTACTCCGACCTGCCTTCCTCGAGCGGATTGAACACCGAAAGCGTGGAAGACATCGAAAGAGTAGCGCGCATCGCGGCGCGGCATGGGTTCCAGCTCTCGGTTCACGCCATCGGCGACCGCGCGAACCGGGAGACTCTGAACGTGTTCGAGCGCGTGGCCGCGGGCCGGAAAGATCTTCGCTGGCGCATCGAACACGCGCAGCACCTGAGCGCGGCGGACATCCCGCGTTTCGGCGCGCTCGGCGTGATCGCCGCCACGCAAGGCGTCCACTGCACATCGGATGCGGCGTACGTGATCGAGCGTCTCGGAGCCGCGCGCGCGGAAGAAGGGGCCTACGTCTGGAAGAAGTTGCTCGCATCGGGCGCGGTAGTGGGAAACGGAACCGACGCGCCGGTCGAAGACGTGGATCCGGTCGCGTCCTTCCACGCAACGGTTACGCGGAAAACCGCGAGCGGACTGGTTTTCTATCCAGCGCAGCGTCTGACGCGCGAGGAGGCTCTGCGGTCCTTCACGCTCAGCAACGCCTACGCCGCGTTTGAGGAAGACATTAAGGGGTCGCTTGCGCCGGGCAAGCTGGCCGACATTACGGTTCTGACGAAGGACATCATGTCGGTTCCGGACGACGAGATTCTCTCGGCTCGCGTCGCGTATACAATCGTGGGCGGAAAGGTGATGTACAAAAAATGACATTCGCCCTCCGCTTTGCGCTCCGGTGCGCCCTTGCGCTTTCCGGCACGGCCCTCGCGCAGGATGCCCTGTCGCGTCCAGCCGTCGGGAAAGCCTTCGCGTACCTTGAGGCGAACCACGAAATTCATCTGAAGAAACAGATTGAGATCTCTCAAATTCCCGCGCCCACGTTCGCCGAAGAGAAGCGGGCGGCCTTCATGGTGGGCGAGTTCAAACGCGTGGGATTGAAGGACGTGGAGATCGATCCGCGCGGCAACGTTCTTGGATGGAGGCGAGGCGGGATCGAGCGCACGCTGGCCATTGCCGCGCATCTCGACACGGTTTTCCCCGCCGGGACCGACGTCACCGTGAAGCGGAAAGGGGCGAGGCTCCTGGGGCCGGGAATTGCGGATGACGCCCGAGGCCTGGCCGCGCTGCTGGCGCTCGTGGAGGCCATGAACCACGCGAACATCGAGACCACGGAATCGCTGCTCTTTGTTGCGAACGTTTGCGAAGAGGGGCTGGGCGACCTGCAAGGCATCAAATACCTGCTTCAGAAGGGCCGCTTCAAGGATAAGATCAAGGGCTTCATCTCAATTGACGGAACGAGCCCGGAACGTTTCGTGAATCGCGCGTTGGCGAGCAAGCGGTACAAGATCGTCATTCGAGGCGCCGGGGGTCACAGTTGGGGCAACTTCGGGCGGCCGAATCCCGCGCATGCGCTCGCCCGGATTACGGCTCGCTTTGCCGATGTCGAAGTTCCCGAGAGCCCAAGAACAACCTACAACGTGGGGAGAATCGGTGGCGGCACGTCCGTGAATTCGATTCCCTACGAAGCGTGGATGGAAGTCGATATGCGTTCGGAGAGCGACTCCGAACTGGAGCGGCTGGAGCAGAAGCTGCTCGCCGCCGTCGAGCGCGGCGTTAAGGAAGAGAACGATTTTCGCGCGAAGTCCGGCTCGAAGCTCGAAGCGGAGCCGAAGTTGCTCGCGGTGCGTAACGGCGGTGCGACGCCCGAGAGCTCGAACCTGGTGCAGTCGATGATGGGAGCGATTCGGGCGATGGGGCTCAAGCCCCAGCTTGAAATCGGCAGCACGGATTCGAACGTTCCGATCAACATGGGGATTCCGGCGGTGACGATCGGCGGCGGCGGACGGGGCGGCGACCATCACTCGCTCGGCGAATGGTTCGATCCGGAGGGAGCGTACAGGGCGGTCCAGCAGGCGCTGCTGGCGTTGCTGATGTACGACGGAAAACAGAATCCCTAACACGCCGATGCGGATTGCCCGTGACGAGAGGATTCGATGATCGATAAGTTCGAGACGGAGCGCATGCAGTCGGCAGGGGAACGCCCGGTCGAGATAGACATGAGCGAGAGCGGCGTACGGCCCGTGACGCTGCGTGAGCTTGTGGATCTGGGCTTCGACATGGAAGGAGCGATGGATACGCCGCTCGGCTACAGCCAGTCGAACGGCACGATTGCGTTGCGGGAAGCGCTGTGCCTCCAATATCCCGGCGCGACCCCGGATCGCATCGACGTGACGAACGGGACGTCGGATGCAAACTACACCGTTGCCCTGAGTCTCGTGCGGCCGGGAAACGAAGTTGCCTTCGAGACGCCCAACTTCGTAGAATTGTGGGGCGTTCCACGAAGCCTGGGCGCGACGGTCCGTACGTTCCGGCTACGCGGCGAGAGCGGCTGGGAGCCGGACTGGGAAGAGTTCGCGCGCGTCGTCACACCCAAGACACGCCTGCTCTACATTTCGAATCCGAACAACCCGACAGGCTCCGTGCTCTCGCGGGAATCGATGCGGCGCATCGTCGAGCGGTGCGATCGGACCGGGACCTATCTGCTGGCGGACGAGGTGTACCACGGCGCTGAGATCCACCGCGAGCGAACGCCCAGCTTCTGGGGCATGAGCGATCGCGTCATCGTGACCGGCGGACTATCGAAGGCTTACGGAATTCCCGGCTTGCGCGTGGGCTGGATCGTGGGTCCCGCGGATGTGATCGCGGAATGCTGGACACAGCACGACTATTTGACGATCGGCCGGAACCAGCTCTCCGAAGAGATCGCGCGCGTTGCCGTGCGGCCGGACAACCGCGAGAAACTCTACGCTCGCACCCGTGCGATCTTGCAGTTTAACCTGCCGATTGTGCGGGAGTGGGCCGCCGGATTGGGGAATTTCCTGACTCTCCACGAACCGGAAGCGGGCGCGCTTGGCTTGGTGCGCTATGCCGAAAGTGTGCCGAGCTTCGATTTGAGCGAGCGAATTCGCGTCAATCGAAGTACGCTGATCGTGCCGGGAAGCCACCTGGGACTCGAGGGATTCATCCGGATCTGTCTTGGCGGCCAGCCTGAGGTCTTACGCGAAGGACTTCGCCGGATTGGGATGGAGATGCGCTCATGATACAACGAATACTGCTTGCCTGCCTGTTGACCGCGGGCGCGCAACGCCGAGACGCGCGCAATGACGGCTGAGGATTATTTTCGCTTCGAGAACCGTCTCCGATGCGCGCATTTCTCCGGATGGAAAATTCGCCGCCTACGTAGTGACGGCGATCGAAGAGAAGCGGAACCGCCGTCACTCCTCCATCCGGATGGCGACGGCCGATGGCAGCCCCGAGCCTTGGGAATTCACGACGAGCGCGCAGGCCACCCGCGATCCCAGCTGGAGTCCCGATGGACGCAGTCGCGCATTTCGCTCCGCGCGCGGCGCGGGTTCCCTGAATCGGGTGTACCTGCTCCCCATGAACGGCGGCGAAACGAGCAAACGGACGAATTCTGAAGAACGGAGTGACGAGCTTCGTCTGGTCGCCCGACGGCACGCGCCTTGCCTGCCGGTGTTCTTCACAAATCCGCGCGGCTCGACCGGATACGGCGAGAAGTTTGCGCGCGGCGTGGTGAACAACTGGGCGGGAAGGCCTATACGGACATCATGAGCGGCGTGGACGTGGTGACGAAGAAGCACGCTTGGATCGACCAAAGCCGTCTCGGTGTGACCGGCGGAAGCTATGGCGGCTTTATGACGAATTGGATTGTCTTCGCCCTACGGGCACAGCAAGGATTTCGACGGCGATCTTTTTTCAGGCGATCGACAATTACTGGAATACGTCGCCGCTCAAGCATGCGAAGAATGTGAAACGCCTACGCTCGTGCTCCATCCCGACGACGACTTCCGCGTTCCGCTCGAACAGGGCGAGCAGTGGTTCCGGGTTCTTCGGGTCTTTCTCGGCGGTGAAAGGTTTGATGTCTCTTGTCGCGGTGGGAGGTTGTGGCGCCAGCAGTGTGACGGGAGCGGTTACTCCCGGAGATGTTCCAGATGGTGGCGGTTGTGCGTGAATAGAGGAAGCGAATGGTTGTGGCAAGCCCAGCTTTTCGAGCGGCCCATCGGAAGATGCTTTGCTGCTCGTCCGACTTGAAATCCTTGATAGCTTCAACAATCGCGCGGACCGCTTCGAGATCATCCTTCGGGGCGTTCATGCGAATATTCTTAATCAAGATAAACGAAAAGGAAGCGTTTCTGTTTTAGGTGCATAGCTTGACACAAGCCACGCTGAGAGGAATGCACTTTGATCGAAAGCGATGCGACGGCTTATCTTGACGCCTCTGGGCCTGGAGGCCGGTCCCACATTGAACTTGACCTCCTCCCCGGCGTACAATCATTCCTGCATAGGAGCTTCACCATGGATCGCAGACATTTTCTGATGACCACGGCGGCGGCCGCGGGCGGGACGGTTTCCGCGCGGGCGAGCGCCAACGACACGGTTCGCGTCGCCTGCGTGGGCGTGCGCGGGCAAGGCAATTCTCACATCAAAGCGTACTCCGCGATGCAGAACGTCGAAATCGCGGCGATCTGCGATGTCGACGAATCCGTGCTCGACGAGCGCATCGGCCAGGTCGAGAAGTCCGGCAAGAAGAAACCCGCGCGCTTCACCGACATCCGGAAACTGCTCGAAGACAAGTCGATCGACGCCATTTCGATTGCAACGCCGAACCACTGGCACGCGCTGATGGGCATCTGGTCCTGCCAGGCCGGAAAAGACGTTTACGTCGAGAAACCGTGCTCGCACAATATCTTCGAGGCGCGCCAGCTTGTGGCCGCGGCGCGCAAATACGACCGCATCGTGCAGCACGGAACCAACAGCCGTTCGACGGTCGCCCTCCGCGAAGCGGCCGCGAAGCTGAACGAAGGCGCGATCGGCGATGTCTACATGGCGCGCGGCCTCTGCTTCAAGTGGCGCGACACCATCGGGCGCACTCCCGATTCCGCCGCGCCTCCGGGCGTTCACTACGATCTGTGGCTCGGACCCGCGCCCGCGCGCGCTTTCTCGAAGAATCGGTTTCACTACAACTGGCACTGGAATTGGGACTACGGCAACGGCGACATCGGCAATCAGGGCATTCATGAAATGGACATCGCGCGGTGGGGCCTGGGCGTGAAGCTCCCAACGAAGATCAGCTCCATGGGCGGACACTTCATGTTCGACGACGACCAGCAAACGCCGAATACGCAGGTCTCGACCTTCGAGTTCAACGAGGGCGGCAGGAAACGCCTGCTCGTGTTCGAAGTCCGGCACTGGATGAGCAATCACGAGGCCGGCATCGGCGAGGGCGGAAAGAAGAAGGACTCGAACACGGTCGGTAACACGTTCTTCGGATCGAAGGGCTACATGGCCATCGACGGGTACGCTACGTACAAAACGTATCTGGGCAGGGAGCAGGAGCCGGGCCCCGCGCGGTCCGAGGGCGGCAGCAACTGGGAAAATTTCATTACGGCGGTGCGCAGCCGGAAGCAATCCGACCTCAATGCGGACATCGAAGAGGGGTATCTGTCGACCCAGCTCGTGCACCTGGCAAACATCTCCTACCGGCTGGGACGTACACTGAATTTCGATCCGAATACGCTCAAGTGCACCGGCGACGACGAAGCCAACCGGATGTTCACGCGGAAGTACCGGGAGCCCTTTGTGGTCCCGCAAAAAGTGTGAAGCGCCGCGACCTGCTGTCGGCCGTCCCTCTCGCCTTCGTTCCGGCGGCCGCCGCGCAGGGAATTGAGAACGGCGGCGAGAGCGACGGCTACACCGCTCTCTTCGATGGCGTTTCTCTGAAGGGATGGAGCATCCGCGAAGGGCCGCAGTCCGCCTTCTACGTCAATGACGGCGCGATCGTGGTCCACGAGGGGTCGAACTTCCCAACCTGGCTCCGCTCGGAGAAGCAGTACGAGAATTTCGATTTTCGCTGCGAATTCTACATCAAAGGCTGGATGAATTCCGGCATCTTCCTGCACGCGCCCGAGCACGGCCGCAACGCCGAGACGGGCATGAAGATCAACATTTTTCACAAGCAGGATCACAAGATGCTTGGGGAATCGATCGGCGCCGTGTTCCCGCTGGCCGCCCCTCTCAAGGTCAACGTGCGCAACAAGGGTGAGTGGAACTCGATGCGCACCGCGATGGAATGGCCGCGGCTGCGCGTCTGGATCAACGATGAATTGGTTCAGGATCTCGACGTCGAGTCGGTTCCGGACCTGAAATACAGGCTGCGGCGCGGATACATCGGGCTTGAATCGCTGTCGTATCCGATTCGCTTCCGCAACCTCCGGATCAAGGAGCTGCCCTCGAAGGAAAAATGGCAGATGCTTTATGAGAAGCCCGCCGATCTGGCCCAATGGGAAGTCGTGGAAGGCAAGGCAAAGTGGGAACCGCTGGGGGCGGTGCTGCGCGCCGACGGCTTGGGCCATTTGGCGACGCGCGAGCGGTATCGCGATTTCGAGTTTCACGTCTACCTGCGCTCGAGCAAGTGGGCGAACGGCGGCATCCTGTTTCGCGCCGACGGCGCTGGAAATCAGGGACGGCACTACGAGATCCAGGTGCACGATGTCGAGGGCGCCGTCTATCCGACGGGATCGTTATACGGAATCAAACGCGCCATCTATCCGAAAATCGAGCCGGAGAAGTGGTTCCTGATGCAGCTCGTAGTGAAAGGCAGGTACTGTCTGGTGCGGATCAACGGCGAGAACGTGGTTGAGTACAACGATTTGGAAGACCTGGAGCCGGGGCGCATCATGCTGCAAGCGCATCAGGCGGGGCGCTGGATCGAGTACAAGCAGGTCCAGGTGAAATCCGCATGAGCACGCTCGCTGCCGCCGCGGAAACCGTTTCCAAAAAGGGCCGCTGGTGGATCGTCGCTTTGCTTAGTCTCGGCGTCATCATCGCGTACGTGGACCGGTCCAATATTTCCGTCGCACTCGCGGTGCCGGAGTTCAAGCAGTTCTTCAACCTGACGGACCGCGACCGCGGAGCGCTGAATTCCGCGTTCTTTTGGTCGTACGCATTTCTTCAGATTCCGGCGGGATGGCTGGTCGACCGCTACGGCGTCAAGACGCCCTACACGATCGGCTTCCTGTTCTGGAGCCTGGTGTCCGCGGGGACGGCGATGGCGAACTCGTTCTCGCAGTTGTTCGCGCTGCGGTTCCTGTTGGGCGTAGGCGAGTCCGTCGTAACGCCGGCGAGCATGCGCTGGATCCGATTCCATTTCGCCGAGAAGGAACGCGGATTTGCCGTCGGCCTGTACATGACCGGCACCAAGATCGGCCCGGCTATCGGAGCGCCCATAGCCGCGTGGCTGATCGCGAAGTACGATTGGCGGATCATGTTTCTCGTGCTCGGGCTGGGGTGCCTGCTCTGGCTGATTCCCTGGACTACGCTCGTGGGCAACGACGACCGGCAGCGCGAGCGCGCGGAGAAGAAACCGAACGCGGTCTCCGTTCCGTTTGGCCGGCTGATGGCGAGCCCCGTAATCTGGGGGACGATCATCGGCACGTTCTCCTACATGTATTTCGTCTACTTCTGCATGACGTGGATGCCCGCATACTTCGTGGAACGCCGCGGATTGTCGCTGAACTCGATGGGCCTCTACACGTTCTTCAGCTTCGGCGGCATGGCGACCATGGCGGCGGTCGCGGGCTGGGCTGCCGACCGCATCATCTCGCGCGGCGCGAACCCCGTGACCGTGCGCAAGGCGTTCACGATCGCGGGCTTCGTGATGGCTTCGACCGAGGTGTTTGGCGCGCTCTCCGATTCGGTTCCCGTGGCGCTATTCTTTGCCGTGTTTTCGCTCACCGGGCTTGGTTTGGCGACGGCGAACTATTGGGCGTTGACCCAGACGCTGATCCCCGGCGGAGCGATTGGACGGATCGTCGGAATTCAGAATTGCGCCGCGAACCTGCCCGGCATTGTGGCGCCGATTCTCACGGGCTGGCTGATTGAAAAAACCGGCAGCTATGAAGCGCCCATGCAGGCCATCTGGGTGTTCCTGTTTATTGGAATCGCGGCATACCTGTTGCTGGTGCGCGAGAAATACGCTCCGAAGGAGTTACCGGCATGAGAAAGACGATCGTTCTTACGGCGGCCATCAGCTCGGCGCTTACGGTGGCGGCGATGTGGGGGCTCGGCCTGGCGCAAACGCCTTCCGCGCCTACGGTGAAACTGCAGAACAAACGCGTAAGAGTTTCCGAGATGGTCTACGCGCCCGGCGTGCCGCGGGAACGGCATATCCGGCGAACGGACCAGGTGATTGTGTTCATGGACGATTGCCGCTACGAGAGGAAGGACTCAGCCACGGGCGAGAAGACGATTCGCGAGCGGAAGTCCGGCGACGTCATCTGGCACGACAAGGGCGAGGACGCCCCGCAGTTGATCAATCTGGGAACGAAGCCCTACCGCACGACACTCGTGGAAATTGAGTGACCACGCCTCGAAGACGTCACCCCTTCGATCCGGTCATAACGAAGCGGAAATCGCTTCGACGATGATATCCGCCTCGCCCTCCGTGAGCGTCAGCGGCGGCGAGATCGTGAGCGTATTGCAGAGGCCGGGCGCGGTGTCGTTATTCCTCCCCACGATCACGCCGCGGTCGCGAATCGCGCGTTGAATCGAAATCACGCGCGACTCCCGCATGGGCGTCCGGGTACCCGCCTCCACCATCTCGATGCCGATGAGGAGGCCCATCCCTCGGACTTCGCCGATCGACGGCGCGCCTAGCTCGATCAACCTGTTTTTCAAGTAAGCGCCAACCTGAGCGGAGTTCTCCCAGAGCCGTTCCTCCGTGAGGATGTCCAGGTTCGCGAGCCCGGCGGCGCAGGAGCACGGATGCCCACCAAAGGTGGTAACTTGAGTGAACTTCGCGGTGTCGTCCTCCGCGCTCGAGAACGCCTGGAAGACCCGGCCTGTGGCGACTGTCGCGGCCAAGGGCAGATACGCCGACGTCAATCCCTTGGCAAACGTGGCGATATCGGGCGTGACGCCGGAATGCTCGAATCCGAATAATTTTCCCGTTCTCCCAAAACCCGTAATCACTTCGTCCAGAATCAGCAGCACGCCGTAGCGGTCGCAGATTTCGCGGACGCGCCGAATGTAGCCTTCGGGCGCGGGCAGCACGCCGCCTCCGCCGATGACGGGTTCCATGATGATCGCCGCAACGGTATCGGGTCCTTCCATGCGGATCACCCGGTCGAACTCGTCGGCGCAGGTCAGTGTGCAGCCGGGTTCCTTCGCGCAGAAATCGCAATGATAAGGGTCGGGCGGCACGACGTGAAAGAAGCCGGGCACGAGCGGCTCGAAGTCGCGCTTGCGAAAGGCCTGACCGGTAGCCGACATCGCGCCCATGGTAAACCCGTGATAGGCCCGATAGCGCGAAATGATCTTGAACCGGTTCTCTCCGGGGTGCAGGCGGCGGCTGGCTTGGCGGGCGATCTTGAGCGCCGTCTCGACCGCCTCCGACCCGCTGTTCAAAAAGTAGACGCGGTTCAGTTCGCCGGGCAGCAGCCCCGCCAGACGCGCCGCTAAACGCGCGCCCGGACCGTGAGATTGCGTCAGGGGATAGTACGGCATTTGCGTCATCTGCGCCGCCACCGCGTCGACGATTTTCTGTCTGCCGTAGCCTACATTGACGCACCACAGGCCAGCCATGCCGTCGAGGTAGCGGCGGCCATCCGCGTCCCAAATCCAACATCCGTGCGCGCCTGTAACCTCAAGCGGCGGCCGCCGGTCGAGGCCATGGTGCTGAAGGTTGCCGTGCCAGAGGTGCTCCAGATCGAGTTCCCTGCTTGAGGTGATCGCCGTTTGTTCCATGGGCGTTATTGTACCGCCGGGCGGAGCAGGCCGGCAGCACGCCATCTGCCGTTACAGCAAGCCCAGTCGGCGGGACGTGTGAATCGCCCCTTTTCAACCGGGATTCAGGAAGAGCGCGCTTGGCACTAGTTCGCGCAGACCGTTACACGGCCAAGTGATTCTCGTGAGGTGAATCCGACTCCGCGCGGGACTACTTGGCCAACCGCCGTTCCCCGATAACTTCGTTTTCGCCGGCCGCCACCGAAGCGAGGGCGCTTGACCGTTATTCAGAATGGTCGATTCGCCGCTGGTATCGATGATCTCCAACCTGTGCACTCCGCGGACCCGTAACTTCCGCCCTGAGCTTCGAGTCGACGTGGCCTCGGAGCGGCTCTTCTCGCATTCGGTCAGGTCGATGGTGAGAATCAACGACTTACTTGTTAATACCGGCTCTACGGAAGTCTGAGTTACCAAGTACGGCGGTATCGTCCATATTAAGCCGAAGGGCCACGTTCCCGGCTGCGCAGCTACGTACTTAAGCCCTTGGTCCTCCATCCACCTATTTCTCCCGTACCTGCGGATCGGGACCTTTGTTCTATTCCGTGGATCGCCAACCCGCCGATACAATCGTAATTGAAATGGACCTAACCTTCACTTACTGGCTCTCCGGTTTGTTATTTGCCGTCTGCGTGTCTCTCTACGTGCAGAATGCGCTTCTGCGAAACCGCAACCGCGATTTGTCGTACAACCAGACTGAGCTTGAGCGAACCTACCGAACCGATCCGCTTACCGGTCTCCAGAATCGAACCACGGCAGCCGGGACGCTTCCGGGAGGGACGCTGATTTCCGGGGTGGTGGCGGTGCTCGACATGGACGACTTCAAGCGAGTCAACGACGAGTTAGGGCATTTGGCCGGAGACGAAGTCTTGCGGGAGGTCGGCCGCCTGATCCGGGCGTCCGTGCGCGGAGGCGACCTGGCTTTTCGCTGGGGGGGCGACGAGTTCGTGTTGATTTTCCAGAACGAAACGGAAGAGACCGCCATGACCAGGCTTCTCCGGATTGAGGCCCGGCTCTCCGAGTTTCACCTCAGGGGCTTCAGTCCGCTGCCCATGCGGGTGAGTTGGGGCGTTGCGGAAGGACACGGGGGCCGGCTGTACGACTTGGTAGCGGAGGCGGACGACCGGATGTACGGCATGAAGCGCGACCGCAAACGCACCGGGGTACAATACACGGAGCCGCATGTATCCGTCACAGCCCGCGAATCGCGGAGCCGAGCTATGTAAGGAGATTGAAAGCGCGGAGTGCCCGGCTCCGGCGCTCTGGTGGCTCGGCCACGCCGGTTTCGTGTTGAAGTTTCGAAAAGCCGTAATCTACGTGGACCCCTTCCTTTCCAATACTCCGAAGAGGCTGATCGCACCGCCGCTCGCGCCGCTTGAGATTCAGCACGCGGGACTGGTCCTCGCCACACATAACGATCCGGAGCATCTTGACGGCCCCACGGTCGTTGGAATCCTCGCGGGATCGAAGCGCGCCAAACTCGTGCTCCCGAAATCCGCGGCTGAGTACGCGAACAGCATTGGAATTCCTTACGGCCGCATGGTCACAACCGATAACGGTCTGCGCGTTGAGTATCTGGACGACCGCATCTATGCCGTGCCGTCGGCGCACGGCCAACTCGACTGGACGCCATCCGGCGGCTATCCTTATCTTGGGTACCTTATCCGCTTTGGAGACTGCACGATTTACCACTCCGGCGATTGCGTCCCTTATCCCGATCTGGTGGGGAGGCTTCGGCCGTTCAATGTGACCGTCGCGCTGCTGCCCATCAGCGGCCGGCCCGGCAATTTCGAAATTGCCGAAGCGGCCGAACTCGCGAAGGATATCGGGGCGCGGTGGCTTGTTCCCATGCACTACGGAACCTTTGCCAGCGACACCGCTACCTGCGATACGGCCCACACCGCCTTCGAGACCGCGCCAGCCGCGGACACGGACGTGAACCGGTTTATCGCCCACATGCTCGGCCACAGACCGGAACAGAAGTTCAAGATCTTCGAGTGCGGCGAGATGTGGCGCATTCCCGGGGAGTAATCCTACTTCACGGCGATGATTGAGATTTCTTCGAGTTTCGGCCAGTGCCCCTGCGCGCCCGGTGTCCGGCTAACGGGAGGGAGCGGCGCAACCGTCATTCGCGTGGGCGGGGACCGCGTGAAGTACTTTCCGTAGACGCCGTTCATCTTCGCGAAATCGTCCAGATTGTCGAGGTAAATACTACTCGCGACCACATGCGAGAAATCGAGGCCGGCTTCTTCCAGACCGTCGAGCAGATTGCGCATCGTCTGGCGAATCTGATTCTCCACGTCCGCGGCGTAGATACCGCCATTCGGGCCGGGAATGAACCCCGACTTCGCCGAGCAATAGAGCGTGTCGCCGGCCAGCACGCAAGGACTCGCCGTGGGACTCGGCGGCATGTTCTTCGGCCGCACCGCGCCGCGATCTGAACGGTCCCGGATCGCCACGCCGGTGAACTCGATGTTCGCGCCAAAGGGCAGCGCGTTCACAGGGATGGTCGCGCGCGCGGGCGTGTTTCCCCATTCGAAATGCTTTGCGTAAACCCTGTTCATCACGTTCGCCGGCATGTCCTTCGTCAGGTAGGGGTTGATGAAGACCATGTTGCTGAAATCCATGCCCGCGGCGGCGAGCGTCTCCTTCATCCGGTTCAGCGCGAGTTGAACCTGGGCTTCCGGGTCGGCTGGAATCGTGCCCGTGACGGGGTCGCGACCGAGAAAGCCGGAGAGATACAGGCGGTCTCCCGCCAGGATTCCGGGCGTGATCGGGCCGGGCGACTTGTATCCGGCGGGCGCCACGGGCTTCTTCATGTCGAGATTTCGAACCGCAACGGCGCTGATCTCGATCGAATCGTCAATGGGTATCTTATAGACCCCAAGCGTGGCGCGGGCCGGTGGCGTCTTGGGGAAATACTCGCCCAGCACCTTAGTCATCACGTCGTAGTTCGCCGTGTTTTCCAGATAGACCTGGATGTAGACAACGTGCTCCATCGTGAGCTTCGCCTCGGTTACGATGGCTTTGACTCTATCGAGGCACTGCCGCGCTTGCGCTTCGAAACCGGCGGGAATTTGTCCCGACGCGCCGCGGGATCCCTGACCGGCTACGTACAGAAAATCGCCGGCGATAATACCGGGGCTGTACGGCCCCGCCGGCTTCGCGCCGGGCGGGAATACCAATATACGTTCGTGACGAGGGAGATCCTGCGCCAAGAGTGCGATGGCCGCGAATACCGTCAAACACAAAGCCGTTATTTTCATGCCGAATATACACTCCAAAAGACTTCGCGAAAACGAGCCATCTCCTGGTCCGTTCCGATTGAGACGCGCATCATGTTGGTGAGCGGCGGGAACGGACGGCCGACGGCGACGCCTTTCAGCGGCAGCGCGGCAATGACGGGCTTGGCCTCGCGGCCGAGGTCGATCATCAGGAAGTTCGCGTGCGATTCAATATAGGGAAGGTTCTTCGCCTCAAGCCACCGGCAGAGCTCCTGGCGGGTCTTGAGCAGTTTCGCGCGCCGCTCGGGAATAAAGTTGGGCGCGTCGGCAAGAGCCGCCAGAACGGCGCGCACCGCGACGATCGAGATGACGTTGTTGCGGAATGGCGACATCTGATTGATAAGATCCGGACGGGCGCAAACGTATCCCGCGCGCAGACCGGCCATTCCGTAGATTTTCGAGAACGTTCGCGAGACGATCACGTTCTTGTCCCGCCTGACATAGGCAAGCGCGCTCTCCATCTCGGGCGTTTCGGCGAAGTGATGATAGGCTTCGTCGATCAAAGCAATCGTGTTGGGCGGAAGGTTCGAAACCAGATAGCCGATATCCGCCTTTGGCGTCACGGACGCCGTGGGATTATTCGGGTTGCAGAGGTAGATGAGCCCGCCGCCCGCGGTGCCCGCCTCTTCGACCAGACGCTTGACGTCGGCGCCGTAAGCGGAAGTGAGCGGTACGCGAATCACTTTCCGTCCCAGCGCCTGCGCCACGTCGATCGGCCCCTCGTAGGTGGGCGAGATGGCGATCAATGGACGCGTGGGCGAGGTGAAGGCGTCGACGGCCGCGTGCAACACTTCGCTCGATCCGGCGCCGATCAATACCTGCTCCGGAGCCAAGTCTTCGCTCTTCGCGACCGCGGCATAAAAGGCCCCGTATTCCTGATAGTGGTAACGGCCGGAATCGGGCAGGATTTTGATCATCGCCTCGATGGCTGCTTTTGGCGGTCCCGCGGGATTCTCGTTTGCGTTGAGCCAAACCATATCCTCTGCCAAAGCGCCGGGCACGGCGGCACGCTGGGCGTAGGCCATTTCGGAAAGCATGCGCGATCCGGCCATCGAGCCGATGGCTGCTGCAAAGCCGCGACGTGAGATTCCGCGGGTTGTACTCATAAACACTCCTTGTCGAGCCATCATACCGCCCCGGAGAAGTATATTCCAACCGGTTTGCCCGATCGGCAGTTCCTACAGCGGGCCGTCGGCCCTGCCGTCCATGAACTCCGTGCTATTGCCGGAAGGAAAGCCTCGTGTGATACCCGGTGATGATTCTCGTGACGCAACCGTGCCGGGAGGTGTGGTACCATGCGAATCGACGCTGGCGCAATTCCCGGCCGGCCGTCCACGCGAAAGCTGGAGGTCCCGTGTTGGTTTATTCGGCATCCGGAGCCGCCGCCCCCGTCACTGCGATCGACTGTTCAACAATACGTCACTTTTCTACACTACATTGCATTTAAGGAGGGCAGAATGTTAGTGGACAAACTTAGAATCGTCCCGCTGGCAGTAGTCACCGCGGTCATGCTTCGCATGGTTGCACTCGGCCAAACAACCACAGGGTCAATCGTCGGCATCGTCACCGACCCGGGCGGCGCCTCCGTGCCGGCCGCCGCGGTCACTGTTACTAACCAGGGGACGGGTGTCGTCGCCATTAAGATGGCCACCGATTCGTCGGGGAACTATGTGGCCACCACCCTGCCGCCCGGACGCTATGTTGTGACGGTCGAAGCGGCTGGTTTCAAGAAATCGGTAAACCCGGGAATCAGCCTCAGCGTGCAGGATCGGATTGGCCTCAACGTCGCGCTCGAAGTAGGCCAAGTGACCGAAACCGTGGAGGTGAGCGCCGCGGCGCAGGCGCTCCAGACCGATTCATCCTATTTGGGACAGGTCGTCGAATCCCGGCGCATCGAGGATCTTCCTCTGAACGGCCGGCTCTTCACGCGGCTGGCGGTTCTGACGTCCGGGACGCTCCCCACCGCTCCGGGAGCGCGCGATGAGCGGACCGGCGGGTTCAGCTCGAATGGCGTTCGTCCGTATCAAAACAGCTACCTGCTTGACGGCATCGACAACAACAGCCTCTCGCAGGATCTGACCAATGAGGCGAGCTACGTGTACGGGCCCTCGCCCGACGCCATCGCCGAGTTCCGCGTCCAAACAAACTCCATGAGCGCTGAATTCGGACGCTCCGGCGGCGCGGTGATGAACGTCAATATCAAATCCGGAACCAACGGATTCCACGGAGCCGCTTTCGAGTTCTTGCGCAACGACAGACTCGACGCGAGGAATTTCTTCGCCGGAAACGTCAAGCCGAAATACCGATTGAACCAGTTTGGCGCGGCGGGCGGCGGGCCACTGGTGAAGAATCGCACTTTCTTCTTCGCGGACTACCAGGGCACGCACCAGCGCACGGGCCAAACCTTCCTTTCGACGATCGCGCCGGCCGCGTGGCGCACGGGTGATTTCAGCGGGTTCAACCCGATCCTCGACCCCACCACCAAGCAGCCGGTTCCGAATAACCGCGTCCCCGCGTCGCAATTCGATCCGGCGGCCGTCAAGTTGATTGCGTTGATGCCGAACCCCACGGTTCCGGGCTCGGTGAATTTTACAGGCGTCGCCAACAACTACCTGATCAATCCGGTGGAGCCGAGCCGGACGGACCAGGGGGATTTCCGCATCGATCACAAAATTTCCGACAACGACTCCATGTTCGGCCGGTTCAGCATGTCGAATCAGGAACTGTCGCCGCCTTCGCCGATCCCGCCTCCGCTGGCTGGCGCGCAGTTCGCCTCCGGCGATTGGACCAACAACACGCGCAGCGCGGTCATCAGCGAGACCCACATTTTCTCCCCGCGGGTGATCAACGAATTTCGAATCGGGTATACGCGGCTGCGCAGCGAACGGCTCCAGTTCAATGCCTTCGAGAACCTCTCGTCTCAGGTTGGGATTCCCGGCGTCCCGTTCGGCCCCGGCAACGGCGGCCTGCCACGCTTCGATGTGACCGGGCTCACCAGCTTCGGCGGCGCGACTTTTCAGCCCACGCGCGAGTTCGAGAACGTCGTCCACTTGATCGATACCCTGAGTGTCATTAAAGGACGCCACACGTTGAAGTTCGGCTTCGAGCTCAAGCCCAAGGTGGATTTCAGCATCCTGCAGCCGCCGACTCCCCGGGGGCGGTTCGGCTTCACGGGGAATTTTACGAGGGACACCAACAATCGCGGCGCCACCGGACTTGCCTTCGCCGATTTCATCCAGGGGCGCACCGACAACACCCGAGTCAGCAGTTTCATTAACGACACGTTCCAGCAGCCGGGCCACTTCTTCTACGTACAGGACGATCTGAAGCTGACCGCGAAACTGACGCTGAACCTCGGCGTCCGCTACGAATTCGTCAGCCATCCGACGGAACGGCACGACGCCCAGGCGAGCTTTAACGTTGTGACCGGGACGCTCAAGATCGTCAAGGGCCGCAACGACCCGCTGCCTTCGAATTTCTTTCCGCAAGTGCCCGTGACCCGCGATGCTCCCCGGCAACTGGCGCCGCAAGACAGGAACAACCTTGCGCCTCGCGTGGGCTTTGCCTACCAGATCACGCCGAAGACCGTGCTTCGGTCGGGTTATGGTATTTTCTATTCGTCGTATGAGGCCGGGCCGTTGAGCATCCCTAATCCGGCCAACAATGCTCCGTTTTATCTGGAGTCGCGCTGGGATCCGGTGACTTTCGGGGTTCCCAATGCGGACGTCAATCAACTCTCCCGCGGCCTTCCGCTCGATGCGTTTGTAAGACCGGTGGCGCCGGCGCTGTTTGCGCTCGACCCGGGTTTTCGCAATCCCTACGTCCAGCACTGGAATCTCAGCGTGCAGCGAAACCTGGGGTGGAACACGGTTTGGGAGACGGCCTATGCGGGTTCGGCTGGGAAGAAGCTGTATGAATTCCTGGATGCGAACGCGCCGACACCCACGGCGGACGCGAGCATCGCGACCAACGCGCGGCGGCCTCGTCCCTTCCTCGGCGGCAGCCTCACCAACTGGTGTTCCTGCAACAGTTCGACGTACCACTCGCTGCAGACCAAGGTTGAGAAGCGCTTCTCGAACGGCTTAAGCTTCCTCGGCGCATATACGTGGGGAAAGTCGATGGATGAAGTGTCGCAGGCTTCGCTCGGCTTCGGGAACAGTGTGGGCTTCCGCGACCAGCGGAACCGGCGCGCCGAGAAAGCGCGGTCCGACTACGACATCGCTCACCGGTTTGTAATGAGCTACACCTACGAACTGCCGTTCGGACGCAATTCCAGCGGCGCAGCCAAGGTGCTGCTCGAGGGTTGGCAGATCCTCGGCATTCATGCTTTTAACACGGGGAATCCATACACCGTTTCGGCGCGGACGAACTTCTCGAACGCGGGCGGCGACACCCGTCCGGATGCGGTTACCGGTGTCCCGGTCGAGCCGCCGTCGGGCCGGCATCGCGAGCAGTGGTTCAATCCCGCCGCGTTCCAAAACACCACGGCGGGCAAGTGGGGCAACGCCGGCCGCAATACCGACAGTCTGCCCGGTCTGATCAGCGCGGATTTCTCGGTGTTCAAGAATTTTCAGATAACCGAGCGCAGCCGGCTGCAGTTTCGGGCCGAGGCCTTCAACCTGCCGAACCACGCGAACTTCCGGGGTCTAAGCCGGACGTTCGACGCCACCAATCCCGGAGAGTTGACTTCAGCCGCGGCGGGAAGGCAGATTCAAATTGCGCTGAAGTTTCTTTGGTAGATGACTCGTCACGCCAATCGCGGTTTGACCGCGAACGCGGTACCGGTTTGTAGTAGGCTACGATTGATGGGATTCCGGACCTTTCATCTCGCGCTCGGTGCGCTCACAGCCTGCCTGGTTTCCCTGGCCGAAGTTCCTGCTTTTGAATCGAGCGTACTGCCGATTCTGCAATCCAACTGCATCGAGTGCCATGGCGAGAAAGTCAGGATGAAGGACCTGGACGTCGGCGCCTATGATCGGTTGATGAGGGGTAGCGAGTCGGGTCCCGTGGTGGTTCCCGGAAAACCTGACGAAAGCCGGCTTTACCAGTTGATTCGAGAAGGCAAAATGCCTGCAGGTAAGCCGCGCCTTTCGGAGAAAGAAACGGGCGCGATCCGGGCGTGGATCGAGGGCGGGGCGCTTCCCTCCGGCGCGGGGAAAAAAGTGGAGGCCGCCGCTCTCAACCAGCACGACGTCATCCCCGTCATGCTGCTGCGCTGTACGGCGTGCCATGGCCCGCGGCGGCAGGACGGCGGCCTCGACCTGCATACGCGAGCCGGAATGCTCAGGGGCGGCAAGTCGGGACCGGCTATGCTCCCCGGCAATTCCGCCGGAAGTTTGATGATGCGGAAGATGCAATCCGGAGACATGCCTCCGAAGAAAGGGTTGCTCGACGCGGGTGTGAAGCCGGTAACGCCGGCGGAAATGGAAAAAATCGCCCGATGGATCGATGCCGGCGCGCCGGAAGGGAACGTTAGACCGGATGTGGCTTCGACCGAGTCCGACCCGCTGGTCAGCGATAAAGACCGCCAGTTTTGGGCCTTTCAGCCTCCGCGCGCGGCGAAGCCGCCGAAGGTCGCGCATACCAGCCGCGTCAAGAATCCGATAGATGCCTTCGTTCTCAAAAAGCTGGAGGACAAGGGTCTGACCTTATCGGCCGAAGCCGATCGTCTGACGTTGATCCGGCGAGCCTACTTTGACTTGACCGGCTTGCCGCCCGAGCCTTCCGAAGCCTTGGCCTTTCAGGCCAACCCGGATCCGCTGGCCTACGAGAAGCTGATCGATCGCCTGCTCGCGTCCCCGCGTTACGGCGAGCGCTGGGGCCGCTTTTGGCTGGATCTTGCCGGCTATGCCGATTCGACCGGCGGCAAGCTGAGCGCCGATACCATCCGGCCATTCGCCTGGCGCTATCGCGATTACGTCATCCGCTCGTTCAATTCGGATAAACCGTACAACCGTTTTCTGCTGGAGCAAATCGCCGGCGACGAGCTCGAAAACTACGAAATCGCGCCGGTCGTCACGCCGGAGCTGATGGACAACCTGATCGCCACCGGATTCCTCGCCATGGGACCGGATTCGACGAATGAGCGGGAAGTCAATTTCGTCGACGACCGGCTGGATGTGATCGCGGATGAAGTCGATATACTCGGTGCGTCCGTTATGGGTTTGACCATGAAGTGCGCGCGGTGCCACAGCCACAAGTACGATCCGATACCGCAGCGGGACTACTACCGGCTGCTGGATGTGTTCAAAGGTGCATACGATGAGCACGACTGGGTTCCTCCACTGACCGCCGAAAAATACGGCCGGACATTCTCGGGCCGTTACCTGCCCTATGTCACTCCTCTTGCCACACCCTTTCAGCTCATGCAGGAGCAACGCGCTCGCGAACTACAGGCGGCCGAAGCGAGAGTACGGACGGCCGCGCTGCAGGAGGAGTTGAAGCAGAAAGCGGAAGCGGCGACGAAGAGAGTCTTCGAGCAGCGGTTGGCCGAGCTGCCGAAAGAGCTGCACGAAGACCTTCGAAAGATGTTCACGACGGCGGCCGACCAGCGCACGGAGCCGCAAAAAGAGCTCGCCAAGAAGTACGAGTCCCGGCTGCGAGTGAGTCCTCGCGAGTTGCGGAGAGTCGACGCAGCTTATGCGAAGGAAGCGGACGAGGTGGACCGTCAGGTGAAGGCGTTCGCCGCCCAGTCGCCCGATCCGAAGATTCACGCGCTCTGGGATCGCGGCGAACCGTCTCCGACCTATGTGCTCCGCAGGGGCAGTCCCACGAACTTCGGCCAACTGGTGGGGCCTGGAGTTCCCTCCGTCCTGACCGACGGAAAAACTCCGTTCGTGGTGAAGCCCCCGTGGCCGGGCGCGCCGAAGACCGGCCGGCGCCTCGCTTTCGCGCAGTGGCTGGTTCGGCCGGATCATCCGCTCACGGCGCGGGTCATGGTTAACCGGATTTGGAAGGAACATTTCGGGACGGGCATCGTGACGACGATGGCGAACTTCGGCAAAGCGGGCGCGGCGCCGACGCACCCCGAGCTGCTCGATTGGCTTGCCGTCGAGTTCGTCGTGCAGGGCTGGAGCGTCAAGGCGATGCAGCGCTTGATGATGACGTCAGGCGCGTACCGGCAAGACTCGAAGATTGATTCGATTCACGAGGAGAAGGATCCCGATAACGCGCTGCTCTCCCGGATGAGCTTAAGACGAATGAGCGCCGAAGTTCTGAACGACACGATGCTGCTGGTCTCGGGGCGCCTCGATGAAGCGCGTTACGGAGCTCCCGCGCCGGTTCAAGTGCGCGGCGACGGCCTGGTGACGCCTGTCGAAGCCGGCAAGGGTTGGCGGCGCAGCATCTACGTGCAGCAGCGCCGGAGCAACATCCCGACGATTCTCGACAACTTTGATTTTCCGGCCATGACCCCGAATTGCGTCGATCGGGTCGACTCGACGGTAGCGACGCAGGCTCTCCACTTGATGAACAACGGAATGGTCGACGACATGGCGGACTCATTCGCCGGAAGGGTCAAACAGGAAGCCGGCAGCGATCCAAAGCAACAGGTCGAGAAGTTATATTGGATGGCCCTGAGCAGGCCTCCGGACGATGAGGAGCGGAAGCTCAGCCTGGAAGGACTGGCGAAGCTTTCGCTCGGAAGGCTTTGTCACACCATGTTGAATTCGGCGGCATTCCTATACATCGATTGAGGCGCATTTCATGTCTACGTCCAACTTAGTATCTCGCCGCGGATTCTTTAATCGTGTCTCGGATGGTCTGTATGGGGCCGCGTTAGCCGGCCTGATCAGCAAGGACGTCTACGGCGCAAGTTTGGAGGGCGCCCGCCGCTCCTACGACCTGAAGCCGAGGCGGCCCGATTTCGAGCCCAAGGCGACATCTGTCATCCAGTTGTTCATGCACGGCGGGCCGAGCCAGATGGATCTGTTCGATCCCAAACCCACACTCGACAAACATCACGGAGAGGCGTACTTCGATAAAGTAGCGGCCGATCTCACCGCACCGGAAGGCGCAGGCGGGTTGCTGCGAAGTCCTTTCAAATTTGCGCGGCACGGCCAGTCGGGCACGTGGGTTTCGGAAATCATGCCTCACCTCGCAAAGCAGGTGGATGATATCGCCGTGATCAAGTCCATGTTCACGACGCATCCAAACCACGAGCCGGCCCTGTTTATGATCCATTCCGGACGGATCATTGGGGGGCGTCCGGCCATCGGCGCATGGGTCGCTTATGGATTGGGGAGCGAAAGCCAGAATCTCCCGGCCTACGTGGTGCTGGACGATCCGATGGGACTTCCGGTAAATGGAGTTCAGAACTGGCAATCCGGTTTTCTGCCGCCGGTCTATCAGGGAATGCGGCTGCGCTCGGTGGGATCGCCCATTTTGAACCTGCAGCCGGAGCGGAAGCAGGCCGCGGAGTTGGTTCAGGCGGAGCGCGATCTGCTGAGCCGGCTTGACCTGATACACAAACGCAATCGCCCGGGTCAACTGCAATTGGATGCTCGCATCGCGAGCTACGAGTTGGCCGCCCGCCTCCAGGTGGATGCAAGCGACGCATTGGATGTCTCGAAAGAGAGCAAGGAGACGCTGGCGTTGTACGGAGTCGGTGAACAGCCGTCCGATTCCTATGCGCGGCGCTGCCTGATGGCGCGGCGGTTGGTGGAGCGCGGTGTCCGGTACGTTCAGATCTATATCAACGGCCAGATTTGGGACAATCACTCGCAGATTGAGGAGAATCTGAAGACCGCATGCGCGCGTACGGATAAACCGGTAGCGGCGCTGCTCCAGGATCTGAAGCAGCGCGGCCTTCTGGACAAAACTCTCGTGCTCTGGGGCGGCGAGTTCGGGCGAATGCCGATCGCGCAATTCGAGAAGAACGCCAGGGATGCCGGCCGCGATCACAATCCGCGAGCGTTCACTCTCTGGATGGCTGGAGCGGGGATCAAACCCGGTATCTCGTACGGAATGACCGACGACGTTGGCTATGAAGTCGCGGAGCATCCAGTGAGCGTCACGGATTGGCACGCGACGATCCTGCATCTGCTCGGCTTGGACTACCGGCAATTGGTGTTCGACCAGAGCGGGCTCAAAGAAAAGCTCACCTCCGTCTACGACGCGCGGATCGTAAGGGAAGTTCTGGCCTGAGTTTCGGCCTGACAATCGACTACTGCGGCATCCTTACCGGCCGTAAAACGTCGCTAATGGTCGGTCGTTACGAGGAGCTATGATGCGTCAATGGGCGACTGCGACGACGAACCTTCGGAACCCTTGGGGTCTTCCACAGAAGAATCAACATACGGGAGGATCCCGACTGAGGCGTTCGGTCGATTCTTTAATCACATTCCGGAGCACGTCCGTCAGGACTTAGAAACCCTTCAAAGGGAACGCCTCATCTACAGCGATCAGTGGGTAGAAGAGCTGCGGGACTTCAGGCACGTGCGGATATCCCTCACGGACAAGGAGCGCGAGGACTTCGCGCGCAGGTCCTGGGCATACGAGCTCTTCTTGCGCGCCCAGCCCGTAGAATGGGCGAAAGATGTTCCTGGAATCGATGTGGATATTGCGAACGAGGCTGATACCTACAGCGTGGCGACGACGGGCGGGACGTCCATCTCAGCGCCGTATCACTGCTTCGCAGCCTTTCTCGGAGAGCACCTTGAAGCTGTGACATGCGGAATGATTGATGAAAGACGTACAGTTATTCAGTTCGAAGGCAGGGAGGCACTGATGTTCGGCGTCCGAAGGACGATCGAATCTCTCACTCCCACCATACGGTCGTTCAATTCCCGAGAAAAGGGCCTCCGGCCGTGGTTAGTTGAATGCGAGGACGATGTTCGCGATCTGTTATTCGTGATACTGCGGCCGCTTGTATTCGACTTGGTTAAAGAGGAGCCAGTGCCTTCTCGCGCGGGGACGCACAAATTCGTCGATCTTTGCAGCAAGGCACTTAGATTATTCGTCGAAGTCAAGTGGATAGACAGACGCCAACGATGGAAGAGGATCATTGAGCAGATGCACGTTGACATCCAATCTTACATTGCTCATCCTGCATGCGAATTTCTAACATTCGTCGTCGTCGACACTGTCCGTGATATCCCCGACCCACGGCGTCTGGAACATGAACTGTCAGGGCCGCAAACGATTTCAGGCCGGACGGTAACGATTCGAGTGTTCGTATGCGAGCCGTAAAGCCCACGAACGGACAGAGGGCTCTTTCGCAGTCCGGGATAAGGAGTTGGGAATTCAGGGTTTCTAGTGGGCACGAGCGGACTGTATGGAATTGTGGCGTTGCCCCAACCCTGCAGGGACGCCTGCGACCCCTCCCCCGTTGACTGCTCCGGGCCGTTCTAAACACTGTACTTAGAGAAGGGAAAGCGGGCAACTGCCAAGCCCAACCCATCCTTGTACAACCGTGAACTGCCTCCCGGCAGTCCGCCTCGGACTGAAAAGCCTGACCCGCCACGGGCCCAGTTCTCCCAGGTCGCCCACTAGATACCCGGAAGCGCCGCATATGTTGTGAGCAGTGCCCATGAGAATTCATGGCGCAATCTCCGGACATGCTGTGTAACACGGACGTCTTGGATCAGATCCGCCCAGGGGCGAACGGAGGTGTCACGGCGACTTTGCGCAAGTGCACAAGACCGGATCAAAATGGTCGTTAGTGCGCGACAACTATGTTTTTTGAAAACTCGCCCGCGTCTGATTCGTCCTGCCCTGGCCGAGGACAAGTGCTGAAATTGCCAAGGCTACGAGAAGCCATGTCGACGGTTCGGGGACCTGGGCAGTGGTGAGCTCGAATGTAGCTGAGTGACATGTCGAAGTTTCACATGGAGGGACAAAGTTCGCCTCGCCGCCCGGCCATGTGAGCGTAATTCGATCACCCGCCAATTGGCTACTCAATCCGCCAGGGAAGGAGTCCGTCAGTTTGGAGACTGTAAGACCTTCGAAAGCAGTGTCGGTCAGGTAAATCGTGACAGTAGGAACCGTGCCGAGCGGCAGCGTGTTGAAGATCACCGTTAGCTGTGGATTGGTGGCATTGAAATCAACCGCGAGATATCCAGCGAGAAAAAAGCAGAACTCAGTTGCCGCATCCGAGACTGTCACTGTGGCGCCTTCATAATTCAAACCACAAGCCGCCGTGGGCGGATAGAACCAGTTGCGGGAGAAATCCGATCCGAAATACAGTTCGCCCGTGAGGGAAGTGCCGGAGAGCATACTGGCTTCAGCCGGCGCCCCCGTACACGCAAATATAGCCGTCAGACACAAAGCTCGAACAAGCCACTTCGCGATCACCGTAGATTTCATGGAATTTCCTATGTTACCCCGAAAATGCAGTCCACCACAGACGCATCAGAGCGCACAGCACTGAAACGTTGACAGGGATTACGACTACAGCCGTCCGCGATAATCGTTCACCCCGGTCCGCGCCACTTGCCGATTCTGCGGCAATCTCTCATCCGATGCGCACCTGGCCGCCCTGGCCATCGAGCACGGAGCGGAACTCTGTTCCACCGGCACGGACTTCGCCCGCTTCCCCCCGTTGAGGTGGCGCAACCCACTGGCCTGAATCCGGCGCCATCTGGCTGCCACCAGGGGTTCGCAAGCTTTCGTCGCGCGGACATTGTAGAATAACCAACTCATGCCCGCGAATGGCCCTTATCTCATCGCACTGACGCTCGCCTCGATCGGACTGCTGCTTTTCCTGATCCTGGTCGTGCGGCTCCACGCTTTTCTCGCCCTCCTGCTTTCGAGCATGGCGCTTGGCCTCGCGGCCGGCATGGCCCCGGCGCAAGTGCTCAAGTCCGTCCAGACCGGCTTCGGCGAGGCGCTAGGCTTCATCGCCGTCGTGGTCGGGCTTGGCGCAATGATTGGACGCTTCCTCGAACACTCGGGAGGAGGGCGCGAGCTTGCCGACTGGCTTCTCGAAAAATTCGGGCGCGATCGCGCCGCCTGGGCCGTCCTGACCGCCGCTTTCCTGGTTGGCCTGCCCATCTTCTTTGAAGTCGGATTTATCATTCTCGTGCCGATCGTCTGGAACCTGGCTCGCGAGTCGAAGCGCTCTCTCCTCTTCTACGGCATGCCGATGACGGCTGCCTTGACCGTCGTGCACGCGCTCGTTCCGCCGCATCCCGCCCCCGCCGCGGCCGCGCAACTGCTAGGCGCGGATCTCGGCCGCAGCATTCTTTACGGCGTCGCGGTCTCGATGCCCATGGCGATCCTCGGCGGCATCTTCTACGGCGGTTGGATCTCGAAGCGTCTCAACATTCCGGTGCCGGAGATGGCAAGGCAATCCGCCGAAACCTCTTCGACGGACACCGGATCTCCCCCTCCCGTATGGCTCGTGATCCTGATTCTTCTGATGCCGGTCATTTTCATTTTCGCCGCGACCATTTTCGAAATGACGGACGCTCCCGGAAAATCCATCCTCGGCTTCTTCGGTCATCCGTTTACCGCGCTGACGGTGACCACGCTTACCGCCATGATCGTCTTCGGCTCGGCGCGCGGTCTCAGCCGCGACAGGATCGCAATCATGGCCACCAATTCGCTCGCTCCCATCGGCACGCTGCTAGTCATCATGGGCGGCGGCGGCGCGTTCAAGCAAGTGATCGTCGATTCCGGCGTCGGACCCTATGCCGGCAAGCTGCTTGCTTCCTCGAACGTCTCTCCGCTGATTGTTGCCTATATCATCGCCGCCGCAATGCGCGTAGCGCAAGGCTCGGCCACGGTGGCCATCATCACGGCGGCGGGGATTGTAGCGCCGCTCGTGAAAGGGCTTCAGGGCTACCAGCCCGAGATGATTGTGCTCGCCGTCGCCTGCGGCGGTACGATTCTCTCCCACGTGAACGACGCGGGCTTCTGGATGGTGAAGGAATACTTCGGCATGACCGTTCCCCAGACCCTGCGAAGCTGGACCACCATGAAGGTCATCGTCTCAGTCTTCGGCTTTGGCCTTGTCCTCGCGGCGCAGGCCGTCTTCGGAGGCTGATACCATGATTGTTATAAGGGGCAGGTCCCTGTTGAAAACCATGCAGACCAGACTGTGCATTCTCGCGCTCGCCCTTCCGCTGGCGGCTCAAGTCCAGCCGCTGCCGAAACCCCCGGTTCCGCCGATGCCGGAGAACGTGATCTACGAACCGAATCTCCAGTACTCGAACGTCGGCGGCAAACTCGCGCTCGACGTGGTTCGTCCCAACGGTCCGGGACCGTTCCCCGGCGTCGTGTGCATACATGGCGGCGGTTTCAGGCGCGGTAACCGCGAGAGCTATCTGCCGCTGTGCATCAAGCTCGCGCAGCGTGGTTACGTGGCGGCCACGGTGAGTTATCGCCTCTCCCCCGTCAACCAGTTCCCCGCGCCTGTCGAAGACGTGAAAGCGGCTGTAAGGTGGATGCGGGCCCACGCCTCGCGTTTCTCGCTCGATGAGGACCGCATCTGCGCCACGGGCGGTTCGGCCGGTGGCCACCTTGCCCTCTTTCTTGGATTGACGGCGGGCGTCCGCGAGCTTGAGGGGAGTGGACCGCATCTCGAGGAATCGAGCCGCGTTTCCTGCGTGGTCGATTACTTCGGGCCCACCGATTTCACGAAGTCCTACGGCAAAAGCGTGGATGCCGCCGAGGTGCTGCCGCTGTTTCTGGGAGGAGATCTGGAGCATGCGCGCAAGGCGCACGTGCGGGCAAGCCCCATCAACTGGGTGACTCCCTTCGCCGCGCCGGTGCTCGCCGTTCATGGATCGGTGGACCGCTACGTGGAGCATGCGCAGTCCGTATGGCTCATCGACCGCTTGCGCGCCGCGGGCGTCCATGCCGAGCTTGAAACGATCGAGGGTTCGGACCACGGTTTCAAGGGCGCGGATGCCGAACGCGCCGAAAAGAGGATGTTCGCCTTCCTCGACAGGCGCCTGGCGAAGAAGGACGAGGTCAATATCGTCGCCGCCGATCACGGCCCGGGCGGCGAGGTCCTCGGTCTGTTGTGGCCTTCTGGCAAAGTATTGTGGCGCGCGCCCAATTTTCGCGGTCACGACGTGCAGTCTCTTCCGAATGGACATGTGCTCTACACCATGGGACCGAAGAAAACCGTCGCCGAGATGGACGCCCGGCAGCGCACCGTTTGGAGCTACGGGCCCGACGAAGGACTGGAGCATCCCATTACCGCCGAACGTCTGCCCAACGGGAACACGCTCATCGGGGATGCACGGTTAGGCCGCGTGATCGAGGTCGATCCGAAGAAAAAGATCGTCTGGAAATACGAGAACGCGGACATGGCGAATATGCGGATGCGTAACTGCCGCCGCACGGATGCGGGGACCACGCTCATAGCGATCGAGCGCGCGGGCAAGATCATTGAAGTCAACCGCGCCGGGGATATCGTCTGGACCTTCGCTCCAGGTGAAACGCGATTGCCGTACAAGGCGTTGCGCCTGAAGAGCGGAAACACAATCGTGGGCATGACGAATCCGGGCGAGATCGTCGAAGTGGATAAAGCCGGCAGGATTATACGCTCGGTCGGTGGGCAGAAGCTGGACATACAGTTCGGATGGGTTTCCGGAATGGCTCTCTTGCCGGGCGGGAACCTTCTTGTTTCGGACTATACGGGGCGGCGGCTCGCCGAAGTGAACCAGAAAGGCGCAATCGTCCGCGAGCTGCGCACGGGACCGTGGACGATCGCGAGCGTCGCCGTCGTCGAGTAGTTGGGAAACTCAAGGCGTTCGCAGCCGACCCATCACTTCCGGCCCACATTGCACATAGTGCCGGCTGTTCCAGCTAAAAATTGCTTTCGCTTTGGCTTTGATGGCGCAATGCGCGAGCATGGCGTCACAGATTGCGCCGCCTACAATTCCAAGAGCCGCCGACGCCTCCAATGCATCCGTATACTCATCACCGTCGAGCGCGATGATCGAGAGCCGCTTGCGAATACTGCCGATGAACAGCATTGCCTGTTCGGCGCCGATACGATGCTTACCCGGCATCCGCGTCAGCGTGGAGTAGACTTCGGCCAAGCTGTGCGCTCCACAGCAGCCGCTGGATTTGTCGAATTGGATAAACAACTCAAGGCTTGCCGAGATTCACCAAGTCGCGCTCTTCGCGAATCTGCCGCAGTATCTCATCGGTAGCAGAGGCGGGCAGAGATTGCCCGGCGTGGAATACCCAGACGCTATGTTCTTTCGTGAGCGGACCGGTCCCACGCACCGGGCGCAGAGTAATCCGCTCCCCGGCGCTTTCCATTTCCAGGGAGTCGCCGGGTTCCAAATGCAACTCTTCCCTCAATGGCTTGGGGATGACGACGCGGCCTGCTTTATCAATGGTGAGGCGTGTATTCATTTTGGTGAAATATTGTGGGTTGACCCAACAGGTAATAGCACTATAGCTTGATCATAGCGATTGCCAGGCCCAATTTGCCCCGCGCGATCGTTCATCAAGGACGGCAACCGATCGCTCCTGAAAGGAACCCCAACAAGTCCCCTTTTTCCCGGGCCAGACCGCGCAAGCGATCGAAATCCTTCGCTTCCTGACAAAGTTGCAGAACGGTCGGACAACCAAGCTGGGAAGGCTCCGCGTCTCGCAGGTATTGAAGCGATACCTCGATCGCTTCCGCGAACCGCTCGGCGTGCGCGAGCAGTCCAACCAGCGCCTGCGCCACGCTCGCCGTCACGTCGTTCGGGTCGTCGTCTTCCAGTTTCTTTCGAAAATGCGCGATGGCGGCGTCGGTATCTTCGCCGAGCAGCGCGTGCAGATAGTGTCCGCAATCCTCGTATACATTTTGAAACGGCGGATCGCCTTTGAACTGAAACATCGGAGACAGCCGCGCGCCGTACTCCGTCAATTCAACCGCCAGCGCCAGCGTCTCGCGATCCTCCAACTCCAGACTGAATCGAACAATAGAGATCAGGTGCGATGTGTCCACATAGTAGTTGTGCCCTTCGAAAAGCCATTCGCGTCCGGCCATCAGCTCGCGCAAGCTGCCGCTCGACGGTTCCGCGCCTTCCTGCGCTGAAATGGTCCGCCTCATGCTTTCACAGATGTCGCGATAGAGCGTCCGAACCAGCAATTTGAGGCTCTCTTCGCGTCCTTCACGCCCGGGGAACTGCCCGAAACTTGTGATCGCGCGGCACGGGCCGTGGTTCGCCAGAATCAGCTCAAATCCCCGCTTCGGATTCACGCGCTCGTGGTACGCGATTTCAAGGATAGCGTCGATGTCGCCGCCCGCTTCCACTTTCTCGATCGCCGCCGCGACCGGGGCCGCCTCGCCGATGGCTCGAAAGTAAGACCACGCGCGCGGAATATCGCCGTCGCCAAGAAACAGGCCGCCGGTTTCCCGCGCCGCATCGATGAATCCCTTTTCATACGCGGGCCGCGTGTCCGCGGTCACGTCGTCAAGCGAGCCGATCTGCAACAGCGGCATACCGAGTTCCCGCCGTTTCTGCATCAACCGCAGCTCAAACAGCAGCGGGTACTTCTTTTCCGCGCGAAACTTCTCCGCGAGAAAATCGAACGCCCGATCCGCGCCGCCGGCCCGCAGCGCTTCTTCCAACTGTATAAACGCCTCTTCAGTCATGGGGTGATCCCCAGAATACCGCCTTTGCGCTACATTTGTACTTCCGAAGGAGGTCTGACATGTTCATGCAGAGGTTTCTTTGCCTCGCGACCTTATTGACGGCGCAATTGACTATACCCCTCGCCCTGGCGCAGGAACCCGCGTCGCGCCCCTTCTGGCGGCCCGTCGTGATGGGCACTCACGGCATGGTCGCAGCCGAGCATCCGCTCGAAGCGCTGGCCGGCGCTCAAATCCTGCAATCGGGCGGAAACGCGTTCGACGCGGCCGTTGCGATGTTCTACATGACCGCAGTCGTCGAACAGCATCAGGCCGGCATCGGCGGCGACGCGTTCATTCTCGCCTATCTCGCGAAGGAGAAGCGCACCATTTTCATCAACGGTACCGGGCCCGCGCCAAAGCTCGCCACTCGCGAGTTCTACCGCAAACTGGGAAAGATTCCGGACGCCGGGCCGCTCTCGAGTACCGTGCCCGGAGCCGTGGGCGCATTCGATCTGGCGCTGAAGAAATACGGCACGCTCGACTATCGGAAGCTCATCGGTCCCGCCCACGAGGCCGCCGCCGAAGGCCACCCGCTCACTTTCTGGAGCGCCTCCATGCACGCGGAAGGAGCGAGGAAAATTTCGCCGTTCCCCACTTCCGTTGCGGCTTTCCTCAAGAACGGAAAACCGTTCGCTCCCGGCGATCTCTTCGTCCAACCCGATCTCGCAAAGACCCTCCGCGCCATTGCCGAGGGAGGCGCGGATGCCTTCTATCAAGGGCCCATCGCGCGTCTGATCGACGATTTCTACCGCAAGCAGGGCGGTCTGATTCGCTACGAGGACCTCGCCTCCTTCAAGCCCGAGGAGGCCGAGCCGATCCACGCGCCCTACAAGGATCTCGACATCTATCAATGTCCCCCGAACTCGCAAGGCATCGTGCTCTTGATGGCGCTGAACATCATGGAGCCCTCCGACTTCAAGCGGTTGAAGCACAATTCGCCCGAATACGTGCACCTGGTGACGGAAGCGCTGAAGCTCGCCTTCGCCGACCGCGACCGCTACATCTCGGACCCGCGGACCACCGATGCGCCGGTCTCCGCGCTGCTGTCGAGAGACTACGGTAACGCGCGCCGGGCCTTGATCAGGACCGATCGCGCCATGCGGGGGGCCGCTCCTCCGGGCGATCCGCGCTCGGGAAAGGCCGTTCTTGCCGGTCATGAAGTCTCCTACGAAAGCGGCGGGCCATCCACCGCGCCTTCGGCGGAGAAGCCTTCGGCTCAGGGCGAAACATCGTCCTTCGTAATCGCCGACAAATTCGGCAACGTCGTTTCCGTCACCCATAGCGTCAACGCCACGTTCGGAAGCGGCCTGGTTGTCGAAGGCGGCGGCTTCGTCCTCAACGACCGCCTCCCGTACTTCAGTCTTGACGAGAACGACGTCAACCGGCTCGAGCCGGGCAAGCGCCCTCGCCACACCATCAATCCGGCCATCGCGCTGAAGAACGGCAAGCCTTATCTCGCGTGGAACACGCCGGGCGGCGACAATCAGCCGCAGGCGATGCTGCAGGCGTTTCTCAACGTTCAGGAATACGGTATGAACCTGCAGCAGGCCCTTGAAGCTCCAACGGTCACCACGACAAGCTTCCATGCATCCATGTTTCCTCAGCCCGTGGAGGGGAAACTCACTCTGCCCAAGATACTGGCCGACGCGATTGCCCCGGCGCTCGCCGCGCGCGGGCATCGCATCGAAATCAGCCCGCGCCAAGGCCCCTACCGCCAGCAGCCATCGGGCGCCGGGGCCGTCAAGATGGTGCGAATCGACCCCGTCAGCGGCGTCATGCAGGCGGGCGTCAGCCCGGCGAAGGACGACTACGTCATCGGCTGGTGACGCATCCGTCTACAGCCCCCGCATATGGAAGCCGCCGTCCACGTTCAGGACTTGCCCGGCCGAATAGTCGAGCAGGCCATCGGCGATCGCGCGCACCGCGTTCGCAACATCCACGGCCTCGCCCATGCGGCGCTGAGGCAGCAGGCCGCCCGCGATCTTCTCGTCGTACGATTTTTCCACGGCGGAGATCATGTCGGTCCGAATAATGCCCGGCCGGATCTCGAAAACTTTGATTCCACGCGGCGCGAGACGCTGCGCCCAAAGCGAGGCCGACATGCTCAGCCCAGCCTTTGAGATACAGTACTCGGCGCGGTTCAGCGAAGCCGCATACGCCGAGATCGAGGTGATGAACACAATGCGACCGGCATCCTTCTCGAGCATCCAGCGGGCGGCGAGCTGTGTCAGGAAGTGGGGACCTTTGAGATTGGTTGAGATCAACTCGTCGAAGCTTTCCCCGGTGGCGTCCAGCAGATCGAGCCGCTCGCGAACCGGCATTCCGGCATTGTTCACGAGCAGATCGAGCTTTTCGAACCTCGCGCGGGCATGTTCGATAAGCGCGGCGCGGTCGGCCGAAGAAGATATGTCGGACTGGAGAATCGCAGCGCCGGTTTCGGCGCGGAGGCTCTCCGCGGCATCAACGCGGCCCCTGTAGGTGGCGAGCACGTCATGCGTGCGCGAGAGCTCGATGGCGATCCCACGCCCGATGCCCCGGCTCGCTCCCGTCACGATCGCCGCCGGCCGCTTTTCACTTTGCACTTGACAGCGCCTCGTCCAGGGCCTTCGATATGCTTTCAAAAGAAAACGTTTCGATGAAGGGCATGCCGTTGACGAATACCGAGGGCGTCCTGGTCACGCCGCGCGTCTCTCCTTCGCGGGAATCCCTCTCGACTCTCTCCGCGAATTCCGGCTTGATCAGCGCATCCTGGGCCTCGGCGGGGTCCACGCCGTGCGTGCGGCAGAATTCGTAAAGACTCTGTCCGAACGTGTCTACTGTCACCGACTCGAACGTGGACAGCATGTGACGCCGGTAATCGAGTCCGAGAGAGGCCCGTTTCGACTCGAAAAAGCGGGCCGCAACCGCCGCCTTTCTTGCCCAATCGTGTTTGGGAAGCGGGAAGTCGCGGTGGAGAAACGCGATTCGGTCCTTGTACTTAGGCAGAATCTGCTGGTCCATCATGCGGCGAAAGACCGCGCAGTCGCGGCATTGAAGATCCTCGAAGATTAGGACCCGGATGCGGCTGTCGGCCTTGCCTTCGATGAGAACCTCGGCGCTCAGGCCCGCCGCCGCCATCGTTGCCACTAGCAGTTTCTCCATCATCTCTGAACTCCGGCGGTCCAGGCTGCTCGCATCCGGCCGCGCGCGGTTCCTGGAATCAAAGCAGGATCGGATTGTCCAGCGTAAAGGTGAGGCGGGTCTCGGAAGGGATGCGTACGCGTTGCCCCTTCGTGAAGACTTGCGCGGCAGTCCCGACTCCCGCTCCCGCCCCGGCTCCGATCGCCGCACCCTTTCCGCCGCCGGCGATCGCGCCGATTAACGCTCCCGCAATCGCGCCACCGGCGACTTTCTTCTTCGTCCCGCTCGATCGAGAGTCGCTCGCCGTCGTCACTTCCTGGGTATTGACGTCGATCGCCTTCCCGTTCACCGTCACCGAGACCAGATCCATGGTGAGCTCCGTGCGCCCGCTGAGCTTCCCGGATTGTTTGTCCGCCGAGAGCTTGGCCAGCACGTCGGCGCCGCGCGGAATCACGATATCGGAACCGATCCGGACGGGTTCATCAAGGCTCGCGCGAAACGTCTGTCCCACCTCGTTCACTTCCGAGTCGACGGCGTCGATCATGCGGATCGTGAGCGTCGTGCCGGCCGGAAGTTCGACCGCACGCGTAGCCGCGGCGGCTTCAGAGGACAGCGGACGCAGTATCGTCACGCGCTCCTTCGACAGGTCCGGCGGCGTTCGCGGCGCCGCGGCCGCCCCCGTCGCTTTCTGATCTTGAAATGCGATCGAGGCTACGGAACCGACATCGAATGTCTGAACCTGATCCCCGACTTCCATTCGCACCTGGCGCGACGTGCCTCCGAGGTAGTTTCCCGTAACCGTTTTTCCGGAACGCAACGTGAGCGTATCGGCGGCAATCATGGCCGACAGCCCTAGAAATAGTCCTGCAATCAGTTGACGCATGTTTCGGCTCCTGAATATTGTACGGCGGCGGGCGGCGCGAGGTTACGCCGCTCGCGCTTTGCGGCGGGTCTTAAGCCCTTCCAGGAGCAGGGCAACCACACCCTTTCCGCGTTCGACGGCCGCGGCGTACGCTTCTTTCCTCTCCGCCCTGGTAAGGCCATAACCGATGCGATGCAGACGTTCGAGGCCCAAACCGACGACGTACGTGCCCGCGAACGCGATCGCTCCTTTCGCCATCAGGCCTCCTCCCAGAGGAATCTTCCCCGCAAGCTCGCGAGCCAGGGCCCGCCATCCGAACGCTCCCCCGACAATCGACGCAATCTCCGTCTTCTGCTCCGAATACCCGATGGCGCTGTCGCTTGAAGCAGCGATCAGGAACGCCATTCTCATCTGGTTCACCGTTAGAAACGCGGTGTCGGAAGCGAATTCGCCAAAAACCCAAGGCAATTCCAGAAAACTGGGCATCACGTTCGGCAGCGCCGTCAGTACCGTGAATAATGCATTCTCGCGGGAAATCTTCGCGATGATATCCTCTACTGCCGGTTTGCGGAATGGCGGAAAGCTGCGGGCCAGCGGGACGGCGATCTCGGGCCGCTGATCGAGCACGTCTCGTACCGTGCGCCCGGGGTCGCCCGAGTAATAGGTGAAGGCAGTCCGGGGGCAGGCGAGTCCCTGCTCATAGAGCTCGACGTCGAATTGCGCGGGCGCTCCCGGATCGCCGGGCCGGTACACCATCGGCAGCACTTCCATGCGCTTCTCGCGCGACACGCCGGACGGGATGAGAAAATCTTCCATGGAGGCGAGGCTCGCTCCCGAATCCGCCGTGAGACCGATGGTCACGCGCTGGCTGGCGATCCTGCGAACATCCTCCGGGTTTAGATTAGCGACAGCGGAGCGGATCTGCTGAATCATGGAAATGGACATCCGGTTTCCTCACAACAATCTTACCGCGCGTTGGCCGCCCGATATTTTGCATCTTGTTTACTTGCGCCGCGTTTCCCCGGCATTAGAATATAGAGCGTGAGTCACGAAGAATCGAATAATGGGCGTCGCTTCTTTTTTTTGTCGGTTATCTATGGGCTTTGGGGCCTGATTGGAGCGGCGCTCGCCCTTCCCGCATCGATTTACCTCCTGTTTCCGCCGAAGCTGCGCAAGAGGGAAGAGTGGACGGAAGCGGCGGAGGTCGCAAAACTCGCGCCCAAGACGCCAACTGAACTCGTGTTCCGGCATAACCGCGTGGACGGTTGGAAGATCACGAGCGAACGAACCACGGCGTGGGCTCTCAAAGTTTCGGATACGGAAGTCATCGCGCTCGCTCCGCAATGCACCCACCTCGGATGCGCGTACCACTGGGACGACGGGAAGCGGCAGTTCCTGTGCCCTTGTCACACCTCCACGTTTTCACCTGAAGGGAAGGTGTTGTCCGGCCCGGCGCCTCGACCGCTCGACCGCTATGAGGTCAGGATCGAGCAAGGCAAATTGCTGCTCGGCAAGGTTGTGGAATCGGAGAGCGCGGAATGATGCGCATCGTGAGGCACGTTACAGGCTGGATCGAGCATCGGACCGGCCTTGAGACCGCAATCCGCAATTTCCTTTACGAGGAGGTTCCCGCTTCGAGCGGCTGGCGGCACATTTTCGGCAGCGTGGCGATGTTCCTGTTCATGCTGCAGGCCTTCACCGGAATCCTGCTCGCGTTCAACTACGCGCCGACGCCCGGCGAAGCCTATAACAGCCTGCGCTACATTGTGACCGAAGTGGCCGGCGGCCGGCTGATTCGCAATCTCCACCATTGGGGCGCGAGCATGATGATCGTGGTGGTCGCGCTGCACATGGCGCAGGTATTTCTCTTCGGGGCGTACAAGAAACCGCGCGAAGCCACCTGGATGGCCGGCGTGGCGCTGCTCTTGCTGACGCTCGCGTACGGTCTGACCGGTTACCTGCTGCCGTGGGACAACCGGGCCTATTGGGGAACCGTCGTCACGGTGCAGATCGCTTCAAAGGCGCCTTTCCTCGGTCCTTACCTCTCGCGGCTGCTCGGCGGCGAGGGCGCAATCGGCGTCGTGACCTTCGCGCGTTTTTACGGTATGCATGTGTTGTTGCTTCCGCCGGTCACGACGATGATGATCATCGCGCACGTGTATCTGGTAAGAAAGCACGGCATAGCGCCGGCGCCTGGCGACGAAACGAAACCGATGAAGAAGTTCTATCCGGAGCAGGTCTACAAGGATACCGTCGCCATATTCGCCGCTTTCGTAATTCTTTTCGCGATGGCGGTGGCCGTTCACGTTCCGCTCGAGCGGCTGGCAGATCCCACGGATACCACGTACGTGCCCCGGCCCGATTGGTATTTTCTATTCCTGTTCCAGACGCTGAAGTTCTTCGAGGGTCCGCTCGAAATAGTGGGGAGTATCGTACTGCCCACGCTTGCGATTCTGGCCTTGGTTCTAGTTCCGTTCCTCGACCGCGGCAGGGTAAGGCGCGTGACGCAGCGCTATGCGGCCTTCGGCGTCGTGTTTCTTGCGCTGCTTGGCTGGGCGGGACTGACCGCGGCGGCGATCGCCACAACGCCGAAAACAGCCGCGGTGGAGATCGATTTCTCCGCCCCGACGGAGTGGCTTCAGTTGTCGCCCGAGGAGATGGCCGGCATTGGGTATTTCCGAAAAGAAAATTGCTCCAGTTGCCACGCGGTGGGGGATGGAGGCGCGAAAATCGGTCCGGACCTGGCGAATACGGCGATCCGGAAATCGGCGGCGTGGATGATCGCGCACTTCAAACGGCCCGCGACGCTTGTGCCTGGCAGCATGATGCCGCCCATTCAACTGAGCGATTCGCAATTAAACGCTCTCGCGGCGTTCCTGCTGAAGCTGACCCCCCAGAACGCTTCCGCCCTGCAGGCCGCGCCCACGTTCGCCGTGGAGGGCGCACTCATCTACCAGGCCAACCGGTGCGGCGCATGCCATCTCGTCAACGGTGTAGGTATGAAGGTCGGGCCGCCGCTTAACGGAACGTTCCGCCACCGCAACAAGGCGTGGCTTGCGCGTCACTTCCGCGAGCCGCAGGCGATGTCGCCCGGCACGATCATGCCGCGATACCCGTTTACCCCAAGCGACATGGAAAAGATCTGTTCGTACCTGTTGTCGCTCCCCGACTGAGGTTTCGCCGCTCTTGCGGTACCGGCTGACTCCCGCCGACGCGACGAGGTCTGATAGGGCCGATGCGGAGGCGGATGATAATGGTCTTACGCCTGATATACTGGCTAAAGAATGGAAACCTATTCGGGAGTCTCGGTATGAAATTCGCGATCTTTACCCGGCGTGCAGCCTCAACTCTGTTTTGTGCTTGTCTCGTGGTTCCCGCTTTCGCTCAAGCCCCGCCCGAAGTGCGGCCGCCGCAGCCGCGAGTCGAAGTTCCGTTCTTCGCCGTCGTCGAGACCATCGAGTTCAAGGATGTTTCACTGGAAGAGCAGAAGCTTGTACTTGATCGGATCGGAGTGCGCGTAGGCGACGCGCTCACTGTCGCGGTGCGTCATCGGATCGGACGGGAGCTCGGCATAGTTAAGACGGGAATGACGTTCACGTACAAGGCCGGCTCGAAGTGGGGAACCGCGAAACTGATCATCAGCGCGGATTGTTGACGCCGGCGCCATTGACGGCCTCTCGCTTTGGCGCTGGACAGTCGAGTAAACATCGGTTCCGAGCCGTCGGCTCAGTGCGATGGAGCTCGGTCTTCGACGTCATCCAGCACCCTTTTTGCGGCGCGTTCGAATTCGTTGTCAGTCCTTGACTGCTGACCCGTCGCGCGGCTCGATCCTGGCCGCCCGTACATATTGCGCGGCCATCCGGTTGACCTGTTCAGAGGCTGGCCGGTAGAGGGAGATCCGTCCGTCGTCCGCATTCTCGATGGCGGCCCCCAACGCTAGAAGGCTCGCCTGAAACTCAATCCCCTCCCGTCCCCCAATCGCTTCGAATTTTGTCATGGCCGTCCGCTCTCCTGGTCTTAATATCGGGTGCGGACCCTGCGAACTTTAGGATCGAAAACGAGACGCATTGAGCGAACCCCGGCTCACAATGAGCCGAACATTTCCGCTAGACGCCCCAAACCATTGCTTCACGGGAAGAGCTCGGATCATGACGATTCCGGACGGCGTCTTGACGCTTAATCGAGCGATACGTGCAGCGCGGCTTCATCCCTGATACGATGCAACGGATGAACAACAAAATCACTCTCGCTGAGATCTCCGCGGAATTTCTGGGCACGCTGGTTCTGATACTCTTCGGCACCGGCGTCGTCGCTATGGTAGTTTTATTCGGTCCCGTTCCAAGGGGCGGGGTGGTCAACGGGGGCTTCACCAACGTTACCCTGGGTTGGGGCCTTGGAGTGACGATGGGCATCTTCACCGCCGGGAAAATTTCGGGCGGTCATCTCAATCCGGCCGTAACCATTACGCTCGCCGTCTTTCGCGGATTCCCCTGGAAGAAGGTCCTGCCGTATTCGCTCGCTCAAACCGCGGGCGCTTTTACCGCGGCCGGACTTGTCTTCTGGAACTACCTGCCCGCGTTTCTCAAAGCGGACCCGCGCCTGGACCATACCGCCGGCGTTTTCGCCACCTTTCCGGCCTTCCCTGAAGCGCCCTTCGCCGGATTTCTCGACCAGACGATCGGCACGGCTATCCTTCTTTTCCTGATCTTCGCCATTACCGACGAACGCAACCAGCCGTCCGGCGCCCTGACGCCTCTTCTGGTCGGGGCCGTTGTCGTCGCCATCGGGATTTCGTTTGGAGGCATGCACGGCTACGCGATAAATCCCGCGCGCGATTTCGGTCCCCGCCTGCTCACCGCGGTTGCAGGGTTCAAGAACAATGGCCTGACGGACGGTTCAGGGATATTCTGGGTACCGCTCGCGGCTCCGATCCTCGGGGGGCTGATAGGCGGTTTTCTCTATGACAAGGGAATTCGGCGTTTCCTCGGGTAACCCCTTCCCCGCCGAGGGCGTCGTTGTAGTAGGCTATATCTTAGTAGGCTATATCTTAGTAGGCTAAAACCAGTAGGCTAAAACCATGTCGGCGACCTTCAATCCGCATCCCGCGCCGGTCAAAACTCCCGCGCCCCTCGTAACTCCCGCCCCGCCAAAGCGTTCGAAGTGGCTCTATTTCCTCGTTTTCGCCTTGGTGGCCGGAGGCGGCTGGGCGGTTTATAAGTATTTCCTGCAACCCAAAGCCGACCCGGCGTCGTCCGCCTCGCAGGCGGGAGGCACGGTTCAGGTACGGAGCGCAACAGTCGCCAGTGGTCCGATCGACCGCACCCTGCGCCTCAGCGGTGTGACGGCCGCCAAGGACTTCGCCGCAATTCTTGCACCCATGATGCGGGGTCCCGACGCAGGCCGGGCTTTGGTCCTGATCGACTTGGCCAAATCCGGCACTTTCATCAAGAAAGGCGAACTCGTCGCGCAGATCGACGCCCAGTCGATCAGGGATCATCTGGACGACGTCAAAGCGCAGGTGATTCAAGCCGACGCCGATATCCGCAAGCGCCAGGCCGAACAGGCGACCGCGACCGAGGATATGCGTCAGAATATCCGCAACGCCAAGGCCGAGTGGGACAAGGCGAAACTCGACTTGGGGGCGTCCGAGATCCGCACGCCGGTCGACGCCGAAATTTTGAAACTCGCGGCCGAGGAGGCCGAGGCTACCTACACCCAGCTTGCCGCGGACACAAAGAACCGCGAAGTCGCGGACAAGGCGGAAATCCGGATTCTGGAAATCACGAAAGACCGGCAGGTCCGCCATCAGGCGCGTCACGATTCGGACGTCGCGAAATTCACGATGCTCGCTCCCATTGATGGGCTGGTCGTCATGGAATCCATCTTCCGCGGCGGCGAGATGGCGCAGATTCAGCTTGGAGATCAGGTGTCGCCCGGACAGCCCTTCATGAAAATCGTGAACCCGGCGCGCATGCAGATGGAAGCCACAACGAACCAGGTGGATTCGGAAGAGTTGCGCATCGGCCAGGGGGTGAAACTTCAGTTCGACGCCTTCCCGGGCTTGTCTTTGCCGGGCAAGGTGCAGAGCCTCGGCGCGCTCGGCGTGGGAGGATGGCGGCAGAACTACTACATCCGCAGCGTAGCGGTTCGAGTCACGATTCTGGGCTCGGACCCGCGTCTGATTCCCGATCTTTCGACCAGCGGCGACATCGTCGTCGAGCATAAGGATAACGCCGTGCTCCTGCCGCTCGCCGCCGTTCTCAACAAGGACGGCAAGGATCGGGTCTTTGTGAAACGCGGTCAGAAGTGGGAACCGCGCGAGGTGGAGCTCGGTCTCCGGAACGCGACCTACGCGGCCGTGCTGTCCGGGATCGAAGTGGGCGATGAAGTGGCGCTTGAGAACCCCACGCCGAAGCCCGAGGTCGTAGCCTCAAACTGAGCGGTGTCCCGGCCCCCATTCATTCGTAGCGCAACACTCGAACCGGGTCGAGCCGCGTGGCGCGCCGCGCGGGGATGTATCCCGCCAGAGCCGCAACGGCTGCCAGCAGAATGGCCGCAGCGGCGATCGTAACCGGGTCGGTGGGCTCGACGCCGTAGAGTTGCGCGCGCACCAGACGGGCGAGTCCCCACGCGGCGGGAAGGCCGATCGCGATCCCCGCGCCCACCAGCTTCACCACTTCTCTCATCACCAGCCAGACGACGTTCGGCGCTTCAGCGCCCAAAGCCATGCGAATGCCGATCTCGCGCGACCTCCGTGTCACGGTGTACGTCATCACGCCGTAGAGACCGATCACGGCCAGTAGCGTCGCGAGAAATCCGAACACGGTCGAGAGCGCCGCCACCAGCCGCTCGGTGAGCAGCGACTGGTCCAACTGATCGTCTAGCGTGCGCATCTCGAAAATGGGAAGGTTCGGGTCGATGCTTTTGACCTCCGCGCGCACGGCGTTGAACATCCGGGTCGATTCGAGCGCCGTCCTGACATAAACGGTCATTTCGCCCGGATTCAGGCTCTGGAAGGAGCAGACGAATACCTGACGCGGGATCTCTTCCCGGACGCCTTCATACTTGGTGTCTTTGACCACTCCTACGATTTCAATGTCCAGCTTCGTCCCTAGGCCCCCGCCTTGTCCGATATGCAAGCCCACCGGGCCGCGGTTACCGAAGTAGTGGCGGGCCAATTTCTCGTTGACGATCGCGACCCTCGGCGAGTCCGGCGCGTCTCGTGTTGAGAAATCCCGGCCGGCCACAAGGGGGATGCCCATCGTCGCGAAGTACGCCGCCGTGACCGAATTGAAGTGCGGATTCATGTCCTCTCCGGGTTTCGACGCGTAGCCTTCCACGGTGATGGTGCTGTCCCATTCGTCCCCGTCGAGCAGTCGCACCGATGCAAAGGCGGCTGATTTGACGCCGGGAATGCGGTTCAGACGTTCCGAAAGCTGCTGGTAAGTCTGGCGCACTTGCGGGACCGCGTAGCCGTTCAGCCGGGGGTCCACCGTGAACGAGATCAGATTCTCCGTCTTGAAGCCGGGGTCGACGTTACGCAGGTTGCGCAGGCTGCCCAGAAACAGGCCCGCGCCGACCAGGAGCAATAGGGAAAGGGCGACCTGCGCCACGACAAGCGCTTTCTTGAGGCGGGCCTGAGGGCCGCCGCCGAGAACGCCGCTGGCCTGGTCCTTCAGTATGCTTGCGAGATCGAGCCGCGTCGATTGCAGAGCCGGCGCCAGCCCGAACAGCACTCCCGTCGCGATGGACACCGCGAGGCTGAAGCCGAGTACGCGGAAATCCGGCGTTGCGGAAAGATTGACGGACGCGCCGCCGTTGGGGAGAAAGCCGATGAGCGCGCGGTCAAGCCAGATGGCCAAGGCTAACCCCGCTGCGCCGCCCAACAGGGAGAGCAGGGTGCTTTCCACCAGCAATTGTCCGACGAGGCGCCCGCGGCCCGCGCCGATCGCCAGACGAACGGCGAATTCCTTCTGGCGCGCCGTGGCCCTCGCCAGCAGCAGGTTTGCCACGTTCGCGCAGGAGATGAGAAGAACCAACGCAACCACGGACATCAGCACCAACAGCGGCGCGGTCATTCGCTCGCGCGCCTGTGGACGGCCCTGTGAACCGGGCAGCAGGTCGATGGTCGACCGCAAAAACTGCTCGCGCGTGTACGGCGTTGCGTTATTGAATGCCGCTTCGCGCACTTCCGTTTCGATAATGCCGCGATAGAGCGGCTGCAAGGACGCCTTCGCCGTCTCGAGAGTGACGCCGGGCTTGAGGCGTCCGAAGGCCTGCACCCACCGGCTGCGGCGGTTCTCCAGGTCGTCCCATCCGGGAGTCATCGCCTTCTTCATCGCGATGGGCACGCGCACCTGCGTGGAATCCGAGATATCGACGCCGGAGAAGCCCTCTTGACTGACGCCGATCACGGTCATCGCGAGGCTATTCAGGTGGATCGTCTTGCCGAGAATCGATTGGTCGCCTGCGAAGCGGGTTTTCCAGAAAGAGTGCGAGAGCACGACGACGGGATGTCCGCCGGGCGTGCGGTCGTCATCCGGCGTAATTGTGCGGCCAATCGCGGCCTTGACGCCCAGCACGTCGAAGTAATTACCGGAGACCAGCTCCCCCGAGATGCGCTCGGTCTGGCCGCCGAAGCTCAGACTGAGCGCCGCGGAACGCCGGCACATCACGCCGCTGAAAACCTGGTTTCGATCGCGAAAATCGCGGTAAATAGGGTACGAAAGGGCGTTATCGCCGCGATTGCTGCCGTGATGGAATCCGCGCGACCTGAACAGGACAAGCTGTTCGGGATTTTTCACGGGAAGGAGCCGCAGCAGCACCTGGTCGAGCAGAGAGAAGATCGCCGTATTCGCGCCGATGCCGAGCGCGAGCGACAGCACCGCGATCGCGGTAAATAGCGGCGCTTTGGCCAGGGTACGCAGCCCATAGCGGATGTCTTGAACGAGATAACGCAAGGAATCTCCTATCGACTCTTGAACGTAAGTGTTAGGACGTTCGTTCCCACGTTTCCGGTAGTCAACGTGATAACGGTGGGGCAGACGATCGATTCTTGTCGTCCGCCTACCGGCGCCCGTCCCAGCGCAGGCCTACGCGCCACAGCCTGGGCGCGCCGATGGCTATCGTGGCGGCGGTTCTCCCCGTCAGGTATTCCCTGTCGAGGAGGTTCTCGAATGCGGCGACGGCGGAGAACCCTTTCGCGAGGCGCTGCCGTACCACCAACTGGACGGTCGCAAAACCGGGAAGCCTATTCTGGTTGAGGTCTTCTTCGAACTGAAACCCGAAGCTCCGCACGCCGATCGCCGCGAGCGTTCCGTTGCGGTCGTAGGCGATCTGTCCGGAACCCTGATGCTTCGGCACCTGAGGTAGCCGTTCGCCGGTGCTAAAACGCGTTTCGGCGAAAAGATATCCGGCGTCGAAACGGAAATCGCGCCAGCGCTGCTGGAATTCGGTCTCCATTCCGCGGCTCAGCGCGGACGCGGCGTTTCTGCGCTGCCGGATAATCTGCGCCGGAGTCGAGAGGAGAGTCACGTTCGTGATGATGTCTCCGATCGAGCTGCGGAATCCCGTCACGCGAAGCCTCGTGGATTCGCCCACCCAGTCCGCGCCCACCTCCGAACCGAACACCGTTTCGGGAAGCAGCGCCGGATTCGCCCGCGTCTCCGCATTGCCCGCGCGGAAGTTACGGAAGAGTTCATTGAGCGTGGGAGCCCGGAAGCTGCGGTAAACGGACCCGCGCGCGCGCAGCCGGCCGCGGCCCACCACGAACCCCGTGCTCGGACTGAAAAAAGTGCGATCCTGTCCTGTGTACTGATGCCGTCCGCCGGCAAAGAACCGCGCCGGACCTACTTTGAAATCGGTCTGCCCAAACACGCCGTGTTGAAGGAGGGGGCCGCCGCCCACCACGATCTGCGTGGGAAACGCGTCCGTACTGTAGCCTTCGACGCGAAGGGCGTCGCCGCCCGCCACCGCGTTGAAGCGGCTGGCGCGATGCTGCCACACGGCGGTGACGCCTACCGCTTCGGACGGAACCCTTTGGAGAAAGCTGATGCGCTCCGAGTTGCGGTCGGCCGCAATCGTCGCAAAGCTGCTGCGAAACGCTTCGCGCGTGTGGAAGCCGGCGAGCGAGATAGAGTCGTTCCCCGATTGCCGCTGATAGCGCAGCGCGATGTTTCCAAGACCCGTGGAATTGTTCTGCAGAGGCGTGCCGTTCTTACGGTCTTCAGCCAGAATATCCGTCTTCAGGAACAGACGATTCGCTCCGCCGAAATAATCGAGACGCACGACGGATGTCACAAAGCGCACACCTGCGAACGTGTCGACGCGGCCGCGGCGGTTGGCCGGCACTATGTAGAATCCGTCGGTTTCGTAAGCGCGCCCCTGTCCCGAAATTCCAAAGCGGCCCCAGATCTCTGAGAAACCCGCGGAGGCATCGTAAGAACTCCGGTTGCCCGCCTCAAACTGCGCGTTCAATCTGCGCCGTTCGGGCTCGCGCGAAAAAATCGCGATGGTGCCGGACATCGCCCGGTCGCCGAACACGCTAGTAGACGCGCCTCGGGAAACTTCAATTCGTTCCACTTCGTCGGGAGGAACGCGCGTCCAGTACACCCAGCCGCCGAAAGGATCGTTGATCGGAAGCCCGTCCCAAAGGACCAGGCTGCGGCTCGCTCCGGAGGAGCCCATGCCGCGCAGAGACACCCCCTGCGTGGTCGGGTGCGCCGCCAGACTCGATGTGCGGCGGAACAGGCTGAATCCGGGAACGGAGCGCAGCCGGTCGTCGAGGTTAATGCCCGGTATCTTCTGTAGTTCCAGTCTGCCCGTGACCGACAGAGAGGCAGGCGCCTCAGTCGCGATGCTCTCCGTCACGGTGATGCTGGTCCTGACCGGCTCGATCGCGGGAGGCGCCGCGGTTTTCGTCTCCTGCGCCGCCGCTCGCGTTCGAAACAGCGGCGCCGGCAAGAGCAGGGTAAAGATCGCGCAAGCCCAGGACATGCGACGGAGTCCAGCCCGCTTCTTCGAGCCGGCCCGGCTGCGCGCTGAATCCAACCTGGTAATGTGACCCATCTAACGGTTCGTCCGGAGGCTTCGCATTGAGCTTTCCCGCTAAAGCCAGAAACTTTAGAATAGTATAAATGCCGTTCTCCGAGGGGAGCCGGATCTCAAAGCCTTGAGAGCGGAACCAGAGCGTGGCCCCGCTCTCCGACAGCCGCCACGCAAGTCCGGCCGAGCATTCAACGGCGCGCTCGAACCAGGCCTCGAAATCCGGCTCGAAACGGGCGGGCGCCGCGCGGTCGAGATAAATCTCCACGGCGCACTCGGGCTCGCGGGTGAACTCCCGCACCTGCAGCTCATTCGTGCGCGCGGACGCCTTCCAATCCAAATGCCGCGCGCTTTCAAACGTTTCGTACGGGCGAATGCGATAGAAGTCGCTGCCCCTGCCGCGCTCGTGAAATTCAAGTTCCCCTTCCACATCCGCGAACATGCGTTCCATCTCCGGAGGCAGTTCGATGGACGGATACACAATCAGCTCGCGGCGAAGTTCCACCTGCGCCGTCCGTTCGACGAAACCGAATGGAAAGCTGGTGGAGAACGAAAAGCGGTTGTGCTTGTACGCGCCGCGCTTGTCGAACAACAGATCGACGCGCTCCTCGACCGTCGAGCCGCCAGGCACAACCGGAAAGTAAACTTGCGCGCCGCCCGAGGCGACGGGCGCGACGCGTATCGAAAACGAGGGCATCCATTTACGGTTCGTTACGCGAAGCGCGGCGCTTGCCTTATGCCGCGCCCAGATGTGTTCCTGCGCCACGAAGTCGAGTTCCAGGGCCGCCAGGCCTAGCCGGCTGAGAAAGCCCGATGCAAGCACCGTGGCGAGCATCGCGGCCACAATCAGGAAGAGGAGGTTGTTGGCGGAGACAACTGCGCCGAACCCCACCAGGACGATCGCCGACGAAAAAAGGATGCCTCCCCGCAAGGGGTGCTGCTTTGCCAGATTGCGAAAAGGGTTGCGGAAAACGTTGCGCACGGCTGGTTTCATGGTACAAGAGGCGGCCGTATGAGATGCGAGTCGCCCGGCGGGCTATCGCATCGCCGGCGTCAGAAGAAGGCCCTGAATCTCCACCGCGGCCCGCCACGCTCCGGCAAGCGCGCCAATGTAGTCGTCCTGCAACTGAAACAGACTGCGCTGTGCCGTCAGCACCTCCGGGTACGGCGCGGCCATCAGTTGAAAATTCTTCATCAGCATTTCGTGGGCTTCACGCGCTTTGGGAATCATCCGGCCGCGGTAGGTTTCTATCATCGCCATGGAGTCCTGATATTCCTTGTATGCGGCGGCCAACCGGGAGCGCAAAGAGAGCTTCGTCCGCTGCACTTCAAGCCGCGCCCGCTCGGCGTCGGCCCTCGCGGAGGCGGCCGCGCCCTGGTTCCGGTCGAACAGCGGGATGCGCACGCCGATGTCGAAGAAGCCTTCGCGCCCAACGGGACGCAACCCGCCCTGAGCGCTCTGCTCCAGCAACTCACGGTTGTAGCGAACGCCGCCGCGGACCATTAAATCGGGGATCTTTTCGACCTCCGCTCTCTTGACCATGAGATCCGCCCGCTCCACATCCGCGCCAGCCGCGCGAAGCTCCGGGCTCTCGCGGAAAATCCCGGCAAGCGCTTCCTCGAGATTGAGCGCCGGTAACTCTTCCAGATCGCCCGCGAGCGGCTGCGGCTCGAGCGCGGGGTTGCCGACCGCGGTCGAAAGCAGTCTCCATGTCCGCTCGCGCGAATGCCGCGCCTGCGCGAGGCTCAGTTCCATGCGGTGCGCTTCGATTTCCGCCGCCAGCACGTCCGGCTTGTCGGCGCGTCCGATATTGGCGAGTTCGCGCGCAATAGCCGCGGAACGCTCCGCCAGTTTCGCCAGATCCTCCCGAACCTTGAGACGCCGCTCGTCGCCGAGAGCTTGGTAGTAGAGGGTTCGGACGGCGTTCAGCACGCGATGCCGCTCGGCGGCCGCTGCCTCCTCGGCCAGAGTCTTCTCCCGCCCGGCGGCAAGCCGGCTAAGGCGAAGCTTCCCTCCCGTGACAATGCGCTGCTCGAAGAACCCGCCGAGTTCGCCGCCGCGAATGATGGGTCCGGTCGCGATCTCGTCTCCGTTCGCGCCGATTACGGGGTTGGGGTACAAACCCGCCTGGAGGGCCCGTCCCGCGGCGGAGCGGATGCCGGCGGCCGCCTGCGCGATGGAAGGATGTCCCGCGAGCGCCATACTCTCCAGGTCGTCCAACCGCAGCGGCTGCGAGCGGAGCGAGCCGGCAATCAAGAGAATGAGGGAAGCTTGCAACGGCAGCGTTGTGACGTGGCGTCTCAGCGGCCGCGCCCGCGGCAGGCCACAAACGACGATGGCCTGCCCCACCCCTCCAGCGGTAAATTTGGAACGGTTATTTCCCGCCGCGTTCTTCGTGTTTGCGCTACGGCTTGTGCTCATGCGCGGCCCCCTTCTTCGGCTGCTTGTTCTTGAGGTCCATGATCTTGTCGTACAGGGTGGGCGGCAACACGCGGACCAGAGTCATCATGCCCATCATCGCGCCCGTCCACCCGGCGCGAAGACCGAAGTTCTCGGGTTTATCGTCGAACAGGTCGTCCATCACCATCCACATGTCCTGCGGGTAGCCGGGCACTTTCTTTTTCTCCGGATCGTCCTTCGGATAGATATCGAAGGCGGCGGGCATCACATGGCCGGCATGGCCTGTGTGGATCGGCCCCACCATGGGAATCATCTGGTTCATCATGTGGTGCGGAAGATGGCAGTGGAGCATCCAGTCACCGGGGTGCTTCGCCTCGAACTCGACGTCGCGGGCCTGCGCCACGCCCACGAGCACCGTGTTCTGCGGCATCCAGGTTGCGGCCGGCGCGCGGCCGGCTTCGGTGCCGGTGACGGTGAACGTATTGCCGTGAAGATGCATCGGATGATGGTCCATGCCGAGGTTGACGAAGCGGATGCGAACGCGTTCGCCCTGTTTGACGAGCATCGGCGTTGTGGACGGCGCGGATTTTCCGTTGATGGTGAGCCAGTTGAACTCCATGGCCAGCGTGTCCGGAGTGGGGTTGTTCGGCTTGAGCGCCCACTCCTGGAGCAGGATGCCGAAGTCGCGGTCGACGCGCGGCTCATGGGCGTTCTTCGGATGCAGAATGAACATGCCGAGCATGCCCATCATCTCCTGCATGGCGAAGTGCGAGTGATAGAAAAACGTGCCGTTCTGGTTCAAGGTGAACTCATAAACGAAGCGTCCGCCGGGCGGTACGGGGTCCTGGCCGAGTCCGACGCTGCCGTCCATCTCCATGGGAACTTCGAAGCCGTGCCAGTGGACGGCCGTCATTTCAGGCAGACGGTTTTCAAAGATCACACGCACGCGGTCGCCCTCCACCGCTTCCATCGTGGGACCCGGCACGGAACCGTTGTAGCCCCACGCGGTGACGGGCCGGTCGAGAGTAAATTCGGTCCGGACGACTTCGGCAATGAGGTGAAACTCCTTGACGCCGTCGACCATCTTGAATGGCAATTTGGGGACATCCGGTGTTTCGAATGGCGCCGGTGCGTACCGGGGCGGCGGCGCGTGCTGATGCTGTGCCTGCCCGCTCTTCCCCGCCCATAGCGCGGTGCATGTTGCTGCAATACGGCTAAAAAAATCTCTTCGATTACGAATCATGGGGACTCCTTGACGGCGCACATCCACGCATTCTTCCGCCCATGACGACACGGGCGCTCAATCTGGATCAAAAGAAAGGAGGCGGTCTAGACTCTGAGGACGGCTCGGGAAAACAAGGTAAGCGGAGGCGGCGTTCTCAGCGGCTCTCCTGAAACGGGCGCGAGGGCTCCGATTCCGGAAAAATCATAGAAAGCGTGCGCCGCGAGGAAAGTCTCTAGCGGCGGCGTGTCCACGTTTTGTTGCTGCGCTCGAACGAAAGCCTGATGTCCGCAGCCTTGTTGTGGAGCCTGCTCGTGATGGCATTCGGTCCGGGGCGGCGCGCACGTCTGAACGGAGCATGCCGCGAGACACTGCGAGATGCCCATCAACAGCAGGACGGTCAATAAAGCGCACGGCAAGACTACGTGACGCGGCATCGAAAACCAGTTTACCATTGCGGCTTGACGCCCTACGCCGGCGCTAACGCCGCGTTCCCGCGATATCGGTCCTAATCTTGAAAATCGTCTTGCCGGCCGTTACGTAGAGGGTTTTCATGTCCGGGCCGCCAAAGGCGCAATTTGTCAGAGTGTCCTCGGGGATCGGGAAGAACCGCAGCAATTTCCCGGCCGGCGAAATCACGTGAATGCCGCATTTCGTGTCGAGCGTCTCGGAAGTGCCTCGCCGCCGATTGAGCCCCGCGGCGGCGTGAATGTTGCCCGCCGTGTCGATCGTCATGCCGTCCGCGCTGCGCCCCGGATAAAAGTTGTAGTGCACGCGCATGTTCCGTACCGTGCCGTCCGGCTGCAGGTCGTAGCCGCGGATCATGCGGGCTCCGCCCTGAGCCTGGTTGGCCTCAATCAGATAGAGAGTCCGGTCGTCCGGCGAAACGACGATACCGTTCGGCCGCTCGATTTCCGGCACGGCTAGAATTCGCGACACTTTGCCGTCGAGGTCGATCCGGTAGACGCCGCTGACATCGGTGACGCCCGCGGGCGGATTGGGCCGCGCCATGTCGGTGAAATAAAGGCGGCCCTTGCCGTCGAGGGTGATGTCGTTCGGCGCGTTCAGCCGCTTGTCCTGGAAGGTCTCAGCCAGCACCTCGATCTCGCCGGTCTTCATATCCGTACGCGTCACCCGCCCAGCCTGGCCCTCGCAAGCGACCAGACGCCACAGCTCGTCGAAGATCAGGCCGTTGGCTCCGCCGCTTTTCTCCCGGAACGTGGTGAGCTCGCCCGCCGGCGAAAGCTTCATGATGCGGCGGCTGGTGGTCTCGGTGAAATAGACGTTGCCCGCGGCGTCCACGGTAGGCCCCTCCGTGAATGCGACCGTGGCCGTCACTTCCACGTTTGCGCCTGCGTCGGCCGCATTCGGCTCGGGCATCACGCCGCATCCCGCAAGAAACGCCAGAAGGAGGGGAACAGTCTTTCTCATCTCGCTATTGTACGCTTGCCGTTGGCCCGGTCCGGATTTCAGTCCATGTCGTTTCAGTCCAAATCGATGTCGCGGACAGGCTTCGAGAAATCGGGCTTCTCCTTGGCTTGCCTGAAGAGCTCGTCGAACTTTTTCTCCAGCACCTTGCCGTGAACTTTCGTCTCGGCGACGGACTTCTGGAATGCGTCCTCGCGGCGGCCGGGTTCACCTTTAAGGTTCCGGACGGCAGCGGCCAGGTCTTCGATTGGAGGGGGTTTCACTGGAACTATTTGCGCGATGACCGCTCGAGTCTGCGGATCGATCTTCAGGGTTGCCTCGCAACAGGGGCATTTCACATCGAATAAACCGTTCGCCATACCCATATTGTAAGATGGAAAGACAACGGTGCTTTGCCCTAAACTTGAAACCCGCTGTACAAACCTGGGACGAGGGTTGGCCGATGGATGCAGAACCTGAACTCCACACGCCGGATATGGCTTGTCCTCATTGCGGCTCGAAGAACGTCCGGCTATCGTTGGTTTCTTCGATAGCCGACCGGCTTTGGCAAGCCATTTACCTCGCGCCGTTCCGGTGCCGGGCGTGCCGGAAGCGGTTCCGCAGGTTCACCCGGTCCACGCCTCCGTCCGTCGATGACCGGCACTCGGACCACTCTTGAAGGCTGCCGCCGTCACGCCGGTACGACGGCGCCGCTCCATTCACGATGGCCCGTCGCGAACGCGGTGGCGCGAGCCGTTAGCGCAAGCCCGCGCTGGCCGCGATCGTTGCCCTCATTCGCAAGCGAATAAGCTAGAATGCTGCATATGCAACGTTTGGTTTCGGCGGCGCTGCCGATCGGGTCGGCGGCGCTGTTCGCCCAACAGGAACAGCCTCTTTTCGAGCTGCCGGCGGGAGTCGAGATGAAGCCGGCGCCGGGATGGACGCGCTTGAGGGCGACGGCGGAAATCCCGGCGTATCGAGCGCCGTCGCGGCCGTGGCCGCATTCAACCCGGCCGTCGATCTCGTCAGCTTCGGCAAGTCGCAGCCCGGCAATGCGGCCGTTTCCGTAGCCGGGATTCTGGGCTCAACCTTCGCCGAGCCGCCGGAACCATGGCAGGTGGCAACACCTCTCCACCACGCCGCAAAGCACTCATCAAGCCAAGACCGTGCCTTTTCAACAGTCGCTCGACAGGTACAACAATCTGAAGGCGGCCGGTGTCGAGACGGAGTTGTTCGTGGCAGAAGGCGGCGCGCACGGCTTCTTCAACCGGCCCTATTTCGAGCCCACGAGCGTCTTGCAAGACGCTGGAAGCCGGACAGCGATTCCGATGCCAGACCGGAATCATAATGGTCGTCACTGCGACGTCTGGGCCGATACTCCTGAAGTAGCCTGTCCATCTTCCAAACAGGAGGTCGTGGTCAGTGCGCCTGACAGCTTGTACAGGTCTGCCATGGCCCGGCGGTCCTTGCCTGGTCGGCCCACCGAGCCAGTCCAACACGCGACCTGCCCATCGATGCGAATCATGCTGAGCGCCGCCACCCGTCGCCGTTGCTTCTTCGTCAAAGACCCTAAGTCCTCCCGCAGCGCCGGGAACAAAGCCCCTGCGGAACCCGCATGAATTGATTCAACTGTTCGGAAAGAGTAAGCTTCATGAGAAGGAGGCGGAATCCTCCGGTTTTAGGATTGGCTTCGAAATCCTATTTTTAAGCTGGATGCGTTTTGTTCTAGTTGAATCTTGCAAGAGGCTCCAATACTTGAAACGAAAGGGGCATCGATGAACCGTCGAGAGTGGATGGGAGCAATAGCCGGTGCGACTCCAGCCTGCGCGCCCCTGGCCGCGCAGACGGGCCGGAAGTTCGTGGTACTCACGTTCGACGACGCGGTGAAATCGCATCGCACGTTCGTCGCCCCGTTGCTGCGCGAGATGGGCTTTCGGGCCACGTTTTTCGTAACACATCGATGGATGCCGGACGCCGCGCAATTCATGACATGGCGCGAGATTGCCGAGATTCACGAAATGGGTTTCGAGATCGGCAACCATAGCTGGACGCATGCGAACTTCGCGGAACCGCGAAACGTTGCGCGTCTGAACGGCGAATTGGCCCTGGTCGAGAGTGAGCTGAAGAAAGTGGGCGTCCCCGTTCCCGTGAGCTTCGCCTATAGCGGCAACGGTTTCGGTCCGGAGGCGGTGACCGCGATCGAAGCGCGCGGCTACAAATTCGCGCGGCGCGGAGCGCAGCCGGAAGTGCCCTATGGACAGATCGCCGTGGGCGCGGCCTACGACCCGAAAAAACACCACCCGCTCCTGATTCCGACGACGGGCGATGCGTATCCGAATTGGACATCGGATCACTTCAAGCGGGTTGTGATGGAAGCGGGCGAGGGCAAAGTTGCCGTGCTGCAATTCCACGGAGTGCCCGATCCGGCGCATCCGTGGGTGCATACGCCGCCCGAGCGGTTCCGGGAATACATGTCGTATCTGAAGGCACAGGGCTTCGAGACGCTCGCGTTGAGAGATCTTGCCCGATTCGTGGGCGCGGCGCCGGACGACCCCGTGCGCAAGCTACGGCACCCGCAACCGAAAGACGGCAAGCTGCGGCTGCCCCCTGAGGAAGAAGCAGATCTGAGAGAGCCGCGTTACTGGGCATCGAACAATCGCCGCCACGGATTCGACGCCGCCGGGGCGGAACCGCTTGAAGGGCGCGTGCTTCCCTATCCGGGAGGGCGGCATCCGCGAATCGGATTTCTCGATGGCGCGATCGATCCCCTGCGCGGCGCCAAGGCCAGTGTCTTCGCGCCGTGGGCGGGCGGCGGCTTCGCCGTGGTCGACGTACCGGAGGCCATCTTCAGCAATCTCGGCCTCATCTTCCTTGCGCACACGCACGTTCCGACCCTCTGGAATCAGCGCAATGTCGTGATCGAGAACCAGGACTGGGAGCGTCGCGGCGACGGCAGTCTGGCTTCCGACTGGACACTGCCGAACAAGGTTTCCTTCGGCGCGGTAGTCCGGCCAACCGAGTCGGGAGCCGACATGGAACTCTGGCTGCGAAATGGGACCGCCGAAAAGCTGACGGGTCTGCGCACGCAGATCTGCGTGCTTCTGAAAGAAGCAGCCGGGTTTCAGATGCAGACGGCCGAAAACAAAACCTTCGGCAAGATGCGCGCGGAGGCGGTGGCGGGCGGGCGGCGCATCCTCACCGAATGGGAGCGCTGCGGCCGCACGTGGGGCAATGCGCTGTGCCCTTGCATCCACTCGGACCCGGTGCTCGCGGACTGCGCCCCGGATGAGACCGTTCGCGTTCGCGGGTGGCTGCGTTTCGAGGGCTGACGTCTACAAGCACCCGTTGCGAATCCGTGCCGTTCTTGTCACACCGGCCGGACGCGACTTCGGAAAGTCGAGTTTGGCCGGCCGCTCGACATGCGGACCAGCCGCCGCGCTCTCGGCTGCCGGCTCGATGCCAAGAATACCCGCGTCACGTTGCACAACCGGCAGCGCGCCGCCGCGGCGGTGGTGGGCCGCCAACTTCGTCCTTCGCCGCCTACTGGATCACCGCGGCGGCCGCCGGCGTCTTCGTTTTTTGTGCGTTGCTCGGACTGCACGGTTCGGCGGCGCAATTGCTGCCATACCGCCTGTTTCTGCGCGCTTCGAGTTTTCTGCAACTGGCCGCCTTCTTCATGGTTCTCGTTCTCTTCCTCCTCACGCCAGGCTCAAGAGAGCTCGCGGTCACCGCGCCAGGCAACAGCCACTTTCTTCGCTGGATTCCCTCGTACTGGTTTCTTGGGCTTTTCCAGCAACTGAACGGCCCGGTCCACCCGGTCTTCGGCCCGTTGGCGGTGCGCGCCCTGTGGGCCTTGTGCCTCGCCGTACTTCTGGCCGCGACCACCTATGCTCTGGTCTACTTCCGTACCCTGCGCCAGATCGCCGAACAACCGGACGCCGATCCGCGAGCGTGGCGCCCGCGCACCCGATTGGCCGCGCCCCTTGTCGCGAAGCTGCTGCCCAGGGCTCTCGAGACCATGCCATTTTTCTGTTCGCCGCCCGCACCATCGCAAGCAGCCGCCAGCACCGGGTCATTCTCTCCGTCTACCGCGCCGCAACTACGTCACGCCGCGCTTATGGGAGATCAATCAACCGCTTATGGTGACAGGATTCGTTCTGCTGCTTTTCGCCGTGATCGGCACGCGCGCGGTGTTCGCGCTACCGGCCACGCTCAAGGCGAACTGGGTTTTTCGCGTCACCGCCGTCGATAGTCCACGGGCGTACTTCATGGCCGTGCGAAAAGCGCTCTATGGACTGACTGCCGCGCCCGTCTGGATCGCCGCTGCGATCCTGTATTTCGCCATCTGGCGGCCCGCTTCCGCCGCAGCCCATCTCGCCGTTCTGAGGCTCGTGGGAATGATCCTGGTGGAGCGCTCGATCCGTGATTTTCGCAAAATCCCTTTCACTTGCGGGTACCTGCCGGGCAAGGCCGATCTGACGCGTAAGCTGGGAGCCGCCGGGGCGCTGTTTCTCTTCGCCACCGACGCCGGAACGCAATTCGAGTACTACGCCATGCGGGAACGGACGCGTTTCGGATTCCTGCTCCTCGTACTTCTTGTGATAGCGTGACATTCTCGCCAACGCTCAATCGCGGCGGCCTCCGCGCGATCGCGGGCTGCAATTCGAGGATGTTCAGGCCAACGAGATCACGCCGCTCGATCTGCGGCGCGACGCGTCATAGGACTCGACGGGCGCGTTCGAACCTGCGGCAGACGCGGCAACTGGCGTAAGCTCGTAAGAGTGGCGGGCCGTCAACTCGAATTTTTCCTGGGAGAAGAGAGCCGCTGGGTTCGCGGAGCGAGGCTGTGCCGGCCGACTCTTCGTTATTGGATGGAGACTGAAGTCCACGTCTTTGCGTTGTCGGTTGCGGCGAGCGTGCTGCTCTCCTTCTTCCCATTCCTGATCGTGATGGTGTCGCTCTGCATCCATGTCTTTCACTGGCCGGCGATGGCAAGCGCAATTTACCTTTCCCTGAACGACTACTTTCCGGATGAGATCGGCAAGTTCATCGGACGCAATCTGAGGGTTGTTGTGCAGTCGCGCGGGCCGATGCAGTTTGCGTCGATTTTCCTTCTGTTATTCACGGCGAACGGCGTCTTTGTGCCATTTGAAGTGGCCCTAAACCGCGTTTGGGGCGTTCGGGCCAACCGCAGTTTCCTGAAGAACCAGATCGTCAGTTTGGGGCTGATTTTCCTTTGCGGCGGCCTCTCGCTTGTGTCGTTCGTCCTGACCGCCGTGAACCAGGATTTTCTCACGAGGAATTTTTCCATGGAGGTGGATTCGCTCCAATGGGTACTGCCGATCCTGTTCAAGCTGGCGGCAATTCCAGCCTCGATTCTGGGCCTGTTCCTTATGTATTGGCTGCTGCCGAATCGCAGCATCCCGGTCAGGAGGATGCTGCCGGTTGCGGTCGTGATCGGTCTGGCGCTCGAACTCTTGAAGTACATCAATTTGCTGACGTGGCCGCTGCTGAAGGCGAAACTGCAGAAGGAATACGGGCCCTTCTACATTTCGGTGAGCATCATACTCTGGACATTCGTCGCCGCCATGGTGGTGCTGGCGGGCGCCGAATGGTCGGCTCGCGAGATCACGGCCGCTCGCCAAGACGCTTCTCCAGAGCTCGAACAAACGCCGTAACGGCGGGTTTTTCCGCCCTTTCCCACTTCACGAGAACGAAATAGGTCTCTTTGTAGAAGAAGACGGTGTCCGCCGCCGGCCGCCAGGTCTGGACCAGTTCGAGTCCGGCCGCGGAGGAGGTGAGCTCGTAGACGTCCGCGGTGATTGTGCCGGCGCCGTCATAGGTAGCCCTTTCGGCGCGTTTGAGGCCGAGGCGGCGGACATTCTCCGGAGCGCTCGAAGGCGGCAGGGCGGCCGATTCCTTCAACTTCCAGAACTCCGCGACGACGGAGGGGAACAGAACGGGCATCTCCCTCGGGGCTCCGCAAGCCACCAGCGACAGGACGGCGGCAATCGCAGAGATTCCCCGGCGGCGGGCGGGAACGGCTCCAAATGCGGACACTAACATTTTCATCTTGCGCATCTCCGACCGACTAGGATACAACGGGGAAGTGTTAACTTCCCTTTACAACGACGCTTGTTCGGCGGCGTCGGCCTCTCGCTTTGCCCGTTTTTCGCAAGAGAATGTCCTTCACCGTCTGCACGAGATCGACGCCCTGTCCCGCCGCGACGGGCTTACCGCTCTAGATGCGGCGGCCGATCCACTGGTCCGAATCGGCACTGAGATTGACGCCGCGGGCGCGGTCACGAAGAATTCATATGGTGTGCTGAACCTTGCGTGGCAGGCGAAGGAGCATCCCGAATGGGCCGGCGTGGTGGAGAAGGAGGTGGAGTCGATTCGCGCCGCAATTCGTGAAACGCACGGCGCGAAACTGCGGTTCCTGATCTGGGCCGGTATGGGAGGCTCGATCGAAGATAAGTCGATGTACAACGCCGCTGGGCTGCTGAAGGGCGGTCCACGATTTTACGCGCTTGATTCAACCGATCCGGCGAAACTGAAATCCATCCTCGACGACATGACGCACCGCTCCGGCCTGCCGCTGCCGATGGTGCTGCGCGCGACGCTCGTGGTGGGGATGGCGATGGGCATGACGTCCTACGAGCCGGTTGTCAATCTGGAGAACTTGTCCGCCCTGTACAGGAAGTATAAGATCGACGCCCGGCCAAACTTTCTTTACATGACCTTGCCCGGGTCGCTGCTCGATAAATTCGCAGGGCCGCGCGGGTACCGCATGGTCCCGCTACAGCTTGACGGCGGCAACTCGACGGCGGGACGCCACAGTGGGCCGCTAACGCGGGGAAGCTTGTACCCATTGGCGCTCGCGGGTGTGGACCTGAAACGGTGGATTCACGGCACGAATCTCAGCGACGACGAGGTTCATGCGGCTTGGAAGCTCTCTGCGTTCCTTGACGCGCAAGGGGAAGCGGGCCGCGACAAAGTAACGCTCCTGCTCCCGAAAGCGTTTGCCTCGGCGGGCATCTGGACCAAGCAGGATTTTGAAGAGAGTCTGGGAAAAAGCGAAGACCTCGGCTTGAAGATTGTGATTGGGGAGCGGCCGAAGCTGTCCAATTACCGCGAGCCTTCGGACTCGGGCCGCGTATTCCTTTCCGTTCAGAATGACGGGGTGAAGTCCTCCGAAACAGCGGCTTTCGCGGCCATGCGGAGGCACGGCTATCCGTGCGCGCTGGTCAAGATGGGCGCGGGCGACGCGCTTTCTCGATACATGCAGTTCGTGCATTACGTGGTGTGCGGCCTTGGCTATCTGCGAAATATGAACTTCGTGACGCAGCCCTCCGTGGAACTCTATAAAGCGATCACAAACAAGTTGTTTGCGCAAGCGGCGAAAGCGGGTTCGCTTGGCGGCGCCAAGGTCTGGAAGAAGATGCATGAAACGCCGCGCAAGGCCGTGTGGAAGAAGACGGTGACGCTCTACTACGACCAGTTGAAAGGGCCGGCGGCGAAGGGCGAGGCTCCCGCGATTTACGCCGGTTTCCTGAAGCAACTGGCAGCGGAACGCCAGGTGGAGTATGGAGAACTTACCTTCTTCGGAGACATGCGCTATTCCCCATCCGGACGCGCCGTTCGCGGCGTGATGGACCGGGCCGCGGAGTCGTTGTTTCGCACTCGGCTTAAGATGCCCGCGGATGTATACGAAGGTCCCGCGATGAATCATTCCTATCATGAAATGATCATCGGGCACGGGAAGTGTTTCACAACTGTGCTGGTCTCGGAAAAACAGGATCGCCTTCCGGCCGCGGGCTATAGCGCGGACTATCATCTGGCGCAATTTCTGGCCACCACGCTCGCTCTTTCGGAGAAAGGCCGTCCGGTAGTGAGGCTGGCGGTGAAAGACTTGAGCGCGAAGTCGCTTGAGGCGCTCGGCGAATTTTTCCGCGAAGCGGCTCAGGCGCTGCGATAATAGACGCAATGGGAAAATATAAGCCGGCGCGAGGCAAGAAAAAGGGGTCCGGCGTGCCGCCTCAGGGTCTTCCGTGCCTGATTCTTATCCTCCTCGCGATGATTGGAACGGCCCTTGTCCTTTACATGGTGATGAAGAATGCGTAGCGACGGCCGGAGAGCGGATGAAATGCGCCCGGTTGACATTACCGCCGGGTATCTGAGGACCGCGGAGGGTTCGGCGCACATTACGGTGGGCAACACGCGCGTCCTATGCACGGCGTCGGTCGAGGAGACGGTTCCGCATTTCCTCAAAGGGGGCGGCAAGGGCTGGGTGACCGCTGAGTATTCGATGCTGCCGCGGGCGACGGCGAAACGGACGCCGCGCGAATCGATGAAGGGCAAGGTCTCCGGGCGGACGCAGGAAATCCAGCGGCTGATCGGGCGGTCGCTGCGGGCGGTCGTCGACGCGAAGGCGCTGGGCGAACGGACCGTGATTCTGGATTGCGACGTGCTGCAGGCGGACGGAGGAACTCGCACGGCATCCATCACGGGCGCGTTTGTCGCTTTGGCGGAGGCGCTCGGGAAAATGGTTGAAATGCGGACGCTCAAGAGAAACCCGTTGCGGGACTATCTGGCAGCCACGAGCGTGGGCATCCTGAAGAGCGACGTGCTGCTCGATCTGTGTTACGAGGAGGATTCGCGCGCCGAAGTGGACATGAATGTCGTGATGACGGGCGGCGGGCGGTTTATCGAGGTACAGGCCACGGCGGAGCAGGAGCCTTTTGACGACGATCAGTTGTCGCGGCTGGTGAGTCTGGCGCGCAGCGGCATCGCCGATCTGGTCGAGATCCAGAAGCGGATCGTGCGGATCGGGTGAAGCTGTACTGCGCCACGGGAAACGCCGGAAAGATCCGTGAATTCGCCCTGGCGGACCCGGCGCTCGATATCGTGCGGCTGGAGAACTTTGCGGCGATCCCGGCGGTCGAAGAAACCGGTTCGACGTTCGAAGAGAATGCCATCCTGAAGGCTGTCGGGTACAGCGCCTATGCGGACAGCCTGCTGTTCGCCGAGGATTCCGGACTTGAAGCGGACGGGCTTGGCGGCGCTCCGGGCGTGTATTCGGCGCGCTTCGCGGGGCATGGCGCGACCGACGCCGCGAATAACGCATTGCTTATCGAGAGACTCCGCGGCTCCGGGAACCGCACCGCGCGCTACGTCTGTGTGATCGCGCTCGCGAAACGAGGTGGATTGCTGAATACCTTTCGGGGCGAAGTCGAGGGACGCATTCTCGAGTCTCCACGAGGCGAGGGCGGCTTCGGATACGATCCGCTCTTCTTCTATCCGCCGTTTGGATGCACGTTCGCGGAGACCGCCGCGGAACGGAAATTCGCAGTGAGCCACCGCGGCCAGGCCTTGCGGAAACTCGCGGCGTTTGTGAGTCGGTTATCATAAAAAGGATGGCCGCTGTACGAACTCTCTTCGCAACGCTTGCTTGCGCCTTGGTTTCCTTTGGCGCGGACACGTTTTCCCAAGGTCTCTATCCGGTGCTGCAAAAGGCGAATTGCCGCACGTGCCATGTGGAGAATGGGATCGCGGCCGCAACGCGCCTGTTGTTCCCTCCGGCGACGGCTTCGGATCGGGAGATCGAAGCGTTTGGGCGCAGTCTCGGCGTTCTGGTCGACCGCGCGCAGCCCGGCCGCTCCCCGCTTCTGCTGAAGCCGACGAACCGCGACAAACACACCGGCGGCAAACTGATTGCGCCCGGCAGTCCGGAGGAGAGCGCGATTACCGCATGGATCGGGAATCTGGTTCGTCTTCCGCCTGACGAGAAACCGACAGGCAAGCCGGCAACGCTCAGCGCCGAACCTCAGGCTCCAGTCGTGATGCGCCGTCTGACGCACAGTCAATACAACCACACGGTGAGAGACCTGTTGGGCGAGCAGACGAACCCGGCGTCGCAATTCCCGCAAGAGGATTTCGTCAACGGTTTTAAGAATCAGGCGGAGGCGCAAGGCGTGCCCACGCTATTGGCGGAGGCGTATGGCGCGGCGGCGGAGCGGTTGGCGCGTAACGCTTTTCGCGGCGGCGATTCGAACCACCTGATTCCATGCAGGCCGGCCGCCGCGGGGTGCCGCGACGAGTTTGTGAAGACGTTCGGGCTTCGCGCCTTCCGCCGCCCGCTGCTCGATAAGGAAGCGCAGCGTTATCAGAAGCTGTTTACGCAGGAGAAGGATTTCCTGAAGGGCGCGCAGCTGGTTGTGGAAGCGATGCTGCAATCGCCGAATTTTCTCTTCCGCGTGGAGCGGCCTTCCGAGCCGAAGTGGCGCGCCTACGAGACGGCGAACCGGCTTTCGTATTTCCTGTGGGATACCATGCCCGATGCCGAGCTGCTTCGCAAGGCGGCTCAAGGCAAGCTCGATTCCCGCGACAATATTGAAGAGACGGCCCGGACGATGCTTGCCGACGGGCGGGCGAAAGAGGCGTTCGACGAGTTCGCCTCCCAGTGGCTGCGCTTCGACCGCCTGGCGGGCATGGTCAAGGACAGGCGTTTGTGGCCCGCGTTCACGCCGGAGCTCGCGGCGGCGATGACGGAAGAGACGCGGCTCCTGCTGAACGACGCGGTGTGGAACGATCGCGATTTCAGGGGCGTGTTCACGGCCGACTATACGTTTCTGAATTCCGATCTGGCCGCGTTCTACAAGCTGAAAGGGCCTTCCGGCGAGTTCGAGAAGTCGACTTATCCGGCGGAATCGGAGCGTGCGGGAATTCTGGGTCACGGATCGTTTCTTGCGATGACCAGCAAGCCCGCCGATACGTCTCCCACGGCGCGAGGGTTGTTCGTTCGCGAGCAATTTCTCTGCCAGCACGTGCCCGATCCGCCTCCGGGAACGAACAGCAACCTGCCGGCGCTAACCGAGGCGCAGCCGCAAACCAACCGGCAGCGGCTTGCGGTGCACCTGACGCGCGAAACCTGCGCGGGTTGTCACAAGCTGATGGATCCGGTTGGGTTCGGATTCGAGAAGTTCGACGCCGCCGGCGTCAGGCGCGAAAAGCTTAGTCTTACGTTTTTCCCCGGACGCAAGGACCGGAAGAAAGACGCGGTCAAAGTCGATCTCGACCTTGATACGACAGGCAGCATCTCAGGCATCGTGAACTCCGATTTCTCATCGCCAAAACAGCTTGGCGAGGTGCTGGCGCGAACGCCTCAGTGCCAGGAGTGCGTGGTTCGCCAGTTGTTCCGCTATGCGCACGGCCGGCCGGAGACGCCCGCGGACCGGCCGGTGATCCGGACGGCATTCGAGCGCTTTCGCGATTCGAAATTCAGGTTAAGGGAATTGCTTGTGTCGCTTGCGGCCACTTACGCCAGCCGCGGCTGACGATGGAACTGCGGCTGCGGTGGCCTGCCATCTGCGCGGAAGACGGCAGGCGACATAAGACGATCGCCTGCCCCACCTTCCCAACTTTTCAGTTGCAGCTGTGACAGGGCCTACGACGCTCGAATGTTGACCCAGGTGTGCACGTGCGGCGAGCCGCGGAAGTACCAGACCATCGTCGGGCTCTCAAGCTGCCAGACATCCCAGACGCCGTCGCCGCCGATATCCAGGTTCTTGTAAAAGGACATGGAGAGCGCGCTCACGCCGCCGTTCTTCTTGATGTACCTCATGGCTTCGGCACTGTCGCTCTTGCGGAAGGGAAGCAGCAAATCCGCCAGAACCTTCTCCACAAGCTCCCGCTGATCGCGCGTCATGTCCGATACGGGAAGGCCGTCCATGCGGTCGCCCTTCTTCTTGAGCATCACGGTTTCGGTCGCTTTTTCAGGGCGCGGATCGCCGAGCAGCGCCATCGCTCGCTGTTTTCCGTTAAGCGCCTGGAAAACTTCGTTGGCGCGCTCTGCCTGATACCAATAGACGTTGTTGGGATGGTCGGGATTCTCGGTTCCGCTCTTACCCGCCTGATGCCCATAGAAGATTGGCCCGCCGAAGGCTGCGCCCTCGACCGTATCGCCATCGCAGCGGGCGGTACAGTGGCGTCCCGTCAGGACGAATTCGAATGACGCGCCAGGCTCGCCGAAAAGCGCGATCGTGTAGTTGCCGATGCCGCCCCCGTCTTCCTGAATGTGGTGGATGACCTTGTCGACGAAATCGGGATTGTGCAGACCTTTGAAGATTTCGGTGATCATGGCCTGCTGGTCCGGCGTGTAGAACTTGCCGATCCGCTGCGGCGTAATGAACCAGGCGTTGTCCACCTTCGAGCGAAGCGGATGATCGAACGGGAAACAGACCGCTTTCTTCTGGTCCGCGGTGAGGTTGTTGTAGAGGGTGGAGACGAGCGTCTCGGGCGAACCCGGCGCTTTGGCGCGCGCAGCGAACGCTGCAGGCGCGGTGGACGCCGCGGTAACGAGAGCGGCGGATTTCAGAAACTGCCTTCTGTCAACGTCTTTGCAATCGGGACACTGCATAGTGAGCCCATCCTTTCGCAGGAATTATCTCACGGCTCACTTCGGGACGAAAGGCCCAGTTGACCCGGCGACGGGAAAGCTCAGAAGCGTTCCCGGTTCGCCGCCACCCAAGTCTCGAAAGTCCGCATGGCGGGATAAAGAGCGCGGCTCGCGGCGAGATCCGCCTTGCGCTCCGGAATGTACCGACGGTTAAAGTCGAACATGTCCGCCAATTCCCCGGCTCCGGGAAATCCAAAGGCTGCGTATACCTCGCGCGGAATGTGATTGTACCGCACGGTTCGTCCGAGAGTTCTTGAGAAGACGGCGGCATACTCGGCGCCCGTCAAGTCATCCCCCACAATGCCGACGGTCGTTCCCAGGAAATCGGCGCGCCGGTCGAAAATCGCCGACACCACGCCGCCGGCGTCCTCGATGGCGACTCCCGCGAGCGGAGTATCGCCCTGCGGAAATCCAAAAGTGTAGGAGCCGTCGGCCTGTTTCTGTGGCGGAAAGAAGGTCAGGAAATTCTCGAAGTAGAACGCGACATGCACGAAAGTGGAGGGAATGCCCGACTCCCGGGCGTGCGCTTCCAACTCCGCTCTCCAGAAACTCACTCCAGTTCATGCGACTTGATCTGTGGCGGGAACGAGGCGGAATCCCCGTGAGCTAGCCTGAGCCTGGAGTTTGGCCAAGTCGTGCGTTTCGCGCATCTGCTCGAACTGTTCGGCTCCACGATCCACCCATGCCTGGCCTTTGGTGAAGAGGCGGTAGATGATACAGGCCAGGTAGCGTGCCATCGCCTTGATCGCTTTGGGAGCGCCCAGCCTTGCACGAAGATTCCGGTAG
>CAMDED010000006.1 GCA_945893365.1 Candidatus Sulfopaludibacter sp. SbA3 | reverse complement strand
ACATCAACCCTATGCTGCCGCGTGCCCAATTCCTCCATTCCTCCCTCTCTCCCGCCAAAATTCTCCATCGACAATCATCCCCGACACGAAAATGCCAGGATCTCCCAGCACTTCGTGGAATTTCCTTACTTGGTTGCGGAATCGCTGCGGAATCGGTAATCCCCCGGATTTTGCCGGATTCCTGGGTGTATACTCCCCTGAGGGGCACCTCAAGATGAAAATTCCGACCACGCCGTCCGGATGTTCCATCGTCACGGAACGGACGATCCGATCTTCGGCTACGAAGCCTTTCTTCCTGCCGCTTCTTCTCTTCTGCATCTCACGATTGATCGGCCAGCAAGACACAGGCATGATCACGGGGCTCGTGACCGACGCCAGCAGCGCTCCGGTCTCCGGCGCGGCGGTCTCCGTCGTCAACCGGAACACGAATGTGCGGACCGCCGTCACCACGGGAACCGACGGCATTTACGTGGCGACCCCGCTCAGGATCGGCGCGTACTCCGTGCAGGTTGAAATGAGAGGCTTCAAGAAAGTGCTGCGGGAAGGGATTCAACTTCAGGTCCAGGACCGGCTGCGTCTCGATTTCCAGCTCGAGGTGGGCGACGTCACGCAGACCGTGGAAGTGAGCGCGGAGGCGCCGCTCCTGCAATCCGAATCCACCTCGCTCGGGCAGGTTATCGACACGCGAAGCGTCGCCGATCTTCCACTCAATGGCCGGAATTTCACGCAGTTGATCGTGCTCGCTCCGGGCGCCTACATCCCGCAGCGCAACAACTCTCTCTATCGTTCGCTGCTCGTGGGCATCAACGGCAACCGCGTCCAGAACAATAATTTCATGCTGGACGGCATCAACAACAACACCACGGACAACAACAATACGACGATCATTCCCAGTCCGGACGCGATTGCGGAATTCAAGGTCCAAACGAACCTGCTGCCGGCGGAGTTCGGCCGAAGCCTCGGAGGCACCATCAATATCAACATTAAGTCCGGCACGAACGATTTTCACGGTACCGCCTTCGAGTTTCTCCGCAACTCTGAGTTGGACGCCAATGCCTTCTTTAACTCCGGCCGCTCCAAGCCTTCCTTCCAGCAGAATCAGTTCGGCTTTGCGCTCGGCGGACCCGTGGTAATCCCCAGGATCTATAACGGAAAGAACCGAACTTTCCTCTTCGGCGATTACCAGGGGACCAGAATACGCAAGGGCTTGACGCGAATATTCACGGTTCCCACCGTGCCTGTGCGCGCGGGAGATTTCTCGGCGGGAGCTACCGTCTACGATCCTGAAACCACGCGGCCCGGCCCCGCGGGCGGCTTTATCCGCGATCCCCTCCCCGGCAACAGAGTGCCGGCGAACCGGCTGGACCCCATAAACCAGCGATATCTGGCGCTCTATCCCCTGCCGAACCAAACCACCACGGCGAACAACCTGATCCTCAATCCAAAGTTCATCGACGACAAGGACCAGGGCGACGTCAAAGTGGATCATCACTTCTCCGACAAAGACAGCATGTTCGTCCGCTTCAGCATCGGGGATGAGACCCAGAGCACTCCGCTCAACCTTCCTGGAGTGCTTGCCGGCGGGTACTTCAACGCGATCGAATTTCTCCCTCAGCTTTTCCGCACCGGCGGCGCGGCCATCAGCCATACACACTCCTTTTCGCCCCACCTCATCAATGAATTCCGGACCGGCTACAACCGCCTGTTCGGAACTGTCAGTACATTGGGCGCCGGGAGAAATCTTTCGAAAGAATTCGGCATCTCGGGCGTGCCGGACGACCCGCAGGCCAATGGTCTCGCAGTCGCCGCCGTGGCCGGTTTCTCCGCTCTGGGTGACGCCTTCGATCGCCGGAATGGGCAGAACGTCTTTCACGTGCTGGACAATCTCACGCTCGTCAGCGGCCGCCACCTGTTCAAGGCGGGTTTCGATCACCGGCGCACCGGCCTAAATGTGAATCAGGGCTCGTCGCCGCGCGGAAACTTCTCTTACACAGGCGTCTACTCTCAAAACCCGCAGGGCCGGGCCGGAACTGGAAACGCCTTCGCCGACCTTCTGCTTGGATATCCGGATACCGGCACAATCGGCTCCGTTGTGCATTCCGGAATCCGCATCCGGAACTACAGCGCTTTCTTCCAGGACGACTGGAAAGTCAGCGCGCGCCTCACTCTGAATCTCGGCGTGAGATACGAGTACACAACGCCCGTAACGGAAATCGCCAACCGTATCGCGAACTTCGACTTCGCGGCGAACAATATCATCCTGGCCAAACCCGGCAGCCTTCAGGATCGCGCGCTCGCCAATGGAGACTTCAACAATTTCGCGCCCCGCATCGGCATCGCGTTTCAGGCGACTCCGAAGACCGTGATTCGCACGGGCTACGGCATGTTTTACACGCTCGAGGACGCGGGCCATCACAATCCCCAGTTCAATCCGCCTTTCCTGGTTACCAGGACGTTCGTCAGCGACCAGTTGAATCCAGCGGCTTCACCGCGGCCTGGCAATGGTTTCCCGCCCCTCGCGATCGGCAGCGACCTTCGCAACCAGTTTCTGAACGTGAACGGAAGGCCGTACGATTTCCCGGCGGCCTACAGCCAGCAATGGAACTTCAACGTCGAGCGGCAGATCGGCGGAGTGCTGCTTGAAGCGGCTTACGTGGGCAACAAGTCGATCAAGCTGATGGGCGCCCGTAACATCAACCAGCCGCTGCCCGGACCCGGAGCGTTGAATGCGCGGCGAATTTTTCCCGGCTGGGGGAATCTTACCTACCAGGAGACGCGCGGAAAGTCCATCTACCACGGGCTTCAAATGAAGGCCGAGAAGCGCTTTTCCGAAGGCGGAACGATTCTGGTTTCTTACAGCTTCGCGAAAGCCATTGACGATTCCGATTCCACCCAGCTCGTGTTCGACGGCGGAACCGGGAATCCGCAGGACCAGCGCAACGTGCAGTTAGAGCGCTCCCTCTCCTTCCAGGATGTGCGTCATCGCCTTGTCACGAGCTACGTCTACGAATTGCCGTTCGGTAAAGGCAGGAAGTTCATGACAAGTTCGGGTCGCGCCGCGAATCTGTTGATAGGCGGATGGCAAGTCAACGGGATCACCTTTATTCAAGGTGGCCGCCCGTTTACGATCGGTTCCAGTTTCGATCAATCGAACACCGGGTCCTCGAACATCAGGCCGGACGCCGTCGGGACCAGCGCGCGGCTGCCGAGGGATCAGCGTTCCGTCAGCCGCTTCTTCGACACGTCAGCCTTCCGGTTGCCCACGGGCTTTGCATTCGGCAATCTGGGCCGCAACACGGGAACGTCGCCAGGTCAGGTTAATTTCGACTTCGCGGCGTTCAAGAACTTTCCCTTGGCGGGGGACCGCGGCCCTATCATTCAATTTCGCGCGGAATTGTTCAACGTCATGAACACGCCGCAGTTCGCGACGCCGAATCGAGTGTTCGGCACGCCGCAGTTCGGCACCATCACCGATGTGATCAGCGACAACCGCGACATCCAAATGGGCCTGAAGTTTATCTGGTAGCGGCCTCTCCGGGGCCGACTGGGCTGGCTCCGGTCCAGCGGTCCAGTTACTCCACCAGTGCCTTGAACACCGCGTCCGCCGCGTCCTTGTAGAACTCGATGCTGATCCTCGTCCACAGATCGTCCGGCAAATCGTTCAACTGCCGGCGGGCCGACACAGGCATCAACAGCGTCTGCGCCTGCTTGTCCACGGCCAGCTCCGCAATACGGACCGCATTCGGAATAGGCTCAATCGACCCGCCCAAATTCAGCGCTCCTACGATAATCGTCCCTCCGCGCGTATTCTTGCCCAGCAGCGAACCGCAGAGCGAAACCAACACCGGCAAACCCACGCCGCAGCCCGTCTTATCCGAGTCGACGGCCCGCATCTGGATCGAGAACTCGTGCTCGCGCGGATTCCGGTCGCCGACCAGTTCCTTCGCCCTTGTATACAGGTATTGTTCGCCCACCTTCACGCTCTCGCGGAACGCCGGCGCTGTTGGGTGATTGAGGATTTTCACGCCGCTCCCTGGACCCGAATTCGCCTCAATCCTGAACAGGCCCGGACCCGTCTCCGGTGTACCCATCCTCGACGCCCACACCTGCCCCAGCGGCAGCGGGTCCGTTTCGAGCGCCTCATCGCTGTGCAGTTCCGGCGTCGAAACGAACTGCTCGACGCCTTCAGCCGTGAAGAGGTCGAAATGGTCCCGAAACCCACGTTTTTGACATTTTTTACCCTCCATCGGGCCAATCTGACATAATGCCGCGCCAGTCCCTCGTCCCACCATGCTTTTGTACTCGGTCGGAGCCGGACCGAAATATTCGCCCGGCCGCCATTCAATCGACAGCGGTGCTAGACTGTCGTCAACGGAGCCGTAAACCATGACCAGACGTGAAGCGATCCCTCTCCTGTCGAGCCTGCTGCTTACCCGATCCCCCGCCGTCGAAGTGAACCGGGAGCGCCTGCCCGGCGTATTGCGATTGAAAGCGCGCTCGCGCAACGAAAGTTCCCAGCCCGTGCGCAGGGAGTTAACCTGGCCCGTCGCTTCGACGGCCATCATCATCTGCGACATGTGGGACGACCATTACTGTAAATCGTCGGCCCGCCGCCTCGCGATGATGGTCCCGCGCATGAACGAAGTCGTGAAAGCCGCCCGCCGCGCGGGGGTCATGATTATCCACGCACCCAGCGGAACCATGGATGTCTACAAGGACATGCCGTTCCGCCGCAGAATGATGGAGGCCAAACCCGCCGCGCCGCCCGAGCCCATCGGCGAATGGCGCTACCTCGACCGCGCGAAGGAAGCCCCGCTTCCCATCGACGACGAAACCGAGCCCTGTGACGACGCGGTGGTAGGTGAGAGGGTCCGTCGCTACAGCCGCCAACACGAAGGCATCGAGATCGCGGGCCACGATGGCGTCAGCGACAGCGGTCGGGAGATTTTCAACTACTGCGAGCAGGAAGGCATCCGGAACATCGCGCTGATGGGAGTCCACGCCAATATGTGCGTGCTCGGACGGCCTTTCGGGATCAGGCAGATGACGCGCATCGGGCGGCAAGTCGTGGTGGTTCGCGATCTCACGGATGCGATGTACGACCCGCGCCAGAAACCCTACGTCAGTCACGCGCGCGGTACCGAGCTCGTGGTCGAGCACATTGAACGCTACTGGTGCCCGTCCGTTGTGGGGGACGATCTAATGCTGCGGCGCCCTCAGGCGAGCTGAGTCGCGCCGACACACCCGCCCGGTTTTCCGACACGCGTCCCCGTCGAAGGCCGGCCGCGACATCTAAAGAAACTAACGGCTTACGCGATTGACAGCGTGGCAAGGATGCTGCTATTCCTGTGAGTGTAAAGTCGAAGGTAGACTTCACCTGCCCTCTGTTGCAACCGGCAGGCGTGAAAAGATGGGTCAAGGGACAGCGTGCTTGCGGGAGTGCGATGTTTGCGGTCAAAATCTGCCCATCCCGGATCGTTTGGAGGTTGCACCAGAGGGGTTTTTTCCCCGCATGGCCATTGCTTGCCGTCACCCTCTTTCGAATCTTTAACCCCTCCTCACTTCCGCTCGCCGCTTGAAACACCCTTCATCGAGCGCCGCGCGATACCGCACAGCCGCGCCGCCGCGAGGGGACGGCTTGAAATAAGGACCAAAAAAGAGCTCGCAGGTTGTCGGCTCGGGTTTAGGGCGTCGAATTTCTTCCAACGATGAACTACCGGAGCGGCGCTGATTTCGGCAATTACGTGGCTTTGGCTGCTCGGCTCAAGCAAGGATGCCCCGCCTGCAACGCCTCGCGCCGCTCATGCCGCGCCAGCAGACTCCGCGTCCACAACTCGGCGGCGTAGCCAAGGTCTTTTGGCTTTGAACAGGCCGGTGGATCACCCACGCGCGGGCTTCTTCCGCGATCACGGGGGCTCGGGCGCGGTGGTAAGCGTGCTCTTGCGGGAGATCCATCGCCCGCGCGATTCCTGCAATCGTTTCACCGGCGTGGAAGCGGCCATGGAATCCGCGCACGCTGAACCTTTCGCAGGGCGGGCATGGAGGAATCCGAATTCGTCTTACTGGTAACCGACAATTCGACCCGTCTGCGACTTGGTCAACCGTTGTAAATCCGACAACCGCCCGGGACTCAGGGCCAACTTGGGAAGCCGGGATTTTCCTGCCATCCTCAGTAGGTCCGGACGACTCCGCCGTGGTAGCATCCGATTGTTATGAACATTAGAAAATGGAGCATCCGTTTCGCCTTGCCCGTGCTGGCGCTGATTTACACTGTTGCCCATTCCCAAGAGCCGGCGGGCATGGCCGAGCGTTTCCGCCAGATGTCCATCGATGCGGAAACGCGCGGGCTTGCCGATCCTTTCAAGGGCATCACGGCTCGAGGAACCGTCGAGCCGGACCTGTTTCCCATGCGCTCCACGGGCGTCTCAACCGAACCCGTTCGCAAGGCCGCATCGGCGTTCCTCGCCGCGCTGGCCCCCGAACAGCGAAAGAAAACCCTGTTCGCCGCGGACGATATTGAATGGCGCAAATGGATGAACCAGGATTTCTACATCCGCCAGGGCTCGGGTTTCGTCGACATGACAGATGCGCAAAGAGAAGCCGCATTCGGGCTCATGCGCGCCTCGCTCAGCGCCAAAGGCATGCGGCTCTCACGCGACATCATGAAGCTTAACCATACGCTGGGCGAGTTGAACAGCAACGACTTTGTCCGCTACGGCGAATGGCGCTACTGGATCACCATCATGGGCGAGCCTTCCGCCGGTAAGCCGTGGGGCTGGCAACTCGACGGGCATCACCTGATCCTGAACTATTTCGTTCTGGGCGATCAGGTGGTAATGACGCCGGCCTTCTTCGGGTCCGAGCCCGTCATCGCCACGTCCGGCAAGTACAAGGGCACATCGATTTTGCAGGACGAGCAGAGCCAGGGTTTGAAGATGATTCAATCGCTCGACGAGGCGCAGCGCCGCAAGGCCATTCTCGGTACGGAGAAGGCCGGGAATCACAATCTGTCGGAAGCGTTCAAGGACAATATCGTACTCGACTACGCGGGAGTTCCCGTTTCAACCTTCACCAAAGAGCAGAAAGAATTGCTGATGCACCTCGCCGGGCTCTATATCGCGAACATGGACGACGGCCACGCGAAGGTGAAGTTGGACGACGTGCGGCAGCGTCTGGACGCCGCCTATTTCGCATGGATCGGCGGCACGGATGAAAACAGCGTCTACTACTACCGGATTCACAGCCCGGTGATCCTGATCGAGTTCGACCACCAGCGTCCGGTTGGCTTGCGGCACTTGTTTGCGGGACCGCCCGTGCCGAACCGCGAGCATATTCATACCGTGACCCGCACGCCGAACGGGAACGATTACGGCAAGGATTTGCTGCGGCAGCACTACGCCCGCCACCCACACTAGGAAAGAGGACGGTCCAGCCTTAGGAAACGGTTCGAAGGTATTGGCCCCGGTTGCTACGCGGCCCCGGGAAAGGTATCTTGTAAGAGTGTGGGTTGGGGGTGAGTCTTCTCGAGTAGAAGCGCATTCGATTCTCCGATTTCATTTGCAGCCGTTATACGGAAAGCTCCCCACGCCCTTTTTTCGCTCTTATTCCCCGATTCCTGCCGCATCTGCGCGGCCTCCCTTGAAGGATTTACCCGTGTTCCCGTTTGCCCCGCTTGCCTAAAGGAACCTGCGCCCCTTGACGCCGAGTTCTTCTGCCGCGGATGCAAAGCGGCCTTTCAGAATCGCTTTCCGCTCGACGCCAACGGAATGTGCGCGCTATGCCGCGAGGGACTGCGCGGCTTTGACGATGCCCATTGCTTCGGCGCCTACGGCGGAACGCTTCGCAGCCTCATCCATTTGTTCAAGTATGGCGGCGTCAAGCCGCTCGCCGGGCATCTGGCGCGTCTGCTGCGCGACGCCATACCGGCCGATCGCCGCTTTGACGCCGTGGTCCCCATTCCTCTGTACTGGTGGAAGCACTGGGAACGCGGATTCAACCAGTCCGAACTGCTGGCGCGGGAGATCGGCCGGCATCGAGGAATTCCCACAGTCAATGCCATGCGCCGCCTCCGCGCCACTTCCACTCAAGCTGGATTGAGCCGCTCCGCGCGCCGCCGGAACGTCGCCGGAGCGTTCGCCGTCAAGAACCGGCACGCCGTGGCTGGAAAACGGATCCTACTGGTGGACGACGTGATGACCACCGGGGCCACCGCCAGCGCCGGTGGCGCGGCGCTAAAGGCGGCGGGCGCCCTGTCCGTAACACTCCTGACCGTTGCACGCGTGGACCGCCGTATCGCATGGACGCCGGCGTCCGGAGCCGATTTTCTTAGAGCGACCTGACATGGCCACCTATAGCAGACTGCAGAAACCCGTTCTGGTGCTGAACGCCAGCTATGAGCCGATCAACGTGTGCGCCGCCCGCCGCGCGCTCATCCTGGTGCTGAAGGGCGTTGCGGCCGCCGAGGAGATGAGCACGCTTGCGGTTCATTCCACGCGCCGCACGCACAATATCCCTTCGGTGATCCGGTTGCTCGAATACCGCCGCATCCCGCACCAGACGCGAGCCCTGTCGCGTAAGAACATTCTGATGCGCGACCGCTACACGTGCCAGTATTGCCATCGAACGCTGCCTTCCTCCGAACTCACGCTCGACCACGTCGTTCCCCGGTCGCGGGCCGGCGAGTCGGCATGGGAGAATCTCGTCGCCTGCTGTAATCCGTGCAATAACCGCAAGGGAAATCGAACTCCCGAGGAGGCCGGATTCAAGCTGGCGAAGCCGCCCAGCCCGTTTAGCCTCCACACCAGCCGGCACCTCATGCGCTTGCTTGGGAAGAGCGACGAGCAGTGGCGGAAGTACCTGTTCTTCTGATGGTTAAGGCGCCGGTTTTACACCGCTGCGCCTGTGTGCAGGGCGACGATTCCCCACGTCATGCGGTCAAAACGCACTTGCCGGAAACCCGCGTCACCCATGCGGCGCGCAAGGTCCTCCGCGGAGGGAAACCGGCTCACCGACGCCGGCAGATAAGAATAGGCGTCTTTCGAACCGGAGACCGCGCCGCCGATTACGGGAAGGATGCGGCGCGAGTAGAAGGCGTAGAGCGCGGCAAATGCGGCGTTCGGCGGCTGCGAGAATTCGAGAATCGCGGCCATTCCGCCGGGCCGCAGAACGCGGCGCATTTCCGAAAGACCCGCGTCGTAGTTGGCGAGATTCCGGAAGCCGAAGGCGACGGTGACCAAGTCGAGGCAGGCGTTCGGAAGCGGCAGGCGAAGCGCGTCGGACTCAAAGAGTAACGGGCATCCTTTCTCGCGGGCGCGGGTGAGCATCGGGTGGCAAAAATCGCTTCCGAAAACGCGTGACGGAGTCGCTTTGCCCGCTTGGGCGAGGGCGAGCGCCAGATCGCCGGTTCCGCAGCATAGATCGAGAACGCGCGCACCGGGACGGCGCATCATGTGGCTCACGGTAGCGACCGTTCGAGCGCGCCAGTACCGGTCGATGCCGAAAGACAAGAGACGATTGGCCAGATCGTAGCGCGGCGCGATGCGCCCGAACATTCCGCGAACCCAGCTTGCGTCTCGAATGGCTCCGCTCACGCGAGCGCGGCCTCAATCGCTCGAAGCACCGTTTCGGAAGGCACTCCCGTGACGACTTCCACTTCTCCGACGCGCCGCGGCAATACGAAGTGCACTTTGCCCTGTATGGTCTTCTTGTCGCGAGCCAGACGGGCGAGGAGCCGGTCTGCCGCGATGCCCTCGAGCGAGGGAATCGGGCCGTAGGCGGCGATACAATCGAGCATTTCCTCGCGATGTTCGGCGAGATGGCCCGTCGCCGCTCCAAGATGCGTGGCGGCGATCATCCCGAACGCCACCGCTTCTCCGTGCAGAAACCGCGAGTAGGAGGTTTCCGCTTCGAGCGCGTGTCCGATGGTGTGGCCGTAGTTCAGAATCTTGCGGAGGCCGCCCTCGCGCTCATCGGCGGAAACGACTTCGGCCTTGATCCTCACGGATTCCGAGACGATCTCATCGACCACTTCCGGCGCGCCCGCCATCACCTCGGGCTGGCGTCTGGTGAGGAGCCAAAACAAGGAAGGGCTCGAAATAATGCCGTATTTCACTACTTCAAAGAGCCCCGCGCGGTATTCCCGTTCCGGCAGCGTCGCGAGAACCACCGGGTCTATCAGCACGGCGAGAGGCTGATGAAACGCTCCGATGAGGTTCTTGCCCGCCACCAGATTGACGCCGGTCTTGCCGCCGATGGCCGCGTCCACTTGCGCGAGCAGCGTGGTAGGGATCTGCAGGACGTCGATGCCGCGCATGAACATCGCCGCCAGGAACCCAGCCATATCGGTGACGACTCCGCCGCCGAAAGCGACGATCACGGAGGTGCGGTCCGCGCCCTTGTGGACCATCTCTTCCGCGAGAGCTTCAAGCGGCGCGAGGCGCTTCGTCTCCTCCCCGCCGGGCAGGAACAGAGTTTCGAAAGCGCGGCTCCCGAGCCCCTGTTTCAGCGCCACTCCCTGGACCCGCCACACATCTTCGGACGTGACCACAAAGACCTTCCCCGCTCCGTTCGGAATGTATTGAGCGGCGCGTCCAAGGATGCCGCGCTCGACAATCGCCTGGTAGGTGCGCTGCGGCGCGGACACCGCGAAGGAGGGCATAAGAACGTTGTACCACTTTGCGATGCTAGAATCGGTGCTGCAACGATGAAACCCCAATCCGTGACGCTGCGGCAGGTGTCCGCGCCCGTTTTCGTGCTTTTGATACTAGCCGCGATTCCGATCAAGGAAGCCAGTCCGTGGGCTGTTCTCTGGACCGCACCCTTGATTATGGCGGCAGCCATGCTCATCGCCTGGGCGGCGGAGTCGGCCCAGTATTTCATCGCACAGGGGTTCGCGCTGGCCATGCTCGCCTGGCTGCAGACGCTTCCCGAGTTCGCCGTGGAAGCCGTGCTCGCGTGGAAACAGCAGGTGCCGCTGTTGCTCGCGAATCTCACGGGCGCTCTGCGTCTGCTCACGGGCCTGGGCTGGCCGCTGATTTACGTGACGGCGGCTTTCTTTTACCGCAAACGGGAGCGCCGGGCGCTTCGCGCGATTCACCTCGATGACGAACACTGCGTCGAAGTCATGGCGTTGATCGCGTGCATGGCCTATGTCGCGGTGATCTGTTGGAAGCGCGCTCTTGCCCCGGTGGACGCCGCGATCCTGGTGATGATATACGTCGCGTATCTGCTGGTTCTCAGCCGCATTCCTCCAAAGGACGCGGAAGGTATCGAAGACCTGGAGCTCATTCCGCGCACCATTGTGCAGGCGTCGCGTCCGGTTCGCATCGCGGCGATAACGGGACTGTTCCTGGCGGGCGGCGCGCTTATCTACTTCATGGCCGAATTGTTTCTGGGAAGCCTGTTGGCGGCCTCGACCGCGCTGGGGATGTCGAGCTTTTTCTTCGTGCAGTGGGTAGCGCCCTTCGTCTCCGAATTTCCCGAGAAGGTATCGGCCATCAATTGGGCGCGGACCGTGAAGCACGCGCCGATGGCGCTGATGAACATGGTCTCGAGCAACATCAATCAGTGGACGCTGTTGACGGCCATGCTGTCGCTCGTCTATTCCCTCAGCCGGGGCGAGCCCTCGACAATTCCTTTCGACGGCCAACAGATGGTGGAACTGCTGATGACGCTCGGCCAGTCGTTAGTTGCGACCGTCTTCCTGGTGAATATGCAACTGGCGTGGTGGGAAGCGACGGCGCTTTTTGTGCTTTGGGCGGTTCAGTTTGGACTCTCCACCGTGACGCCCGGTGCGGGATTGTGGGGTCTGATTGTGCGGAACATCCACTGGTACGTAACGGTGCTCTACTTCGTCTGGGCGGCGGTGGAAATCGGCCGGATGATCGCAGGCTGGCGGAAGCCGGCGGCGTTCCGGATATTCGGCGTACTTTGGAAAGAGCACGTGCGGCGTGCATAGCGAATGGAAGTACACTCAGTTGGGGGGGACAAGTAACTTGGAGACCGAATCGATTATGCGGCGTCGGGAATTTCTAGCCAAAGGCGCGGCTGCGGCCCTGCCGGCTTCGCTTTTCGCACAGAGCGGGAGCCAGCCGGCGTCCGCTCGGGAATGGAATTTCTACGGGGGAGACGCGGGCGCCAGCCGTTACTGTCCCCTTACGCAGATCGACCGGCGGAACGTTAAGAACCTGAAGGTTGCCTGGACTCACCACACAGGCGATGCCATGACGCGCCCCGCAACGGCGATCCAATGCACGCCCATTATCGTCGATGGCGTGATGTATATCTCGACGGCGCAGGTGAATGTCCGCGCCGTCGATCCCGCCACGGGGCGGACCAAGTGGACGTTCAACACCGAGGCCGGGACCCGCGGGCGCCGCGCCCCCGGTGTGAATCGCGGCGTCACCTATTGGAGCGATGGCAAGAACAAGAGAATCTTCGCTCCCGTTCGGGAACGCTTGTATAGCATCGACGCCGTTACCGGTGAACTCGATGCGCGCTTCGGCGAGAAGGGCGTGGCGGACCTTTCCCAGGACTTCGACCACGACATGAAGGGGCTGAACTTCTCCCACACCTCTCCGCCCGTGGTGTTTGAAGACCTCATCATCGTCGGCGGCGGAGGCGGCGAAGGCCCGTACCCGGAGGCGCCTGGACATATCCGCGGATACGACGCCCGCACAGGCAAGCGCCGCTGGATCTTCCACACGACGCCGCGGCCCGGAGAGTTCGGACACGAGACCTGGTCCGGGGATTCCTGGAAGACAACCGGCGGCACAAACTGCTGGGCCGGAATGTCGGTCGACCATAAACGCGGCATCGTCTACGCGGGTATCGGTTCGCCAACCTTCGACTTCTGGGCCGGCAATCGCAAAGGGGCCAACCTGTTCGGTAACTGCGTGCTGGCCCTGAACGCCCGTACGGGCCAGCGCGTCTGGCACTTCCAGGTTGTGCACCACGACGTCTGGGACTACGACATGCCCGCGCAGCCCGCTCTGATTACGATCCGGAACAGCGGCAGGACCATCGACGCGGTGGTCCAGGTGACCAAGCAAGGCTATGTTTTCGTTTTCGACCGGGCGACGGGTAAGCCGGTCTGGCCGGTTGAAGAGAGGCCGATTCCCAAAGGCGGCATGCCGGACGACGAGATCTGGCCCACGCAGCCGGTCCCCACGAAGCCGGCGGCGATCTCGCGCCAGGGATTTCTTGAAACGGACATCACGGACCTTTCGCCCGAAGCTCACGCCCACGTGAAAAAGATCTTCGACAAGGCGGCCACTGGACCGCTCTTCACCAGCATGAGCACGGAAAAGATGGAGGGCGGCGTGCTGATTCATCCCGGATTCCGCGGCGGCGGCGCCTGGGGCGGTGTAGCCTTCGATCCCAAGCGCAACCGGTTGTTTGTCGGGTCCGATGAATGGACGAATCGCGTCATTCTCCGGCCGGCGAAGGAAGGCGAGCCGTTCAAGTACGGCATGATCGACCGCGCCGATGTGAAAGATGCGGAAGGCTATCCGGCCTTCCGACCGCCTTGGGGATATATGACGGCCATCGACATGGATTCGGGCGATTTCGCCTGGCGGGTCGTAAATGGCGAGTTTCCGGAGCTGAAAGCGCGCGGTATCCCGCGCACGGGAACACCCTCGCACGGCGGCGCCATCTGCACGGCGGGCGACCTGGTGATCAAGGCCGGCACCTTCGACAAGATGATTCGCGCGTTCGATAGCGACACCGGAGATGTGCTCTGGGAGCACAAGCTCAATGAGGGCGGTTTCGCCACGCCGTGTTCCTATGAGTCCGAAGGCAAGCAGTACGTGGCGATCGCCGCCGGAGGCGGCAAGGACGGGTCGAAGGCGAGTGATGAGTTTGTCGCTTTTTCGCTCGGTTAGGCGGGTAGCCGTTCGCCGTTCGGCGTTTGCGGCCGCGTTGTGCGCGATTCTCCTCGCTCAGAAACCGGCTCCTCCGTCAGTGGAAGAGAAGCTGCCGGGATTGCCGCCGGTGCAGCCGGTCCCGTTCAGCCACAAAGCGCACGCCCCGCTCGGCGTCAAATGCAGGGATTGCCACGCGATCCGGGAGCCCGGTTTTGAAGCCGGAATACCCGGAGAAGCGGTGTGCATGGGCTGCCATATCGCAATCAGGAAGGAGAGTCCGTCCATCCAAAAGCTGGCGGGGTTTGCGAAGTCGAAGACGCGCGTCCCGTGGGCGCGAATCTACGCGGTGCCGGACTATGTTTGGTTCTCGCACGGAGTGCATGTGGAGGAAGCGAAGGTCGACTGCGCGGTTTGCCATGGAGCGGTTGCGGCGCGGGACGCGATGTTCAAGGAGAAGCCCACGAACATGGCGAGTTGCATGGCGTGTCACGCCGAACGGGGGGCCTCGAACGGCTGCGACTCGTGTCACAGTACGCGGTGACGGCCGAACTCGGTTGGGCTCTGGTGCAAACTGTGAGTTGTAGCAATTCTGCCGCTGTCGCTCTGTCGATAAATCAAATAATCAAGATGCCGATCAGGCGGCCAACGCGGCTCGCCAAATCTCCGGCACCCCCGCCCGTCGCCCGCCCAGCTTGCCCCTCTTGAATTGGCCCTTCTTGATCTTCTCCGCCAGTTCGATGACGCCGATCACGACTTCCGCCGTCTGGAAGCTCCTCAACCCCAACATTGCTCGCAGCCGCTGCTTGATCCTGCGATGGTCCCGCTCGATCAGGTTGTTCAGATACTTGCCGCTCCGCACTAACACGCCCTTCGGCAATTCGCGGCTATCCTTCAATTCAGCCACAGCGCGATGCGAGGCCCCGCACGCATCCAGCGCCACCTTGGTTGGAATCCGCTGCCCCTTCATCGCCTTGCGCCTCGGCCGCGTCGACATCTCTTTGCGGGCTTAAGAAGAAATCGACAGTCTTGCCCATCTTGTCGACGGCTCGGCACAGGTAGACCCATTCGCCGCACCTTGACGTAGGTCTCATCCATCCGCCAGGAGCCTCCCACCGGGCGGGCGCTCAGTTTGAAACTCAGGTACCACCGAACGCACAACACCACAATCTCCGCATCGAAATGCCGACCGGCGAACAATCCATCAACTGGAACTAATCGGGACAATTCACCATTTTCGCCGACACCACCGATTTTGCACCAGAGCCCTACGGTAAAGGTCGCTCCAGAGCGTAACGCCCGTTGTAGATTTCGACTAGCGATGGCCGCCAGCCGGAGCGCCCGCGAGCCGCTCGCGAATCTGCTCTTTCACTTCATCATCGATAGGCGTTATTCGGATTCGGATCGTCCGAATACCTGAATTTGGCTTGACGTCTTCTTCGCTGGGCCATGCGTGATACAAACGGTTGTGCTTGGCGTCCACAACGAGCAGTAGCGATGGAACGTTGGAGTTAGCCAGCCGCTTGTACCACTTGCTATCCAAAGCATAGAAATCGCCAACAGGGTGTTCAGTTGCTTTGACTTCAACCGCGCTCAGATTTGTTCCACCCTGACCGTTGGGGAAAGCGACGATGAAATCAATACCCGTATCAGCCGTTGGCCGCGAGACGAACGTCGCGCCCAGATCCTGCAGGAAGAGCTCGGCCAGCAATTCGGCTCTTCTGCCAACGATTTCCGCCTGTGCCCTCGTGTTGTTCATAGGAATACCGAATTCGTCGGCTTGTGCCGCCTCTGTCTCCAAAATCGCACAACTTCATCATGAAGGATTTTCAAGTTGTTGGCTGTGAGCTCGTACCCAATCGGTATGCGAGTGATCGCCTTCACCGCAACCCCGTCATGAACGGACCGGATGAATACGCGCTTCGATGGTTCGTGGATGCCCAGATTGTACGTTGGAGCCGGAATCTCCAAGAGGCTGGCTATATCGTCCCGCTTCGTGGATATCGCCAAACTCTTCTTTGGAGTCGTGGCCGCCGTCGCTTTCGCCTGAAGAAAGAAGAACGGCCGCTTTCCGGGAACCGTGGTCAACTCTACGTAGTAATCGACCACCGGCCACTTGTCGCCCAGATGCGTGAGGTCGAACAGCGGCGCGGGATAATTAGAGTATTCCGTCAGGCAAAGCTCAACGATGTTCTCGCCGCGTTTGCCGATGACATCTTTCATGGCTCTCTTCTTCACAGTTCGGCCCGTACCGTACGCAGTGCTGAACATGAAAGACTAGCACAAACCATCATGATTCTCGGCGGACTTCCTTCGCCTTCTTGTCCTCGCGGAGCGCCACAAACCGGCGGTGCCGCAGGTGGCCGTCCTTCGTCCACTCCACAAGCTCAAACTGCGCCACCAGCATTGGCTTCAGCCACCCGCACTCCACCATCTTGGCGGCGGTCAACCCAGCACCCCAGCGCCCTGCATGTTTTTCCGGCAGGTTCGCGAACGGGCAATCCTTGATTTCCAGCGGCTTGAGCTTCTTGAACAGTTCCACGCGCGACGGCGGCGTGAATCCGTTCCGCGTGCGAGCCGCGTAGAGCAGCTTCCGTCCTGGTAATAGCCGCTTACCAGCGCATCAAAGTTCTTGGGCGACGGCGTGTAGCCTGCGATGACCAGCTCCGGCCCGGCCCTGACCCGCATGTCCTGCCATGCACCCGAGCGCAGGCCGGGCTCGTACTAGCTTTCCCGGCCCTTCGTCACCAACCCTTCGAGGCCCTGCGCCCTGACGGAATGGACGAACTGCTTAAGCGTGCCCTCAAGAACGGGTGAATACCGGATGGGATCAGCGAGCTTCGGCAGGACATGCTCCTCGATAGGTGCGGAACGGAGGCGGGACCCGGACCCCCCGGCTCTGGCCGGCTCTGGTGCAAACTGTGAGTTGTAGCAATTCTGCCGCTGTCGCTGTGCCGATAAATCAAATAATCAAGATGCCGATCAGGCGGCCAACGCGGCTCGCCAAATCTCCGGCACCCCCGCCCGTCGCCCGCCCAGCTTGCCCCTCTTGAATTGGCCCTTCTTGATCTTCTCCGCCAGTTCGATGCCGCCGATCACGACTTCCGACGTCTGGAAGCTCTTCAACCCCAACATTGCTCGCAACCGCTGCTTGATCCTTCGATGGTCCCGCTCGATCAGGCTGTTCAGATACTTGCCGCTCCGCACTAGCACGCCCTTCGGCAATTCGCGGCTATCCTTCAATTCAGCCACAGCGCGATGCGAGGCCCCGTACGCATCCAGCGTCACTTTGTTGGAATCCGCTGCCCCTTCATCGCCTTGCGCAGAAACGCTTTGGCCACGTCGACATCCCTTTGTGGGCTTAAGAAGAAATCGACAGTCTTGCCCATCTTGTCGACGGCTCGGTACAGTCAGATCCATTCGCCGCGCACATTGACGCAGGTCTCATCCATCCGCCAGGAGCCTCCCACCGGACGGACGTACCGCTTCCACCCCTTCTCGAATTCCGGTGTGTAATGCTGCGCCCATCGCAGAATCGTCGTGTGCGCCAGCCTGATGCCGCGCTCGCTCATCACACCGACCAAATCCCGGTAGCTCAGTTTGAAACTCAGGTACCACCGAACGCCAACACCACAATCTCCGAATCGAAATGCCCACCGGCGAACAATTCATCAACTGGATCTAATCGGGACAATTCACCATGTTCGCCGACACCACTGATTTTGCACCAGAGCCCTCGGCTGAAGATCGGCGAGCGTCCCCCACGGGCAGAATGCGTCGTTCCTCAGGGTGCCCGGCGTATGGCGCGTCCCGGTCGGACTCCGTCGAGCAATTTCCCCTCGCGCACCACGGCAACGCCGCCCACCAGGACGTGCCGCATGCCGGCCGGCGCAAGCGCCGGTTCACGGAATGTCGCGCGGTCGATAACCCGCGCCGCGTCGAAAATCGCCAGGTCCGCGTCGGCGCCCACGCGGATGCGCCCCTTGCCGCTCAGCTTCAGCCGATCCGCCGGCATTAACGTCATTTTCCGCACGGCGTCCATCAAAGACAGCGTTCCCGTCTCGCGCGCGTAGTGGCCGAGCGCCCGCGTGAACGTTCCGGCGCCGCGCGGATGGCCCTTGCCGTTTTCGATCAGGCCGTCGCTCGCCACCATGGTGAACGGGCTTGCCATGGCGGCGGTGACGATCGAATCCGGAATCATGTGCATGATCACCATGCCCCCCGCCTTGCGGTACTTTGCGAAGGTCCCCGGGGTCAGTCGCTCTCCCGTCAGGATCCATTCGATCGCCCCGTAGCCGACGCCCAGCACTTTCTGCCAGCCTTCGGCGAAAATCGCCGACTGCAACTCCGTCATGGCTGCGTTGTAGGGATAGCATTCGGTCGTCACATCCATGCCGCGCGCACGCGCTTCGCCGATCGTCTGCAGCAAGCGCGGGGTCTCTTGGAGGCCGCTGCTCGTCACATGCACCACGTGCAGCGGCGCGCCCGTCACCGCCGAGGCCGAGATCACCTCTTCAAGAGCGTTCAGCGCGCTTGCCGGCTCGCGGCCGCCCATGTGCCGGATATGCACGAAGGCCGGAACGCGATACCGCCCGGCGATCCGGAACATCTCCAGAATCTCCCAGCGCGACGCCGCTGGCGTGTACTGCACGCCGAAACCAACGCCCAACGCGCCCCCCTTCAACCCCTTCTCGATGCGAGCTTTGAGCGCCGCGATCTCCTCGTCCGTCGCAGCGCGATTCGCGGCGTCGCCGCTTGGGACAAGGCCTTTGTTCGGATCCTTCATCACCTGCATGCGGTTCGGCACGTGGCCCACCGTCACGCCGTAGTTGATGAGTTGGCCCGCCGCGCGGCTCGCGTACCAGGCATCCACGTCGGCCGTCCCGATTTCCAGTTCGAGCGCCGTAGTAACGCCGTCCATCGCCTGATAGCGATGATTTTCCTCGTCCTGCCCGTGCGCGTGGAGGTCGATGAAGCCGGGCGCTACGGCCAGGCCCGCGGCGTCGATGGCGGACACGCCGCTGAGAGGCGTCGCGCTCAAGGCGGCGATGCGTCCCGCCGCGATGCCGACGTCGCGGACCGCGTCGAGTCCGGATTCCGGATCGAGAACGCGGCCGTTGCGCACGACCAGATCGTAGCTCTGGCCCCAGCCGGTTCCCAGGGCGAATAATAAAAGTGAGAAGCGCCGCATGCTTACTTCCTTATTGGCGGCGTTCGATTACGCTATCCATAAGAGGACAGTATATAACCAAAGCGGCTCACTTACTGGCAGCGGTGATGGACTGATTCAGCGGATACGCGGTGAGTTGGCCGCTGCCCATGAGGAGGGCCGTGGACCTCTGCGTGGAGGCGCTGAAGCGTCGCGGCCGGAGATCTTCAACAGCCGCGAAAGCGCGCGATTCACGAGCGGAGAGTTCAGCGGCGAGTTGGAGACGCCCGGCATCGCGATCGGCATGGACGGGCGCGAGCGGGCATCGGGAACTATAGCGCCCGTCGAGCGCAACTTCAGCGCGGACCAACGAGATTTCTCTAGAAATGGCTCATGGCCGCCCGTGCCATTCTTGCGTGATTCTCGGGAGCAAGAGGCCGGTCCGGACCCTCGCAGGCGTTCCGCGCAAAATCGTTTTGTCAAGGGGAGTGGCGGCCGGCGTTCAGAAGGCGTCATGCCGGCCGCGGATCGGATAACGGCCAACACGGTTTACGTCTACATCCGGTAAGTCCAAAGTAGCCCGGCACGTGCGAAGCCGTTCGCGAGGGCTGGTTCTGTCGCCTGAGAGAACATGCTTCAACCCGCAGAGCCTCCGAACGATTCGAAGGGCGCGGACCGCAAACTCCGAGAGCCTTACGAAAAGAGTCTCGCGGAGAGATGCCGCCAGCTCCTCCATGACCTCCAAGCGTTCGTTCGCGGCTTTTTCGAGTACCTGCACCCGCGCCTCCCGCGCCTCGAGCTCAACGGTAAGTTGCTCAACAAGCGCCGCGCGCTGGTGGGCGATCTTCTCGAATACGCGCGCCTTGGCTTCCAGCTTCTCAATCATCTCCAAGCGTTCGTTCGCGGCTCTTGCGAGTACTTGCACCACTGCTTCCCGGGCTTCGAGCTCAACGACAAGTTGCTTAATAAGCGCCGCGCGCTGGTGGGCGATTTTCTCGACTTCGGTTCGGGAAGCCTCGACGGAGCCCAGCACCACAAGTCGATCGGCGGCCACGCGCTCGAGCTGTTCGATTCGCTCATCGCGCGCCTTGACTTCCGCGTCCAGGATCAAGAGCGCCCGAGCGCGCTTCGCAGTCTCTTCGCGTTCATTGCGGAGCGCAGCCTCAGCCCGCGCGAGAGCATCGATCCGTTCGGTCGCAAGGCGCCCCAGGCCGGCGAGACTTCGTCCGGCCTCACGGGAGCTGTCGATGCACGCCGGTCTGCGATCTTCCCCGGTTTCTCCCCGCAGTCGCGCGCCGTTCCTAAACAGAAGGTACGCCAGATTCTTGACGGCGGAGCCGGGCGACTGCGTTCCGGATATTCTGGGGCTGGGGAGGTCGAGCGCCGGCGCACGGCGTCTTCCGAACTTACCGAGGAACAGAGAGGCCAGCGCTTGAGACCCGGCTTCTTCGCTGAACAACGCGCCGGGCGCCGCGGGTTCCAGCTCGCGATTCCCGAGCGCTCGCAGCCCCCCGCGCGCGTAACGGCGGTGCGCTTCGCGAGCCGACTTTGGCGCATTGCAGGCCTGAGAACTCGTGCGGGGCGCCGGGCCGCAATGAAACGTCAGACCCGCCATGCCGTTGGGCTTCAGAATACGTGCGATCTCCTCCGCGGCAGCCTCCTGATCCTCGGCCGGCAATCGATCGAGCGCCGAAGCGCAGACGACGGTATCGAAGGCGCCATCGGCGAAGCGGCTGAGGCCGTTCAAATCCCAGATTCGAGACCTGTACTTCCGAAGGCCGAGGATCTCCGCGCATCTCCTTCCAGCCTCGACCAGATCGCTGTCGGGATCCATCGCCACAACGTTGTTACCAGCCAGTCCGGCCTGCAGGACAAGATGCGAAGCCGGGCTCCCCAGGAACAGGATCTTGCGCCCGCCCCCGTGCATGCCAAGCACCTTGTAGAGCCACACGGCCTCCCAAAGTTCGGCGGGGTGCGAAGCCAGCGACGGCAAATCTTCCACCGCGCCCGCCGGACCGATTTCCGCGCCCGCCCCAAATGCCAGCAGGTCGAGCATCAGGAACTCGCGGACATCCGCGTCCTCGGAAAAATCTTCAAGGAACCGGGCGAGACGGGACCGCGTGAGCATCACGTTCACGCCGGGCATCCTGGAAGGCATGCGCAGGTCGGCGGGGGTAAGTCCCACCATTTCGGCGGTCCATGGCAAATCCATGTTCCGCGCTTTTTCTGTTTGCGTCACGGGTTCGGGTCCGGTCCCGGCGTCCTTCCTTACCGGGCGAACCAGAGCCAACTTGGATGCGACGTATTTCGTAAGGTCCCCCTTCGGTTAAAACTCCGAACCTATTCGATTATCAGACAGGCATACCTCTTTGACAAGTACTGGGGGATGCCTTTAGGTACTACTGCTCGATCGTCATAGGACCAAAAACGGGCGCGGCCATGTCCGCGCCGTCATGCAAGTTGCAGTAGGGGTCCTTGCCCGCGCCGTAACGCAGCACAGCTCCTTCAGGTAGCTTTCCGCCGATCGAGAGTAGAACCGCCGAGCGATCGGCGGGATCGACACGAGCCTTGTAAATAACCGGGAGAGCCGCGCCGGCGGCCGAATGGATGCTGAAACCGGAGATACGCCCCTGCGAACGCAGGCTTGCGTTCACATCGGAGAACGCCACGCGTACTACGCCGTTTGAATATCTTGCGCTCACAGGCCGCGGCCCCCGCTTGGTCTGTCCGGCCGCGAGGTTCGCCATTCGTTTGCCGAGACGCTTATGGTCCTGGGTGCCGACGTGGATGCCGTCGTCGAGCGCTACATCGATGGCGGTAATCATGCCGGAGTTCGGAATAGCCGATTCGGCCTTGAGCTGGGCATTCTGAACGAAATTCCATTCCGCGACATTGGTGTCGCTGATGTGGCGGCCGATCTGGACGTAGTAAAAGGGGATCTCAGGCTGGCCGAAGTCGGCGCGGATGGCCGCGACAAGCCTCTCGAACTTCTGCTGGAAAACGGGCGCGGCGTTGGGGTTGGCATCGGACTCGCCTTGATACCAAAGCACGCCTTTGACCCTGCCGCCCGCGCCCTGGACGCGGCGCAGCATCGAGCCATAAAGGGAATCGCCGCCCTTGCTCTTCAGATCCGGATCCCACTGGTCCATCGAGGTTCCGCCGTGGGCGCAGGAGAGCAGTCCGATGGGCACGCCGGTGCGGCGGACCATCTCAACGGCAAACGGCAGGCCGAGGCTCGCGCCCTTCTTCCGTTCGGCGTGGAACTTCGCCAGCCGGGCGCCCTCCAGCTTCTCGGGCTGTTTCTGCGCGTTGAGCGGCCAATGGACGCGATCGGTGGCGCTTCCGAGCGTGTGTAGCGGTTCTTCCGCGGCCATCCACATGCCGGCCATGTCGAAGTTATGGACGAGTTCATGAGGCATTTCGACGTCGATCAGGTCGCCGACGCCCTGCATATTGGATTGACCGGCGAGCACCCAAAGGTCCCCGACCAGGATGTTATGGATCGACGCAGCCGCGCCGGAGCCGGCGACGCGCAGGTCGATGCGGTAAGGACCTCCCGCCGGAATGTTCTTGACAACGCCGCTCCAGCGTTTCGTCTTCACCGAGGCGATCGCCGTCCAATCGGCAACCGGCTGGTGCTTTCGTGCGATCCGAGCTTCGACGGCCTTGCCGTCGGCGGCGTCCGCGGAACCGCCGACCGCAATGTCCGCCGTGCCGGAGGAGAGGCGTTGGAAGACCTGGTCGTCGACAGCGCCGCTGGTGATCCGGAGGTCCTGAGACGAGGCGGCGGCCGCAACCAGGGCCATGATGAAAGTCGATCGAATCATAATAGTAGATTATGGCGCAGAACCGGCCTTCAATGCCGGTCCGTTTCCATGTATTCTAAATCACGCCAGCCGCCTGAACTACACTGATAGGTTATGAATCTGACGCAAGAACTGTTTTCCCTCGAAGGCAAAGTCGCCGTCGTGCTCGGCGGCACTAGCGGCATCGGCCAGGCGATCGCCCGAGGATATGCGCGCTCGGGCGCTACGGTAGTGGCGAGCAGCCGCGACCAAGGCAAGGTGGATGCGGAAGCGGCGCAACTTGAGGCGCTTGGATCGAAGACGCTCCGCATCGCGAGCGACGTGCAGGATCGCGGCACTCTTGAGAATCTGTGTAACGAGGTGGTGGCTGCGTTCGCGAAGGTCGATATTCTGGTCGTGACCTCCGGCACGACGAAGAAAATGGCGTCGGTCGATTTTCCGGAGGCCGATTGGAACCGCATTATCGACATCAACCTCACCGGGACGTTCCGCGCCTGCCAGGTGTTTGGACGCCGGATGATCGCGCAGCGGAGCGGCTGCATCGTCAACACGGCGTCCCTCACCAGTTTCGTCAGCTTCAACGAAGTGGCGGCGTACTCGTGCAGCAAGGCGGCGGTCGTGATGCTTACCGAAACGCTGGCTTGCGAATGGGCGCAGTTCGGCGTCCGTGTCAACGCGATCGCTCCCGGCGTGTTCCGAACGCCTCTCAACTCGGCTGTGCTCGACCTGCCGGAGCGCGCGGCCGCCATCAAGGCACGCACGCCGATGGGCCGCTACGGGCAGGTGGAGGAACTTGTCGGCGCGGCGATCTTCCTCGCCGCCGGCTCGGGAAAGTTCGTGACCGGCGAGACCGTGGCCGTCGACGGCGGTTTTCTCGCGAAGGGAATATAGCGGCGATGAACATCTGGTGGGCCGCCTGCATAACGCTCGCCATTCTGCAGACCTCGGTCTTCTTCACTACCATCTATCTCCATCGCACTCTGACACACCGCGGGCTGGAGCTGCACCCCGCGGTTGCCCTTCTCATGCATCTCGAGCTGCGTCTGTTCACGGGTATCGTTCCGCGTGAATGGGTCGCGGTTCACCGCAAGCATCATCATTTTTCGGACGTCGAAGGCGACCCGCACAGCCCCTATCTTCGTGGCATGTGGACGGTGCTGTTCGGCAATTTTCTCATCTACCGCAAAGAGGCGGCGAACGTCGAGACCATCCGCAAATATACGCGGGATTGGCGGGACGACGGCATCGACCGGCTGCCGCGCGCCTTTACGCGATTCGCCGTGTGGGGCGGGCTCGCGATATTCGTTTCCCTATTCGGATGGACGTGGGGCGCGGCGGCCTGGATTTCGCACGCCGTGTTCTACATTCTGCTCAACTCCACCATCAACAGCGTTTGCCACATGGTGGGCTACCGCAACTTCGAAAACAAGGCCACCAACCTGCAATGGGTAGCTTGGCTGACGGGCGGCGAAGGATTACATAACAACCACCATCAATATCCGGCCTCGGCCCGGTTCTCCCAGCGCGCGCGAGAGGTTGACCCGGCGTGGCCCATCATTCGGCTGCTCGAAGCGGCGGGACTCGCGCGCGTCAAGCCGCTGCCGGCGGCTTAGAGAAAACGGCGGCTCGCGCCACGAACAAACCGATCAAAACGACGATCTCTCCCACCAGCGGGATGGGCGGTTCGTGAGCCGCAATCAGCGCCCACGCATCGTTCAGGCCCGGCCAAAGCGCGGTAAATAGAAGAGCGTACCAGGACCACTTCTGATACCTTCTGAGACCGCAGAGCGCCAGCACCACTACTAGCACTCCGCTGTTCATGACATTCACCAGTTCGATATGCTGCGCGGTGACAAAATCGGTTGCGACATCCGAACTAAAGTTTCGGATGCCGTCGAGCGTATAGGAAGCCGGCCCCGGCGGGAATTGGCCGGCCAGCCAGGGTTGGCTCGGATTCGCCTCGCTCTTCAAGAACGCGAAGAAGAGTACCGTCGAAGCCAGAAACGGGACCAAGCCTCCAAGCGCGACCACGAGTGAGCCGTAGCGTAGACTATTGGGCAGACTGCTCGCTGAAGCCATCTTTCTTTCTCTCCTGTCAGACGGCCCGCGGGGGAACCGCGGGCTCTCTCCACGATCTCTATCTAGACCAGCTCTATCTACACGAGCTTGTGATTCTTGATCGGCAATTCACGGATGCGCTTGCCCGTCGCCGCAAAAATCGCATTGCAGATCGCGGGCATCACCGGCGGCACGCCAGGCTCTCCCACGCCGGCGTGCGGCTCCTCGCTCGCAACCATGTGAATACGGGTTTCCACGGGCGATTGATTCATGCGCGCCACTTGATAATCGTGGAAATTCGACTGCTTGATCCGTCCGTTCGCTCCCGTGATCTCACCGAGCAGCGCGATACTCGCGCCGAAAACAACCGCGCCTTCAAACTGCGCCTTCACCCGGTCCGGGTTGACGATCTTGCCCGCGTCGGCCGCCAGATCGATCCGGTGCACCTTCACCCGGCCCTTTTCGTCGATCTCGACATCCGCCACAACCGCCACGTAAGTCAGAAAGCTGCGATGCGCGGCGATTCCCAGGGCGCGGCCCTTCGCAGGCTTCCGGCTGGCCCATCCGCTTTTCTCAGCCGCCAATTCAATCACGCGCCGCAACCGCGCGGTATCCACGGGGAACTTGTCCTGCGACTGCGTATTGTTCCAGTAGGTCATGCCCTCGGGCTTGATCGCGACCTTGCGGCCGGGACCGATCAAGTCCAGCAAATACTCCACGCGATCGCGGCCGGCCGCCGCGGCCAGCTCGTCCACAAACGAATGAATCGCGAATGCGTGATAGATGTTCGCGACGGCGCGCAGCCAGCCGATGCGGACCGGGTTCTTCGCGGGGCCGTTCTCGGCGCGCTGATTCCGGATGTCGTACGGCAGATCCACCCAGCCCATGCCCATTTCGAATTCCTGGCCGTATTGCGCCCTTGGGTCGAAGGTGGAGCCGATGGTCGGAAAAACGCTGCGCTGTAGCCACGCCGTGGGCCGGCCGTTCGGATCGGTCGCGGCCTTCATGTACATGGCTGCCGGAGCGTGATAGAAATCGAACCTGATATCTTCCTCGCGGCTCCACACCACCTTCACGGGCTTGCCGGTTTTCTTCGACAGCAGCGCCGCCTCCACCACGTAATCCGGTTTCGACTTTCGGCCGAAACCTCCGCCGAGCAGCGTCACGTTGCACACGACGTCTTTCTTATCGATGCCCATCGCGGCGGAGACGGCTTCCTGCACGGCCTGCGGATTCTGCGTCGCCGCCCAGGCGGTGACTTTCCCGTCCTTGAATTCGGCCACTGCCGCCGGCGGCTCCATGGGCGCGTGCGACAGCATCGGCACGTAGTATTCCGCTTCGTGCGTCTTCAGGCCGCGCGCGAATTCGGCCTCCACGTCGCCCACGATACGCACCGCCCTCTGCGGCTTGCGCGCGGCATCCTGCAGCGACTTCTTGTATGCCCCCGAATCGAACGCCGCGTTCTCTCCCAGGTCCCATTCGACCTTCAACTTCTTGCGCCCCTGCATCGCGGACCAGGTGTTATCGGCGATCACGGCGACGCCGCCGAGCGCCTGGAACATGTGCGGCGGCGCGAAGGAGTCGATCACAGCCGTCTGAAGCACGCCCTTCACGGCGCGAGCGTCCTTGTCGTCGAAGGATTTCAGCTTGCCTCCAAACACGGGCGATCGCTCGATCGACGCGTAAACCATGCCCGGCACGCGGGCGTCGATGCCGAACGTTCCCTTGCCCATGCAAAGATCGTCGCGGTCGATCGTGGGTAATGGTTTCCCCACGAAGCGGTACTCCGAAGGGGGCTTGAACGTCAGCTCCTCCTTCTTCGGAACCGGCTGCTTTGCGGCGAGCGTCGCGAGTTCCCCGTAGCCCAGCTTCCGGCCGCTCGCTTTGTGCGTCACTTCATGCATGCGGCCCTGGCATTCGGAAGCGGGCACGCCCCACTTCGAGGCGGCGGCGCGCTCGAGCATCAGACGCGCGCTCGCGCCGGCTTCGCGCAGCGCGTCGTAGAAATCGCGGATCGAGCAGGAGCCGTCTGTGTTCTGCGAACCGTACTTTGCGTCGCCGATCGCCTGTTCGATCTTCACGCGCTTCCAATCGAGATCGAGTTCTTCGGCGAGGACCGCGGGCAGCACGCTGCGAATGCCGGTGCCCATTTCCGACCGGTGCGCGACGATGATGGCCGCGCCATCGGGTTGCAATCCAAAGTAAACACTTGGATGCCACGCCGCATTGTCGGCCTCCGCGCCGAATGCCTCGACCGGCAGTACTTTCGCGCTCAGGATGAAAGCGCCGGCGGAGAACGCCTTGCCGAGAAAACCTCTGCGGCCTTCGAGTTGAACGCGGTTCATGCCTTCACCTCCGAAGTCTTGACGCCGGCGGCCAGCTTGATCGCCTCACGGATTCGCTGATACGTTCCGCAGCGGCAGATATTGCCCTGCATTACGTCGTCGATCTCGCGATCGGTCGGCTTTGGGTTCACCTTTAATAGCGACACGGCCTGCATGATCTGGCCGCTCTGGCAGTAACCGCATTGCGGCACGTTGCACTGCTTCCACGCCTGCTGCACGGGATGATCGCCCTTCGCGGCGAGTCCTTCGATGGTGAGGATGTTCTTACCGGCGGCGGATTTCATGGGAGTGACGCAACTGCGCGCGGCCGCGCCGCCGATATGCACCGTGCAGGCGCCGCAGAGACCTTGGCCGCAACCGTACTTGGTCCCGGTCATTTCCAGCAGGTCGCGAAGATACCACAGGAGCGGCATCTCAGGGTCGCCGTCGAACTGGCGGCTCCGTCCATTTACTTTGAGCTTTATCATTATTTCCTCCTCATTTCGCGGTTAATCTTATAGAATAGCGTTTCACCAGCCGTTATGGATGGCGGAGGCGGCGCGATCGGCGCGATCCCCCAGGGCGGCCACCGCACCATTGAGCGCAGCCACGGAGGCATTTTGTTTCCTCGTTCGGTTGGGTAGCACTGAAGTAAGGAGCGCGGACTATGGCAACGCCGTGGAAAGCATCCCATCGGAAGCGAATCGGCACATGGGTATCCCGAGGCGCTCGGACACGGGCTTCGACAGTGTTCGAGAACCTTCGGGACCTCGGCGTTGACGAACTCGCCGGGGAATGGGTTCACGCGGCGGATTGGTGGACCAGCTTCACATTGAAATCCAGTGGGACGTCACCGAAAACCCCATATATATAGCTGTCCCGGATTCTTCGTGCCATGGAGGATCTCACGAGGCGGTGCGATCGCGCGCGTAGCGAGGAGATGCCCCGGATGTCGGAGGGGAGTGGTGGGCTTGACAGAACTCGAATCTGTGACCTCCTGCGTGTCAAGCAGGCGCTCTAACCAACTGAGCTACAAGCCCTTAAACTGGAGTCCGAAAGACTCCGAAAACTGGAGTCCAAGTGGAGTCCAAAAAACACGGTAGCGTCCCTGGAGTCCAAACGGCATCCGGAACTTCTCGCCGTTAACCTTACAACAAACCCAGCCGCAATCCCTTGCCGACGCCTGCCATGTCAAGTAGCGCTCTTACCAACTGAGTTACGGGCCCGAATATTGCGGATGAAAAAGAGTATACCACGCGGCATTTTCCAATCGGAGCCACGGCCTCAAGACTTGTGGTACGATTTGGGCCATGCGTACTCTTTCGACCCTCCTGTTTTGCGCGCTTTCGCTGTCCGCGGCCAAGACCCTGGACATCTACTTTATCGATGTCGAGGGCGGTCAGGCCACGCTGATCGTCTCCCCGTCGGGCCAAACCATGCTCGTGGACGCCGGTTGGCCGGCCAACAATAATCGCGATGCCGACCGTATCGCGGCCGCTGCTAAACTCGCCAAGGTCAAGCAGATCGATTACTTCGTCGCCACCCACTACCACACCGATCACATCGGCGGCGTCTCGCAACTTGCCGCCAAGCTGCCGATCCTGAATTTCGTCGATCACGGCGCAAATAACGAGAGCGGAAAAGGGCCCGACGAGCTGTTCGCTTCCTACACGAGGGCGCGCGACAAAGGCAAGCACCTCGTGGTTAAGCCGGGCGACAAGGTGCCGGTAAAAGGCCTCGACGTGACGATCCTGACGGCGAACGGGGAGAAGATCTCGTCGCCTGTGCCGGGCGGCGGCGCGGCGAACCCTTTTTGCGGCGGCTTTCAGCCGCGTGCCGTGGACCCGACGGAGAACGCCCGCTCGGTCGGCGCCCTCATCGCTTTCGGGAAGTTCCGCATCATCGACCTGGGCGACTTGAGCTGGAACAAAGAACATGAGCTGATTTGCCCGTCGAACCCGATCGGAAAAATCGACGTCTACCTTACGACGCACCATGGCATGAACATGTCGGGGCCGGCTTCGATCGTGCATGCGCTCGGCGCCCGCGTGGCGATCATGAACAATGGCGCGAAGAAGGGCGGGACGCCCGAGGCATGGCAGGTGATCAAACAATCGCCCGGACTTGAAGACATCTGGCAACTCCATTACGCGCTCGCCGGCGGCAAGGAAAATAACGTTCCGGACGCGATGATCGCAAATGTGGATGAGCAATGCGAGGGCAAGTGGATCAAGCTCTCCGCCCTGGCCGACGGAACGTTTACCGTCACCAACAGCCGCAACAAAAATACGAAGACGTACAAAGCGAAGAGCTAGGCGCGCCGCGAATCCCGTGAGCGCTTTCTCTCGCCTGCGCCGCGGTTGCAGCCGAGCGCGGGGTCGATCCCACTTTCCCGCGACGATGGATTCCGGACATTCCCGCGAAGGCAGGCTACCGGGCGCCGTTCGGAGAGGGAGACGGATCAAGCCCTACGCCCCCAGATGAATCCCGGATCGCTGCTGGCCGGCAAAGAATCACGCTCGCCCTAAACCCCGCCTTCCGCTCGCACCACCAGCCCCGGCTTCCGCTCCCGCAGTTTCGCAATCTCGTCCGGCGTGACTTTCGTCCCCGTCAAATCAAGCTCCGATAGCGCGGGCAGAGTCTCCAAGAGTAACTCGATCCCCTTCACCGTCACCTGCGTCTTGCTCAAGTCGAGCGAACGCAGTTCGGTCAGCCCCTTTAACTTCGCAAGACCCCGGTCGGTGACCTTGCTGCCGCGCACAACGAGACGCTTGAGCTTTGTCAGTGGGGCGATCGAATCGAGACCGGCGTCCGTCAGCGCGATGAACCACAGCCCGGAGTCGGTCCGCTGCTGCCCGCTCAAATCGAGCGCTTCAAGCCCAGGCAGCAGGCGCAGAAACGCGAGTCCGGTGTCGCCCATTTTGTTTCCGCCAAAAGACAGCTCCTTCAAGCTCGTAAGCGACGTCAGATAATCGAGTCCGTTGCTCGTCACTTCGGCGAAGCCAAGATCGAAGGCTTCGAGCGTCGTGACGGCTGAAAGGTGTTCGAGTCCGCTGTCGTTGATCTTGGTGCCGCGTGTATTGAGCCGCTTCAGTTTCTTCCAACCCTTCAGATTGGAAAGACCCTGATCGGTAATGTGTTCGGCGTAGCTCAGGTTAAGATCGGTGATGCCTTCAAGCGGCTTCAGCCGGTCCATGCCGAGATCCGTGATGTGCGTCAGCGAGAGGTCGAGCTTCGAGAGCGCCGGCAATCCCCGCAATAGCTCGAGATCGGAATCGGTAACCCAGGTGGCGCGCAGATTGACGCCGGTCACCCGCGACGCGGAGTCGCGCGTCACCCTGCCTCCCTGCAAGACCACCCACTCGGCGACCATGTCGTCGGCCAACACCGCACCTTGCGCCGGCATTTCAGCGAACGCCGAAATCGCCGCCAGGACCAAATAAGGAGTTCGCACTAGCTCCCCCTTCTATTGGGCAGGCTCGAATCCCGATCCCAGACAACCGAACATTGCGGCAGCAGATCCTTCAGAGTTTGCATCCCGCTTTCCGTCACCAGCGTGTGGTAGAGGTTGAGGAGTTTCAGGTTCACAAGCGGCTTGAAATTCGCAATGCCCGCATCGGTCACCGTCGCGCTGTCCAGGCGCAGCTCCACCAGGTTCGGCAGCGCCTCCAGATGCACGAGCCCCTTATCCGTCACCGCCGTGTAATCGAGCGTCAGGCTCGTCAGATTCTTGAGCTTCACGATGGACACCATGCCCGCGTCCGTAGTGCGCGTGCGCACCAGGTCCAGGAAGCGCAGATTCGACAGGCCTTCGAGGCTCGTCAGGCTCTTGTCCGTCAGCCGTGAGTAACCGAGCCACAATTCGCGCAGGTTCGATAGCGCCCCCAGATGCGCGATCCCCACATCCCCCGCATCCGTGCCGGTCAGGTTCAGCGCCGCCAGTTTTGGGATGTTCTTCAGTTGCGCCACGCCTTCGTCGCCTATCTCGGAGTAGGCGAGCGAAAGCCGCTCCAGATTCTTGAACGAAGCCAGATACTTTACGCCATCGTCGTTGAACGACGTGCCGGCGAGCTCCAGATCGGTGATGCTCTCCGGCAGCCGCGTCAGACCTTCACCGCGCACCAGCGAATAACTCAGGCTCAGCCTGCGCAGGCTTTTCAGATTCGAAAGCCGCGCAAGCCCTCCGTCCGAAACGGTGGTGTTGTTCAGATTCAATTCGGTCAGGGCAGTCAGCCTTGCAATGTGATCGAGGCCGACGTCGCTGATCTCCGTGACTTCGAGGCTTAGCTTGCGCAGAGTTGCCGCGGCCGCCGCGAGTCGCGCGAGCTGAACGTCTGAGACGCCCGTCGAGGCGAGGGAAACCTCACGCAAGGCCGCGCCTTCCATCACAACCTTGCCGCCCATGGAGCGCACCCACTCCGCCACCCCGCCCTTGACTGCCGGGGTTCCGGCGCGCTTCACCGATGAATCGAGGAAAACCACTCGGCAGTTGGGTAGATCCTTGTTAAGCGAATCGACTCCCGCGCGCGTGGCCCTCGTGTATCGCAAGTCGAGCGACGCCAGGTCCTTCATCCGCCGCAAACGTTCAAGTCCGGCGTTCGTCACCTTGGTCCGGTAGAGATTGAGCTCCCGCAGTTTCGTCAGACCCGCAAGGTGATCGAGGCCGGCGTCTGTCACCGACGCTCCCAGAAGATTGAGCTTTCTCAGCTCGGTAAGCCCCGCCAGATTCTCAAGTCCGGCGTCGGTCACGCGGATTCCGTACAAATCAAGTTCGGTCAGCTCCTTCAATCCGCGCAACTTCTTCAGCCCTTCATCGGTAACGAACGTGTCCTTCAGATAGAGTTTGGAAAGGTGCGTCATGCCTTCGAGCGCCGTCATCCCGCTGTCTCCGAAGGGCGTGTAACTCACGTCGAGGAAGCGCAGATTGACGAACCCTGATAGCGTCTCGCCTTTCACCTTCGTTTGCGCCAGACGCATTTCCTTGAGGTTTATGAGCGGCGCGAGCAGCGCGACGCCCTTGTCCTGAACGTTGATGTTCGTGAGGAAGTGCAGGCTGAAGTGCAGTCTCTCAAGACCGGTCAGGACAGCCAGATTCTTCAGGGTGTCGTTCGCGTCGAGCGTACTCCCCGCGCCTGGGTTCCACATGGGTCCGGGCAGGTAGAGTTCCTTAAGCGCGGTCAGTTCCGCCAGGCGTTTGAGCTCGTTTGGATCGACCAGAACGCCCACCAGACTGACGCCTGTCACACGCAGTCCCCGATTCTCCGGTAGCCGCGAAAATTCCGCGACCGGTTCGACCGAACCCTCGAAAACGACGCTGCCGCCCTGGCGGATGATCCACTCGGCGACGGCGCGGTCGCCCGCGGCAAACGCTTGCGAGGCAAGCAGCAAACCACAAGCAAACTTCAACATCGGCATTTCAAACATCTCACAGCTATCATAACGCGGCGGAAGCGTGTTAAGATTTTTCAATGCCGAGCGGCTACATCCCGATCTTCATTTTTCTCATCGTCGCCATTCTATTTCCCGTCGTCACCATCATCGCGGCGAAGCTCATCCGCCCGTCCGCGCCCTCGGTGACGAAACTCGAAGCGTACGAGTGCGGCATCAAGGCGGCTTCCGATTCCCGCGGCCGCTACACCGTCCGGTTCTACATCATCGCGATCCTTTTCGTGATCTTCGACGTGGAAACGATCTTCCTGTTCCCGTGGGCGGTAAAGTACCGCTCGCTCGGCTGGTTCGGCGTCTCGGAAGTATTGGTTTTTCTCGCGATACTGATCGTGGGCTACATCTGGGCTTACAAGAAGGGCGCCCTCGAGTGGGTCTAACGTCTATGCCGTACGCTTAAACGGATTGAGCGTCGAACAGGCCGCTTGGCCCGGCGGCTGGCGTTAGCCTATGAAGAAGCCCTACATCCTGGCTATCGACGACGATCTCTCCGTTCTACGCGCCGTGGATCGTGATCTTAAGACCAGGTTCGCGCCCAATTATCGCATCCTCGCGGTCGATTCACCCGTGAAAGCGCTGGGCGCGGTGCGCCAGCTCACAGCGCGCGGCGACCGCGTCGCGCTCTTTCTCGCCGATCAGCGAATGCCGCACATGAGCGGCACCGAGTTTCTTCAGGAGGCGTCCGCGCTCCAGCCCGAAGCTCGCCGTGTCCTCCTCACCGCCTACGCCGATTCCGCGGCGGCCATCGACGCGATCAACAGGGTTAAACTCCATCACTATTTAATGAAGCCCTGGGAGCCGCCCGAGCAACACCTTTACCCGGTTCTCGCCGATCAGCTTGAGGATTGGCAGGCCGGCAATCGCGAATCGTTCGACGGGGCTTACATCATCGGCACACGATGGGCTCCCGAGACGCACCGGCTTAAGGATTTCCTGGCCAAGAGCCAGGTTCCATACCGTTGGCTCGAGCCGGATGACACTTCCGATCTCCGAGTCCAGGCGGCCCTCGGCGGCAGGACCGCGGCGATGCCTGTAGTCATCTTCCCGGACGGTTCCGTTCTGGAGCGGCCCGGCCTCTCGGAAGTGGCCGCGAAGCTGGGCCTCGCTACAGTTCCCAGCCGCCGTTTCTATGACGTGATCGTCGTCGGAGCGGGACCCGCCGGACTCGCCTGCGCACTCTACTGCAGCACCGAAGGGCTCAAGACCGTTCTCGTGGAGCGCGAGGCCGCAGGCGGACAGGCCGGCCTCAGTTCGCGCATTGAGAACTATCTCGGTTTTCCCTCTGGACTCAGCGGCGCCGACCTCGCGCGCCGCGGCGTCGCCCAGGTGCGCCGGTTCGGAACCGAGGTTCTCGCGCCCGCGGATGCCGTCGAACTTCTGGTCGAAGGCGAATATCGCATAGTCAAACTATCGAACGGCCAGGAGCTCGCGGCGCACAGCGTCGTCATTGCGGCCGGCGTTCAGTGGCGCCGTCTCGACGTTCCGGGGATGGACCGGCTCACCGGGGCGGGCGTCTACTACGGGGCCGCCATCACGGAATCCTCATCCTGTAAGGACGAGGACGTCTACATCGTCGGCGGCGCCAACTCGGCCGGCCAGGCGGCGGTGCATTTCTCCGAAGTCGCCCGGTCCGTCAGAATGATCGTTCGCGGCGACTCACTATCGAAATCCATGTCGCATTACCTTGTCGAGCGGATCGGCACGATTCCGAGTATTTCCGTCGTCCCCAACTCGGAGGTGGTCGAGGTTTTCGGCGGAGATCGTCTCGAACGGATTACCGTTCGCCATCACGATACGAAGAGCGACGAAACGATGCCGGCGGCTGCTCTGTTCGTCTTTATCGGGGCCGAGCCGCATACGGAGTGGCTGGACGGCGTGGTGTGCCGCGATGGCAAAGGCTTCCTGCAGACCGGTACAAGTCTGCTTAGCAATGGTAAACGGCCTGCCGGCTGGAACCTCGATCGCGACCCGTACCTGCTCGAAACCAGCGTCCCCGGCGTGTTCGCTGTCGGTGACGTCCGCGATGGAGCGGTCCGCCGTGTCGCCAATAGCGTCGGCGAGGGATCGATCGTGCTGTACTTCGTCCGGCAGTACATGCGAAATCGGTAAAAGGATCCGATGCCGGAAGCCGCTCCCGAAAAAGTCACGGCGGAAGAGCTGCTGCGGTTCCCGCTGTTCGACGGCGAGTGCCTGGAGGCGGTTGAATGGATCGCCGGCCGGATGGAAGTGCGCCTTTACGACGCAGGCGACGTGATTACGCGGGAAGGCGACCCGGCCCGGGACTTCTTCGTTATTCTTGAAGGCGAGTTGCACTACCGGCGAAACGTCTACGACGAGGTCCTGGTTTCGGCTGCCGGAACGGCCTCGGGCTTACTGCCATTCTCCCGGATGAAGGTTTGGTCCGCCCGCGGATGGGCCGCGAAGCCGACGCGAATCGGCGCCATGGATGCGTCCAACCTTCGGGAGCTTGTCTATCGTGCGCCCATTCTCGCCCAAAGGCTTGTGTCCGAAATGACGGATCGCGCCCGCCTGTTTACGAGGCTGGAAGAGAGCTCGAACAGGCTCCTCGCCTTAGGTAAGCTGGCCGCGGGTCTCGCTCATGAACTCAACAATCCCGCATCCGCGGCGGTTCGCTCCTCGGCTCGCCTGCGGGAAGTGCTCGCCGAGCGCCAGAAGTATGCCCTCACCCTGCGCGCCGCTGTCATTTCGGACGAGGATCGCCGGATGATTTCCGGTGTCGGCAAGCTCGTCACCGAATGCGACACCCCCTCGCGCGCCGTGGACGCGTTGGAGCGCTCGGATCGCGAGTCGGAGCTGGCCGATTGGTTGGAGGCGGCCGGCGTACCCGGCGAGCTGGCTTCGCAGCTCGTCGATGCCGGAATTGACGCCGGCAACCTCCGCCCGCTCGCGTTACTCGTTTCGCGCGATACACTCGAGCTCGGGCTGCGGGTCCTCGTCGCCGACCACGAGATTTTGTGCCTCAGCCGCGAGTTGGAAGAGGCCTCGCGCCGGATTTCCGATCTCGTACAGGCCGTGAAGTCCTATTCGTACATGGACCGGAGCCCCATCGCCGAAGTCGATATCGAGCAGGGTATCGACGTGACGCTTCGCATGTTCCAGCACCAGCTCAAACATGGCATTCAGGTCTCGCGGCAGTTCGCCCAAAACCTGCCGCGGATCCGGGCCAACGGCATCGAACTGAACCAGATCTGGACGAATCTCATCGACAACGCGCTCGACGCCATGGAAGACCTCCCACCCGGCGAGCCCAAAGTGCTCCTGGTTAGGACCTTGATCGAGCCCGACGGGGTTCTGGTCGAGATTGGCGACAATGGCCCGGGCATTCCCGCCGAGGTTCAAAGCCGCATCTTCGAACCGTTCTTCACCACGAAGCCGGTCGGAGAGGGGACGGGCCTCGGGCTCGATATCGTCCAACGGATCGTTCGCAACCACAAAGGAACGGTTCAGGTCGAGTCTATCCCCGGCCGCACCGTGTTTCAAGTTCGTCTGCCTCTCGATCGCGAGTAAGTCCCGCGCCCTGTTTCAGTCGCTTCGGGCGGCCGTCGGGCTTCCGGGGCCTTCACCGTTTAAGCGCCAACTCGAAATGTACGCCTTCCGTTTTCTTTAGGGCGGTTAGGATGCTGGTGAGGTTCGCGGCCGAGGGGCTGCCTTTTGGACTGAGCATGCGCATGAGACTCTTGGCGGGAATCCGCGTGCGTTTTTCAAGATTCTGAAAACCGACGGTCGCGTTCACATAGTTGCGGAGCACGGCCTTCCCCGTTTCAAGATCGCCGTTGAGGATGCACTCGACGGCCTCACATAGGAGAGCTTGGCGGAAATCCGGATCGCGCTGCGCTCGCGCTCGAATGGTTTCTTTGAAGTCGTGGGTAAGGGGCATTATTCAGTCTCCCGTTTCTTTCGTCGTTTGTAGTCCGCCCAGCAGGCCTGCGCCGTCGCGATATCGTTTTGCGGACGTTTCTTCGTCCCGCCGCCGATCAGAATGACAACGCACTCGCCATTCTTGCCAAAGTAAATGCGGTAGCCGGGGCCGAAGTCGATCTTGTATTCGTACACGCCTGCGCCGACGCCCTTCGTCTTTGAGAAATTTCCCTGCTCCATGCGCGTCAGCGCAATGGTTACCTTGGCCGCGGCCGTAGGATCGAGTGCTTCCAGCCCGCTTGCGAAGCGTTTATTTCCCGTTTCATCGATATAGCCTCGCAGCTCGATCATTCAGACTAATGGTAACGATAGTGTTACCATTAGTCAAGGGTGATCGGCCAATCAAGAAGCCGCGGCCGCTACACTGTCATCATCGCGATCCTTTTCGTGATCTTCGACGTGGAAACGATCTTCCTGTTCCCGTGGGCGGTTAAGTACCGCTCGGCCGATTTTGGGTCGGTCAGAGAACAAAACTCAGAAAATTATGCGTCAGAGTGTCTCAAAAGTGTTGACACGCACCGCTCATCCGAAAATTCGCCGAGGTACTTCTCGGTGATGCGGTCCATGGCGGTACTACCTCCGCTAACGTATAGGCGCGCCGTGTCGAGTTTTTACGCGGGTGATTGCACACCCCTCCGGCACGACCTGAACCATCATGACTCACGCAGTCTGATGAGTCAAGCCTGTTATTGCGAAATGTGCGCCTAGCACCCTCAGCGTTCTGGTTGTCGGTTTAAGCACGGAAATTCGGTATAAGATCCCAATGAGATTTCAGGTAGGCAACTGCTGCGCAAACCGCGAGCCTGTACTGGTCAGCGACACCAAAACCCGAGCGGGAGAACAACCGCTTCCACGAGTCGCGCCGATGGAACCGGAAATACGCTCCTCGAGAGTGACATTCACAAAACGGCACGAAATTTCAGTGTCGATGGCGCGAGAAACCTTCCGCGGATCAAACGCCGGAGAGGAATTAGCCACCAAGCTATCTTCTCTCGAAGCAGTCCCTGACGATTTGGGCTCGGTTCTAACCGACAGATTGTTCCGAGCGTTCAGCACGGTCGAACGTATCCCTGATCCCGCCTACTGGTTGCCAACCTGCCAACCCAAGATCGCCGCCAGAAACCACTGAGCGTGAAGTGACCGGGTTCTCGGCCGTTCAGGAGCGGATCAAGTCGATACTGAAGCCTCGGTCTGCCACGCCACCGCCAGACTAGCGCCACAGATTCCTTCAGCCCACGCGGGAAAACATGCCGTGCGATGAAAGCTCTGAGCCCGCAGGCCGCGAACGGCGCGGCTTCTACTCCGCCATGCGCTCGTATTCGGCGTTGAATGCGCATCCGATCAGCGCGATGGCCGCGATGAGGTACATCCAAACCAGCAGGGCGATGCCGGTCCACAAGCTTCCATAGAGGACGTTGTAGGTTGCCAGATTTCGAACATACCAGGCGAATCCGGCTGTCGCGAGCAGCCACAGCACGGTTGCGAAGACCGCGCCGCGCCACACGTAGGTCCATCGCTGCTTGCGATAGGGTCCGAAATAGTAGAGCACGGCGGTTATGATTACCGTGGCCGCGAATGCCAGCAGGTAGCGCGCGGTCTGGCTCAGGACACGCCACCAGAATGCCGGCGCCCCCGTAAGACGCCTGTCGATCCAGTTCCCAAAGACGATGAGCAGGCTTGCCGCGATTAAAGGCGCGATGGTCCATAGCACGAGGAGAATCGCGACGCCGGACTCCTGCCAGAAAGTGCGGCTGCGCGGTACCCGGTAGGTGGTGTTGAAGCCGGTCATCAGGCTCTTGATGACGCCCGCCGCGGCCCAAAGGGCCAGTACGGCGGCAACTGAGATGAGAAATAAAGGCTGCGCCGCTTTTATTTCAAAGGGCCGGCGTACAATGTCCTCGGTGCCGGGAGGGACGACGTCGAAAAGAAACTGCGCAATCGCGCCGGACACAAACTCGGCGCGCGTCTGCACGAGAACGGTGGCGAAAGAAGTCAGCACCGGGAAGAACGCGAGCATGGCCGAGTACGCGGCGCCCTTTGCCTCGGCGAAACAGCCGTCGTCCACCGCAGAGATCAGCGTCTGCTTGAGAAGATATGCTAGCGTTTTCGCGTTGAGCCGCGGCGCAGGCACGGGCCGGTTACTTTCCCGATCTCATGGAGCGTTTGTTAAGCGCGGCAATCAGCGCGGCCGCCGCCGGGGGAATCTCCACGTCCTTGCCGATCAGGTCCCGGTTTTCGAGCGGCTTGCCGTAAATCTCTTTGTTCTCGTCAGCGTCCTGGCGAAGGGTGGCTCCGTCGAGCGAAACTCCGGCAAACGCGCCGCGCGAACGGGACCAGGAGAGGATTTCGGCCGAGAGGAGCACGTCGGTCGCGGCCGTCGCTTCGCGGCCCACCGGACCGGCGGCCGCCTGGGCGTCCGCGCCGATGGTGAACCTGCTGCCGAGGAGCTTCTCCATTCCCCGCTTGTTCATCACGAGCATGACGACATCGGACGACGAGACGCCGATCTGGAAACCGGCGCTGCCGCCTTCGACGCGTATGGCCGCCGGGGCTCCCCACCCGGCGCCGGAATTGCGGCAGACGACGAAACCTCTACCGAACTTCCCGCCGAAGCCAAACGCCGCTTTCTTGAGCCCGGGCACGATCGCGACGCACTGCGCCCGTTCGATTAGGTCCTGCGGGATGGCGCGGTCGGGCGTATCCATGATTTCCGTGAACACCGTGGCGGCGTCGGCCAGGCGTTGCGCGCTCTTGGTTGCGGCGGCGCTCGCGGTCACAACGCCGGCGCCGAGAGCGAGAGAAAGAAGGAAACGCGGCATTCGTTTTTTCATTGTTCTTTTCCTCGTCTCTCATTTTAACCGGTCTATTCCGCCGATGTTATGATAAAAAGGAATCTCTTCCGAGGTGAATCCCGATTGGCTTTCATTGAAGGTTGTAAGCACTCGCTCGAAATCTCCATTCCCGTCGCGGACGTGGAAGCCGAGACCGGTCGCGTGGTCGAGTCCATACAGAAGCGAGCGAAGCTTCCCGGATTCCGTCCGGGCAAGGCGCCGGTCAGCATCATTCGAAAACAGTTTGCGGCCGATATCAGGCAGCAGGTGCTCGAGAAGCTCGTGCCGCGCTTTTTCGACAAGGAACTGAAGCAGGAAGAACTGCGGATGGTTGGCGACCCGACCGTGACGGACGTTCACTTTCACGAGGGCGAGCCGTTGCATTTCAAAGCGGAGTTCGAGGTAGCGCCTGAGATCGAGATGAAAGAATACCGCGGGCTGACGGTTCCGTATAGCGAGCCCTCGGCCGGCGAAGCCGATATCGACGAGCGCGTGGCGCAGCTTCGCGAGCAGAAGGCGAATTTCGCGAACGTGGATCCGCGCCCGCTTGAGAGGGGGGATTTCGCGGTAATCTCCCTTGAGAGCGTCGGCGGCACGGATGGCGAGCCGGTGAAGCAGGAGGAGATGACGCTGCATCTGGGAGACGAGAGTACGCTGCCGGCGTTTTCGGAAAACCTGACCGGCCTGTCGCCGGGCGAAGAGAAGAATTTCGATGTCGCGTACCCCGAAAACTACGATTCGGAGAAGCTTGCGGGAAAGACGGTGAGTTTTCACGCCGTGGTGAAAGGCATCCGGCGCAAGGAATTGCCGGAGCTGAACGACGAGTTCGCGAAGGACTTGGGCGATTTCCGCGATCTTGGGGAGCTGCGCGAGGCGATACGGAAGTCGATCTACGCGGAGCGGGAACGCGACGCCCAGCAGAAGGCGAAGAACGCGCTGGTGGAATCGCTGGTGGACCTGCACGAGTTTCCAGTGCCTGAGGTCTTTATCGAGCGGCAGGTCCGCACGCGGGTGGAGCAGTCGCTTCGCGGGATGGCGGCGCAGGGCCTGGACGTCAGCAAGCTCAAGCTCGACTGGGCGAAGGTGATGAAGGACGAACAGGAGCGGGGCCGCGCGGTTCGCGAGGTGAAAGCGTCCCTGCTGTTGAGCAAGGTGTCGGAGCGCGAGTCGATCCACGCGATGCGGGATGAAGTGGACCGCGAAGTGGAGCGGATCGCCCGCCAGCAGCGCGAGCCGGTTGCGGCGGTGAAAATCCGGTTCGAGAAAGACGGCACGCTGGGACGGATCGCCTCGCATATCCAGACCGAGAAGACGCTCAATTTCCTGTTCGAGCACGCGACGAAGATTGCGGAAGAGCCGGCCGCGGCGCCCGCTGAAGGCGTATAAAGGAGACTCCATGGCATTGGTTCCGATGGTGGTGGAGCAGACCAGCCGCGGCGAGCGCGCCTACGACATTTATTCGCGCCTGCTCAGGGACAATATCATTTTCATCGGCACGCCGATCGACGATATGGTGGCGAATCTGGTGACCGCTCAGATGCTGTTTTTGGAAGCGGAGGACCCGGAGAAGGATATTTCCTTGTACATCAATTCACCGGGAGGATCGATCACGGCCGGCTTGGCGATTTACGACACGATGCAGTTTATCCGGCCCGACGTGAGCACGATTTGCGTGGGGCAGGCGGCGTCGATGGGCGCTTTGCTGCTGACCGCGGGGACGAAGGGGAAGCGGTTCGCGCTGCCGAACGCGCGGATTCTGATTCACCAGCCGTCGCTGAGCGGGTTGTCGGGGCAGGCTACGGATATCGATATTCAGGCTCGCGAGATTTTGCGGATGCGCGAGATGACGAATGAGATTCTGGCGAAGCACACCGGGCAGACGATCGAGCGGCTGCAGAGGGACGTGGAGCGGGATTTCATCATGGAAGCGCCCCAGGCGTGCGAGTACGGGATTATCGATAAGATTATTGAGAAGCATTTGTAAGGGGAGGGAGTGGCGGCGACCAATTGCCGAGCGCGGACGCGTTTTTGCGAAGCCGGGTAGAATGAATTGCGCCTGCCCGGCGACAAGCGATTTCCGAGAACCATTCAGCTTCGGAACATCCCGTCCTTCGGCACGAATACCCCAGAACTCGATTTGCAATCTTTGAATGCGCTCATCGGCCCGAATGGCTCGGACTCCACGAAATCCGTTTGATCCCGTCGGAGCCGGCGGCGGCTTGACTGAAAACGACTTCACGACGGGCGTCAGCGCGAGTGGCTATTCGATCATTGGACAGGCCTTCGGCGGCAAGAAGAACCATCTTGGCAAAGTGAAGAACTCCTCGGCTCAAGAGCCATACGTGAGCGAACTCTTCAAGCGTCACAATACGTATGCGTATTGATGAAAGCGATGACTAAGCTTGGGCAAGCTAGCCCGGTAGGGTGCTTTCCGCGAGGCACTACGCCCGAGGGGATCGCGGGATCTGGGGGGTAATGTCTGGGAGTGGGTTGAGAACGTAGACCGCTGGCGCCGGCGAACAAGTTCGCCACCGTCTGAGCAAGCGGCGCGCGGCGTTATTTGAGAGAATGGCGACCGCTATGCCGGACTTACCCTCCAACTTGGTCGAAGCGCTGAAAGCCCGCACAGTGATCCCGTTCGCCGGGGCCGGTGTTTCGCGCGCGGTCACCGATGAGGCGGGGCAGCCTCTCTTTCCTACCTGGGATGGCCTTCTGGTGGCGGCAGCGGAACGGTTGCGCACGGATGGCAAGCCCATGCACGCGAACCTTGTTCAAGCGACATTGGGAATCAAGGATCACCTCGGTGCGGCGAAAGCGGCTCGCGATGCGATGGGAGTGGGGTGGTTCGACTTTCTCAAAGCGCAATTCGATCCGCTGGCGGAGCGCGTGCCGCAGGCGAGTCTCGATTTGCCGCGCACCGTCTGGCGGTTGGGAAGCCCATTGGTGGTGACCACCAACTACGACAAAGTGCTGCGGTGGGCGAGTCCGCAAGAGCGCGACGTACGGCATTGGACCGTAAGCGACCGCGTAAATCTCGCTGAAATCCATCGCGGTCGCCTGGTCAGACCTGCTGTATGGCATTTGCACGGCTCCATCGACCGGCCAGAAGAGATTATTCTCACGCCCGACGGTTACCAGAAGCTGTACCCAATCGATGGCCAGGTGGAGGCAGACTACCGGACGGCGTCCGGAACGTTGCGCCACCTGCTCATGGCGCAGACGTTCCTGTTCATCGGGTTCGGCATGGAAGAGGCTATGGAACAGCAGATCCGTTGGGTGCGGGAAGCCTTCGCGGGTGGAGGCGTCGAGCACTTCGTATTGATTCGGGACCAAGACCAGGAGGCGATGGCGAAGACACTGCATGGACTATCGGTGCAGACGGTCCCCTTCGCTGATTTCGGACAGCCGCTGCTCGACCTGCTCGGCGAGCTAGCCAGTCATGCCGATTCCAGCGGCGCGCGGACCGCGGCGCAGTTGCCGCCAATGGAGGCCGATCCCAGGCCCTATCTCGAATACCTGCGCAACGACACGGATTTCATCGAGATTCGCGGGCTGCGCTTGGGCGCGGTGGCTCCGCGATTTCCGATCGACGATCTTTACATTCCGCTGTTCGACGAGATGGGCCAGATGAGAATGGCGGACGAGATCGACGGCGGGCGAGGCCGCCGGCCCCTTGAGGAGTCGCTCGCCCATCCACGGCTCGTAATTCTGGGCGATCCGGGATCGGGCAAGACGACCTTCCTGCGGCGCATCGCGAACGCGCAGTGCACGGCCCGGCTCGCCGATGCGTCCGCGCCGTTCCCGCTTCTGCTGCAGATCTCCGAGCTTTCCGAGTTCGTCGAGCGCCACGAGCGGAAAGACGCACCCGCGCTGATGCCGCTTCTGCTGGCCCACCGGACGCGAGACCTCGCCGTCCCACTGGACGAGGATTTCTTTAAGCGGCAACTCACCAGGGGACCGTGCCTGCTGCTGCTGGATGGGTTGGATGAGGCTCCCAGCGAGGCTGCGCGCAAGACCGTTTCGCGGCTGATTGAGAAAGCGGCGCGGGCGTGGCCGAACTGCCGGTTCGTGGTGACGACTCGTCCCAAAGCCCATGAAAAAGTGGCGATGCTCGCGGGTTTTCACGCCGCGCGAATCGGTCCTCTGGAGCCGGAAGCCGTGCGAGCGTTTCCGGAGCGATGGGCAGCCGCGCTGATGGCCGAAAACCCGCAGCGGGCAGAACGTCATGCCCGGGAATTGATCGAAGCGGTGGAAAGCCGGGTGGAGATCCGGCACATCGCCAGCAATCCCGTGATGCTGACCGCGCTCGCTGCGCTGCAGTGGAACGAGAAGCGGATGCCCGAGCGGCGGGCCGACCTGTACGATTCAATCCTGATGTGGCTGGTCCGCTCGCGAAAGCGGCGCTCGGGCAGGCTGCATCCGGAAGACTGCATAAAGGTTCTGCAAGAGCTGGCGGGCGCGATGCAAGGGCATCCGGAAGGGAGGCAGGTGCAGGTTCCGCGCGAGTGGGCGGCCAACGCGGTGAAGTCGCAGTTTCAGGGCGACGCAGCGCGCGCGCTGGCGTTTCTGAGGGAAGAGGAAGCGGATAGCGGAATTGTGGTCAACCGCGGCGCGGACATCGGGTTCTGGCACCTCACCTTTCAAGAATTCCTGGCGGCGCGGTTTCTGGCCAGCATCGACCCCGCCGAGCGGCACTCGTTGCTGTTCGCCGAAGGACGCGCGTGGCGGCCGGAGTGGCGCGAGGTGGTGCTCCTGCTGGCCAGCATCCTGCATCAGCAGCGGGATCAGAACGTAGACGCGCTGGTGTCGGCGGCGCTGGACGATTTGTACGGCTCCCCCCAGCGGGCGGGAGCGAAGCCGAAGCTCGATGAGCAGGCGCGTTGCTTCGGCTTGTTGGGCGCCATGCTGCGGGATTTGCAGCCGCTTGGCTACGCGCCGCCCGATCCGCGGTATGCCGAGGTGAAAAGCGCGGTGCTGGGCATCTTCGAGACGAATAAGGCCGCCGCAATTCCCTTGCAGACGCGATTGGCGGCCGCGGAAGCGTTGGGGCAGGCGGGGGATCCAAGGTTTCGTCTCCCGAGCGATTCGGATTATTGGGTGAAGATGGAGGGCTTCCTGATCGGAAAGTATCCGGTGACCGTTCAGGAGTATGCGCGATTTGTGGACGATGGCGGGCCCAAACCTGGGCGATGGGACGGCCAGTTACTGCGGCCCAATTGTCCTGTCAAGGGTGTTACCTGGTTCGAGGCGAAAGCCTACTGCGATTGGGCGCGGGTGGGGTTGCCGAGCGAGGCGGAGTGGGAACGGGCCGCGCGGGGCGCGGAGGGACGCGAGTATCCGTGGGGCAATGAGGAGCCCGATCCCGACCGGGCGAACTACCGTGAGACGAAGCTTGGGCAAGCCAGCCCGGTAGGGCTTTTTCCGCGAGGCTCTACGCCCGAGGGGATCGCGGGATCTGGCGGGTAATGTCTGGGAGTGGGTTGAGGACTGGTACGGCGACTCGAAGCAGTATCGCAGCGTGCGGGGGGCGTCGTTCTACGTCGATGAAGCGGTCCTCCTGCGCGCCGCCGGCCGGGTCGGGTTCGTGCCTGGCTTCAGGAACGGCGATATCGGGTTCCGGTGCGTCCGGGAAGTGTTCCCTTGATTCTTTTTTCCTTTTCCCTTTAGCGCCGAAGCCGCTCGAAAGTTTTTGGCCACCCCCCTTCACCCCGGCCAAGCTTCGCTTTCGCTACCACAGGGCCGGGGGGCGCCGCGTCCGGAGCGCGATCCGGAAGTGAAGAACGCACACCCGAAGCAGCCTTGACCAGTCCGGCTCCGGCATGCGGACTGGACGCCTCCCGCTCCACATCCCGAGCACAACGGAACCCGTTGTGCATCGGCAACAATGGCCAGACTATGCCCTCCTCCGCAGCGACGATTCTGATAAACTCAGGCAGCGGAGGTTGTGCCCACCCGCAGGAAGTACTTCTATGTCCAAATCGATCGCCAGACGAACACTCTTGCGCGGCGCAGGCGTAGCGCTCTCGCTGCCGTGGCTTGAACGGATGTCGGACGCCGCCCCCGCGAACGGCGTGCAAACGCTGTCCGAACCGCCCCTCCGCATGGCATTCATGTTTATGCCGAACGGCGTGCGCCCCGAGCAGTGGACACCGCCCGGTGACGGCGAGGACTACGAGATCACGCCCCACTTGAAGCCTCTCGAAAAATTCAAGAACGATTTCATCCTGCTGGAAAATCTCTGGAATCGGAATTCCGTCGGGCGAAACGGGCACTGGCCGAAGGTGCCGATCTGGCTCTCCGGCGGCTACGTCCAGCGCACGACCGCGGACGATCTTGACACCGGCGCAACCTCGGCCGATCAATTGGCCGGACAGCGCATAGGCTCTCTGACGTCGATCCCGACCATCGAACTGGGCCTCGACACGCCGCGCAACGGGATCGATACCGCTGGCGGCGGCTTCGCCCGCATGTACGGCTCCTTCATCTCCTGGCGGGACCGGCACACGCCCGTGCCCAAGGAAATCGTCCCGCAACTGGCCTTCGACCGCTTGTTCCGGAACAACCGCGCGCCCGTGGTTTCGAGCGTCAATCCGAAGGACCCGGCGCTCCTCTCCGCCCTCCAGCGCGACGACAAGAGCGTCCTCGACCTGGTGCTCGAAGGCGCGAAATCGCTGCGGCAAAACGGCAGCGCTTCCGACCGCGTGAGGCTCGACGAGTATTTCGAATCCGTGCGCTCGGTCGAGCAGCGCCTCGAAGCCTCCCTCCGCCCTCAGAAGCGCTGGATCAATCAGGGAAAGTTCCCGCTCGACCGTCCCGCCGCGGGGATTCCGGCAACTCATGAGGAGCACGTCCGGCTGATGCTCGATATCTTCATACTGGCGTTCTGGTCCGACTCGACGCGCATCGGCACCTTCATGTTCGGCGACGCGCAATCGAGCCAGGACTATTCCTTCCTGCCCGGCGTACGCGGCGGCTTCCATTCACTTTCGCATCACGCCGACGACCCGCCCACCCGCGAGCAATACGGAAAGATCATCAACTGGCATACGGAGCAAATGGCGTATTTCCTTGGCAAGGTTAAGAGCCTCGATGAAGGCGGAACGTCGCTGCTGGACAATTCGATGATCATGTTCGGCGGTTCGCTCAAAGACGGAAACCGCCACGCCGTGGAAAACCTGCCGCTGTTTCTGGCCGGGCGGGGTAAAGGCGCGCTGCGTCCCGGACGCCGGCTGCGCGCTCCCGAAAGAACGCCTGTGTGCAATCTGTATCTGGCGATGTTGAACCGGATGGGGATCATGGAGAAGTCGTTCGGAGACAGCACCGGCGCGCTCGAAGGCCTTTCTTAGTTTCATGCGCCTTCTTTCACTCGCCTTCGCGGCGCTTCTATTGCCGGGCGCAGCGCGGTCCGCGCCCGATGCCGCCCAGGAATTCGCTCAGAAGATTCGACCGGTCCTGGTGCGGAATTGCGCGGCCTGTCACAACTCCGGCAACCCGAAGAATCCGGCGGCTTTTCTGAAGGGCGAGGACGTCGGCGCAATCGAGTCGAACCGCGGATTGTGGCGGAGCGTGGCTGCCCAGATACGTAACCGAACCATGCCGCCCGCCGGGCAGACGGCCGCGGTCAAACTCAGCGAGGAAGATCGCTTTCGCGTATCGGCCTGGATCGACAACCGCCTCCGCGAAACCGCTTGCAGCGCCGGAGAGTACGCGGGCGCAGCGATCACGCGGCGTCTGAACCGGCGCGAGTACCATAACACGATTCGCGATCTGCTGGGCATCGATTTTGAAGTCCTGGGAATTCTCCCCGCCGATGGAACCGGCGGCGCGGGATTCGATACGAATGGCGAAACGCTGTTCGTGCCGCCTGTGTTGACGGAGCGTTATCTCGAAGCCGCGCAGCAGATTCTCGACCGCGTCCTCATCTCTCCTCCGCTCTCGATGACCATCACAGCCGACCCCTTGAAGCCGGCCGAGGGGCTTTCCGCGAGCGTCCCTGTCTACATGGATGGGAGCTATGACGTGCTGGTAGCCTTCGAAGCAGGCGAGTCCACGCCCGCGTTGTCGCTCAAGGTGGACGGCGCGGATGTGGGCGCGATGGCGATACAGCGGAGGCGCGCGGATCGCAAAGCGTCGCCCCGCGCGACCGTCGCCCGGCTTCAAGTCAACCTCGCGCGCGGCACGCGCATGTTGTCGGTGGCTCCCGGCGAATCCGTTGCGGCGCTCACGAGTCTGACCATATTACAGAAGAAGGACCCGCCTCTATCCGAGAAGCGAGCCTTGCATTATCGCTTATTCGGCATGGAACCCGGAGAGCGGCCGCTCCAGCCTCGCAAGGCCGCGCGCCAGATCCTCGAAACGCTCCTTCCGAAGGCTTTCCGGAGACCTGTGACGCCGGATGAGATCGAGCGGTTCCTCGCAATGTACGACCGGGCCGCGGAACGCGGCGACCCCTACGAGGAGCGCGTCAAGCTCACTCTGAAAGCGGTGCTCGTGTGGCCCGAGTTTCTGTTTCGAATCGAACGGAAGCAGGAAAAGCCAGGCGTCTATCCTCTGAGCCAATACGAACTCGCCACGCGGCTCTCGTATTTTCTTTGGTCCACCATGCCCGACGAGCCGCTATTCCGGCTGGCCGAACAGCGCCGGCTCCAGGACCCGAAAGTGCTCGCCGCTCAGGTGGAGCGGATGCTCGACGACCCGCGGTCGCGCACCTTCGTCAATAGCTTTGTCGGACAGTGGCTGGGCACGCAGGATATTGGCGGGCGCGTGATGCCGCTGATCACTGAAATCCAGTCTTACTACACCCCGGACATCGCGGCCGATCTGAAGGCGCAGCCCGTCCTGCTGTTCGACCGCATCCTCGGCGAAAACCGCAGCGTGATCGAGCTGCTGAATGCCGACTATACGCACCTGACGCAGCGCCTCGCGAAGTTCTATCAGATCGAGGATCGGGTGAAAGCCGCGCTCAACGACAGCGAGTTCCGCCTGGTCGAGTGGCCGGATAACCGGCGCGCGGGCGTCCTCGGTCTCAGCGGCGTGCTGGCGATGACGTCGCGTTACCAGGAGACGAGTCCGGTGCTTCGCGGAGCCTGGGCTCTCGAAACGTTGCTTGGGACGCCGGTTCCGCCTCCGCCGCCCGACGTGCCGCAGTTGAAGGCCGGCGGAGTAAACGGCGTGAAGCTCAACGTGCGGGAGCAACTGGCGCGGCATCGCGCGGACCCCTCCTGCGCGGCGTGCCACAACCTGATGGACCCGATCGGTCTCGGTTTGGAGAATTTCGACTGGATGGGCCGTTGGCGCGACAAGGAGGCCGATGGCAAACCGGTTGACGCGATGGGCGTGCTGCCGTCGGGCGAAAGGTTCAACGGCCCGGTGGAGCTGCGCAAAGCTTTGCTTGACCGCAAGGACGACTTCGTGCGGAATCTGACGGGCCGCGTGCTCGGCTACGCGCTCGGCCGGAGCCTGCAGGATGGCGATAGCTGCACCGTCGAGCGGCTTGTCGAAACGGCAGCGAAGGACGGCTATCGGGCACGGACGCTCATCCGGGAAATTGTGTTGAGCGTGCCTTTCCGCAATTCGCAGGGAGGCGCGGTCGCGCCGGAGCCGGTCATACCGCAGCGGACGCTGAATATCTCGGGTTTGAACGCGTTGAAACAGGATGCCGCCAGTCACTTGAACCAGGTGAAACCGGAAGTCCTGACTCCGAAACGTTGACGGACTCTTCAACATTCGCATCCACCTGGAGGAGCATGGCCATATTCGATGCTGGTAGCGCTTATGGTATCGTGGGCGTAATGGAGACAGCGCGCAAGATCACCGTCGAGGTCCCACTGGAACTTCTCGAGAAGGCGCAACGAGCCAGCGGTACCGGCATCACGCAGACCGTCCGTACCGGGCTGCAGCTGGTTGCGGCATCGCAGGCCTACGCGCGGCTGCGTCAACTCCGGGGCAAGGTTCGCTTCTCGCGCACGTTGGCCGATCTGAAGGCCGACCGATGATCGCTGTCGACACCAGCACATGGATTGCCTTCCTGCAAGGAGATGGCGGCGAGGACGCCCAACTGCTCGACACGGCGCTGGAGGACCGGCAGGTGCTAATGGCGCCCGTTGTGCTCACCGAAGTACTGAGCGACCCGAACCTTCCTGCAGACGTTGCGCAAACCCTCACCCAACTGCCTTTGATCGAAATCCGACCCGGCTATTGGCAACGGGCAGGCGCGCTGCGAGCGAAGGTGTTGGCGAAGCGGCCTAAGGCGCGACTCGGCGATGCCCTGATCGCCCAGAGTTGTATCGACCGCGGGATTCCCCTCCTTACGCGAGATCGGGACTTCCGGGCGTTCGCCGAAGCCGCCGGCCTCGACCTTGTGATTGGGGCCGCAAAGGCCTGAACCAGTCGTGTAGCAGTTTGGGCCGGATTACTCGCCCCTGGCCGTGGAGGATTTGCGCGAAACGAACTCCCCGCGGCTCCGCCAGTGCCCGTGAGATTGTATACTAATCATAGTTCCCCGGAAACCTTATTGTAATGATCTCACGCGCGATTCGTATTCCGGTGCTTTCCTTGGCCGTCGGCGGATTCCTCCTCGGCGCGCCTGCCGCGCCGCCTCCCACCGCCGCCCCATTGCGCGCTGTCGTCAATAAATATTGCGTGGGCTGCCACAACGCCAAAACGAAGTCGCCGCCGCTCGCGCTCGACGCCCTGAACCCCGACCTCGTTAGCCAACACCCGGAAGCGTGGGAGAAAGTCGTCCGGAAACTCAGCGGCCGTTACATGCCGCCCGCCGGATTGCCGCGGCCGGACGAGACGACGTACAAAGCCGTGCTCTCGTCGCTTGAAACCTCACTCGACGGTGCGGCTGCGGCGAAGCCCAACCCCGGCCGCACCGATACCTTCCGTCGTCTGAATCGGACCGAGTACCGCAACGCCATCCGGGACCTGCTTGCGCTTGATGTCGATGCCGGGCCGCTCCTGCCTGCCGACGAATCGAGCCACGGCTTCGACAACGTGACGGTCGGAGACCTCTCGCCCACTTTATTGGAACGATACCTGTCGGCGGCGCGGAAGATCAGCCGTCTGGCGATGGGGAGCCCCAGCCGTTCTCCCGGCGGCGACACTATCATCCTGCCGCCCGACCTCACGCAGGAGGAGCATTTCGACAAGCTTCCGTTCGGTACGCGCGGCGGAACGGTAATTCAACACACCTTCCCGCAAGACGCCGAATACGAGATCCAGCTTCGCCTCACGCGAGACCGCAATGAGCATGTCGAGGGCCTGTACGAGCCCCACGAAGTGGAGTTGACGCTCGAGGGCGAGCGCGTGAAGCTGTTCACGGTGAAGCCGCCCCCGAAAGACAACGACCATCACGCCGTGGACACGCACCTGAACGTCCGCGTCCCCGTGAACGCTGGTCCGCATTCGCTCGCCGCCGCGTTTCTGAAAAATCCGTCAACGCTGATCGAGACCGAGCGCCAGCCCTACCAAGTCCATTTCAACATGGACCGGCATCCGCGAATTCAGCCCGCCGTCTACTCCATCACGATCAACGGCCCTTACAACGCGAGCGGTCCCGGCGACACGCCCAGCAGACGGCGCATCCTCGCATGCCGTCCCGTCAACCCAGGAGAGGAAGCAGGCTGCGCCAAACGATCGCTTGCGGCACTCATGCGCCGCGCGTACCGGCGGCCCGTGACCGATGCGGACTTGCAAGTCCCGCTGAAATTCTTCCATGAGGCGCGCAAGGAAGGGGGCTTCGAAGCGGGCATCGAAATGGCGTTGCGAGCGGTGCTGGTCAGCCCGGAATTTCTTTTCCGCGTCGAGCAGGACCCCACCGGAATTGCCCCGAACACCGCTTACCGAATCGGCGATTTGGAGCTGGCCACGCGCCTCTCGTTCTTCCTTTGGAGCAGCATTCCGGACGACGAGCTGCTCGACGTGGCCATCGCCGGAAAACTAAAAACACCGGCCGTGCTCGAACAACAAGTGCGCCGCATGCTGGCCGATTCGCGTTCGCAGGCGCTCGCCAACAACTTTGCCGCGCAGTGGCTGTACCTGCGCAATCTGGCGTCTGCAAATCCCGACATGAGGTTATTCCCGGACTTCGACGACAACCTGCGCCAGTCCTTCCGCCAGGAGACCGAAATGTTTTTCGAGAGCGTGATGCGCGAGGATCGCAGCGTTCTCGACTTGCTTACGGCGAATTACACCTTCCTCAATGAGCGCCTCGCCAAACACTATGGAATTCCCAATGTATACGGCAGCCGCTTCCGCCGCGTCGAATTCGGTCCCGGCAACAACGCCGAGCGAGGCGGCCTGCTCCGCCAGGGAAGCGTTCTCACCGTCACCTCCTACGCCACCCGGACCTCGCCCGTGATTCGCGGCAAGTGGATACTGGACAATATTCTCGGCGTGCCTCCGCCGCCACCCCCGGCTGCCGTGCCGGCATTGAAAGAGAACCTGGGGTCCGGAAAAATTCCGCCGATGCGGGAACGTCTGGCCGAGCACCGCACGAATCCCGCCTGCTCCGGCTGCCATCAATTGATGGACCCCGTCGGCTTCTCGCTTGAGAACTACGACGCCGTCGGCCGCTGGCGGAACACCGAGGAAGCCACGCCCATCGACGCTTCCGGAGGGCTCCCGGACGGCAGCAAGTTCACCGGCGTGTCCGGACTCCTGAAGGCGTTCGAAAGCCGTCCGGAAGCCTTTCTGACGACTTTTTCCGAAAAACTTCTTACTTATTCACTTGGCAGGGGAGTAGAATATTACGACGCCCCCGCGGTCCGCAAGGTCGTTCGAGAAGCGCGGGCCAAAGATTTGCGATTCTCGTCGTTCATCGTTGGAATCGCCGCGAGCACACCGTTTCAGATGAGGAGGTCACAATGATCGTCACGAAGAAATCTCTGCCGCGCCGCACTTTGCTGCGGGGCATGGGCGCCACCTTGGCATTGCCGCTGCTCGACGCCATGGTTCCGGCCATGACCGCGCTCGCCGCGACGCCCGCGAAACCGGTGCGCCGGCTTGGATTTGTGTACGTCCCCATGGGCTCGAACATCAGGCAGTGGACCCCTCCCGGAGCGGACCGTCTCACCGAGCTCTCCCCATCGCTTCGCTCGCTCGCCGCGTTCGTGGATCAGCTCACCGTGATCACGAATATGGAGTTGAAGAACTCGTATCCGGGCACTCATGCGACCTCGAACGCCGGCTTCCTCAGCGCGGCCACGGCCAAGTGGACCGAGAGTAGCGACTACCATCTGGGCACGACCGTCGATCAGATCGCCGCGAAGAACATGGGAGCCGACACGCGCCTGCCTTCGCTCGAGCTCGCCATGGATCTGCTCACCACCGTTGGCCAATGCGACAACGGCTACGCCTGCGTCTACCAGAACAACCTGTCCTGGTCCTCGCCGACGACGCCGCTTCCCGCCGAGGCTCACCCGCGCATCGTTTTCGAGCGCCTGTTCGGTGAGGGCGGCAGCACGGCGGACCGCCGCGCCGAACTGCGGAAGAACGCGAGCCTTCTCGATTGGGTAAATGAAGATATCACCCGTCTTCAAAAAAAGCTCGGCGCCGGCGACCGCAACAAAGTGACGCAGTACCTCGATACCGTTCGTGAAGTGGAGCGGCGTATACAGAAGGCGGAGGCTGCAACCGCCGGCTCCCAACTGCCGGATCTCGATCGTCCCGTTGGAGTACCGGCTTCATACGCCGACCATGCGCGCCTGATGTTCGACTTGCAGGTGCTCGCAATGCAGGCCGACGTCACGAGGGTGATCACGTTTCAGCTCGCTCGCGAAGCCAGTACGCGAACGTACCCCGAAATCGGCGTTTCCGAAGCGCATCACCCGCTCACGCACAACAAGGGGAACCCCGAAATGCTGGCGAAGGTGGCGCAAATCAACGCGTTCCATGTGTCGCTGTTCGCCTATTTCCTCGACAAGCTGAAGTCCACGCGAGATGGAAACGGCTCGCTCCTCGATCATTCCGTCCTGCTCTACGGCAGCGGCATGGGAAATCCCGACGTGCATGACCACGTGAATCTGCCGATCCTCGTCGCGGGCGGCGGAGCGGGCAATCTCAAGGGCGGCCGTCATATCCGCTACGCCCAACCCGCTCCGCTCGCGAATCTGCACCTGACGTTGCTTGAAAAAGCCGGAGTCCGCCTCGACTCCTTTGCCGACAGCAACGGCAAGGTGAAGGAACTGCTCGATCCGCTTTCATTGTGAGGGCGGCATGAACGCAAAACGCATTGGCGGATGGGCAGCGGCCGCCGTATTGTCCGCCGCCAGTTTCGCTGGCGCCGCCGTCTCCGATGCGCGGCTGGCGGATGCCGCGAAACAGTCGGACCGTGCGGCCATTCGCGCCCTTATCGAAAAGCGCGCCGGGGTCAACGCACCGCAAGTCGATGGGACCACGGCCTTGCATTGGGCGGCGCACCAGGACGATCTCGAAACGGCCGAACTACTGATTCACGCCGGCGCGAACGTGAAAGCGGTGAATCGTTACGGCGTGACGCCCCTCTCGCTCGCCTGCACGAATGGAAACGCCGCCCTGGTCGAGCTTTTGTTGAAAGCGGGCGCGGATCCGAATACCGCTCTTCCCGGCGGGGAGACCGCTCTCATGACGGCCGCGCGCACCGGAAACGAGACCGCGGTGAAGGCGTTGCTTTCGCACGGAGCCGACATCAACGCGAAGGAGTCCAGGCGCCAGCAGACCGCCCTGATGTGGGCCGCCTCGGAAGGCCACGCCGGGGTTGTCGAAGCGCTCATCGGGGCCGGCGCGGATTTTCGCGTCCGTTTGCAGTCCGGGTTTACGCCGCTTTTGTTTGCGGCGCGCGAGGGGCGGATAGGCGTCGTCCGCGGGCTGCTCAAAGCCGGCGCGGACGTCAACGAGACCATCCAAACCGAACGGAATTCCGTGACGAAGCTCGCGAGCGGCGCCGGGGCGCCCCGGAACGGAACAAGCGCCCTGGTACTGGCGGTCGCGAACGCCCATTTCGAGCTTGCGGCGATCCTGCTTGACGCCGGGGCGGACCCGAACGCGTCGCTCACAGGTTACACTGCCCTACACGCGATTACGTCGGTCCGCAAGCCCGGCCTCGGCGACAACGACCCTGCCCCGCAAGGGTCCGGGAACATGACCAGCCTCCAGATAGTACGGAAGCTGGCGTCGCGCGATGCGAACCTGAATGCGCGCATGACCAGGCGCGTCAGTTTCGGACTCACCGGTCTGAATACGCTGGGCGCGACGCCTTTCATGCTCGCCGCCAAGAATGCGGACGCCGAATTAATGCGGCTGTTGGCGGAGCTGGGCGCCGACCCTCTCCTGGCAAACGAAGAGGGTTCCACTCCGCTGATGGCGGCAGCCGGACTCGGGACGCGATCTCCAGGCGAGGACGCGGGAACGGAGACGGAAGTATTGGAAGCGCTGCAGGCAGCGCTCGATCTCGGGGCGGATCTGAACGCGGTCAACAAGAACGGTGAGACGGCGATGCACGGGGCGGCCTACAAGAACAGCCCTCGCGCCGTCGAGTTCCTGGCCGCCAAAGGCGCGAACATCGAAGTCTGGAACCGGAAGAACAAATTCGGCTGGACGCCGCTCACGATCGCGGAGGGCCACCGGTTCGGGAACTTCAAGCCATCGCCGGTTACGGTGGCGGCGTTTCACCGCGTCATGAAGGCTGCCGGCGTATCGCCCCCCGAGACACTCGCCGGACCGGCAGCTCCGGTTGTGCCTGACTGACGCTCTGCCTGAAGATGCAGTTCCGCTACTGTCCTCGCTGCGCCGCGCGGGCGATCTTCATGATCTCCCCATAGCCTTCCTTGTCGAAGGGCGGACAGCCGGTAGGAAACTGCCCCAGCGGATGGTTCTTTTGACGCATGAGGAATGTACAATACGTCAGCGTCTTGCACACGCGGCGCTCGTCCAGCTCCCCCGACGCGAGCGCGTCCACGGCGAAATCCGGATACGCCAGCGCGTTCCGCCCCAGTCCAACGAACCGGATGTTGCCATCCGCAATATTTTTCGCCCCGGCATTCAGCGCGTACTTCTGCAGCCAACTGTAACCGGTCCCCACCATCGGCAGGTCCGGAAACGTCCGCTGCAACTCACCCGCAACCCGGAAATGACGGTCCACGCCGGCTAACGGATGTTCCGGTTGCTCATAGTTTCCATCGTCCGGCTTTTCGAACGGCCGCCCGATATGCGGATTGTAATAAGGGCAGGCCATCGAAGCGTTCAACACCTCGACGCCGGATTCCTTGAACCACCGAATCGCCCGTTTCACTTCGCCGAGATCCGGTTCCAGCGGATTCGCGGCGTCCACGCCAAAGCCATACGGATAAGGCGTCTCGTAGTCGCACGGCACGCCCAGGCCCGTAGCCGGATCGCGGAAATACGGCACGCCGTCAAAGCACCCGAGGCGCATCGCGATCGTGACGCCGCCGCCCACCGCGGCGCGGATCTTCCCAATCACGTTTCGCGTCATCCGCACGCGGTTCTCAAGCGGACCGCCGTAGCGCCCCTCCCGCGTTTTCGCGCCAAGCAGTTCCGACATCAGGTAGCCGTGCGTCACCTTCACGTCGAGCGAGCGGAACCCGGCCGCCACCGCTAGCTTCGCGCCCGCCGCGAAATCGTCCTCCAGCCGCTCGATCTCTGCGTCCGTGATCACGGGCCAGTCCGGCGGCGTGCCGCTCTTCCTGTCGATATGCGGATTGTGGTACGCGATAATCTTCCGCGGCACGCTGTACCGGCCGGAGTGCGTCAACTGGCACGGCATCAGCAAGTCGTCGACGGTGCCGAACCGCTCGCGATGCAATTCGAGGACGCGGTCCACGAGGCGCGCGAAGTCTGAAACGTTGTCCGGTCTGATCCAGAGCTGGCGCGGATTTGCGCGGCCGTCCTCGCGGATCGCCGTGGCTTCGAACCAGATCAGCTTGGCCCCGCCGCGGGCGAATCGCTCGTAACGCCTCCACGTCAGCTCGTCCGGCCGCCCGTCGGGCGTCGAGTCGCAGCCCTCCATCGGGTGAATCGCCAGCGAGTTGCCGACAGTGAGTCCGCCTACGCGCACCTTCCGCGCGAGCAGGTCCTTCACCTGTTCCGGATCGTCTTCGAACTGAACGTGCCTCGCGCCCTGCTCTTCAGCGGCTTGCCGGAGTTCGCTTAGGGTCTTGTAGGTGAAATGTCTCATCCTGCCGGCCATGTTTGGGAAGCAACCCCACCGCCAATGCCCCGATTACCGCCAGCCCGAATACGGCGCCAAGGGCCACGCTGTAGTCTCCGAAATGCTGTCTCAGCAGCGAAACGCCATAGGGAAACCAGGTCTGTCCGATCGTGTCGGTGGGGAGGATAATCGCCATCGCCCGCGCGAGCGTCGCGGCGCCGAACTGCTCCGCGGCCATGAGCGGAATCAGCATGTAGTCCGCGCCCATTCCAAAGCCGAACAGAATCGCGAACAGATAGGGCGTCTCGGGCGGCCTGACGAGAAGCAGCAGCGGAATCGTGATGGCCACCAGGACGTAGGTGATCGTCATCACATATTTTTTCGGGAATCTGTCCGCGAGCCAACCGATGAACAGGCGCCCGGCGATACTTGAAACGCTGATGCAGAAAAGCGCATCGGCGAACGCGCTGTTCAGCAGCTTCTGATCCGTGAATCCCTGATCCTTGAAGATCAATTTCATGTGCTGATTGATGGACCCGATGGAGCCGATGGAGCAGAAGCTCCCTATAACCAGCAGCCAGAACGAGCTCTGCCGCAGCAGGTAGTGGAAGCTTTGCGGAGGCGGCGCGGTGTAGCCGCCGGAATCGGGCGTGCCGTCGGGGAATTGCCCGATTTCCGAAGGCTTGTCCTTCATGACCCAGATCGCGATCGGCCAGGCCAGAAGCATCAGGCCGCCCATCACTTGCAGCGCGGTATGAAATCCGAACTGCTCGACCAGGGGCTTTGCGATGTATTTCGTGGACGCCGCTGCAAAGACGCCCACGCCCAGGTAGGCGACGCCCATCGCCACGCCGCGCTTCTTCCGGAACCAATGCGAAATGATGACCTGATGCGGAATTGGGCCCGAGAAAATGTAGCCCACCAAATAGATGAGCCAGAGCCCGTAGTAAGGCGCGAGTCCGCCGCCCATCAATCCGAATCCGGCCATGGCCAACGCCGTCGCAGCCGTTCCGATCAGGATCATCTTGCGAGGGCTGAAACGGTGCACGAGCAGAGGCCCCACCCACAGCGTTGCCAGAGCCGCTAAGGGAAATCCCAAGGTGATATCCGGACGCGACCATCCGAATCCGCCGTCCGCCGGCGACTTTTCGTAATAGTCGTAGAAGAACGGCATGCTGTAGTACGGGATGCCGACGGCGATGCCGAACGTACAGAACGCGGCGAAGGTAATCCACCAACCGTAGAATGTTTTTCGATTCATCTGGCCCTCGGGCGAGCGTAGGGGAACCATTACTTATAACACATGGGCCGCGGTCTACCGCTTATAGACAGCCTTGCCGTCGAGAATTACGAGGACCGGCCTGATGTCCTTGATCTCGTTTTCCGCGCACGTCAGATAGTCGCGGTCGATCGCGACCAGGTCCGCCAGTTTTCCAGGCTCGATCGACCCTTTTTCCTTCTCGGCAAACTGCATCCGCGCCGCCCAGATCGAGTGCATCTTAAGCGCTTCCGGACGCGAGATCCGCTCAACCGGCCACATGGGCTCCGCGCCCTTCCGGTTGCGGGTGACGGCGATCCACATGCTCAGGAACGGATTGTAGGGATTCGTCGCCGAATTCCGATCGTGCCCGATCATGTGATCGCTGCCTGCCGCGACCATCACGCCCGCGTCCAGGTAGGATCGCAGCGGAAAATAGTACCGCAGCCCCTGCGAGCCGAACACTTTCTCGAGCGCGGCTCCGTCGAGGTAGAGCCATGGCGATTGCACATCCGCGTCAATGCCAAGCTTCTTCGCGCGGGCGATCGCTTCCGGCTTTTGAAAGCTCGCATGCATCAGATGGGAGCGTGAGTCTTTGATCGAGCGGCGCTTGTCGAGCTCTTCCATCGCATCCAGAAAATTGTCGATCGCCCCGCCGCCCTGGGAATGGGCCGTCAACTGCCAGCCCCGATCGCGCGCGGTTTCCATGATCGAGAGCAGCTTCGCGGGCGCGATGAAGAGCTGCCCGCGGTCGTCCGGATTGGTCGTTCCGTAGAGCTGCCTTCCGAATTCGCCGTAGGGCGCGCGTTGATACGCGGTGCCGATGGTCATGCCTCCGTCGAGCGTGACCTTGAATGCGCCGAACCGCAGCCAATCGTCTCCGCTTCCGGTCTTGAATCCGGCCGCGCGGATCTCCTGGTTGACGGTTTCGACGGGGCGGGAAGCTTCCACGCGCCACGTCAGCGTCGCGCGGACGGGCAAGCGGCCCGCGGCGCGCAGCTTCCGGTAGAGCGCGATCTGCTCCGCGTCCACCGCGCGGTCCGATACGGACGTCAGACCGGCTTCGACGTAGCGCTTCAGCATTTCTTCAAGCGCCCGCAGCTTCTCGTCCTCCGTGAAGCGCTCGGCGCGCTGCAAGCCCTTCAGCAAAGATTGCCCGTTCTTGAGAATCCCATTCGGTTCGCCCGCCGCGTCTTTTACGATCTCGCCGCCCGGCGGATTCGGAATCGCGCGCGTAATGGCGCTTGCCCTCAGCGCCAAGCTGTTCACGACGACGACGTAGCTTGCGTCGAACAGGACGGGATGCTTATCGGCGACGTCCAAAACCTCACGTGTGGGCATGCGCATTTCGCGCAGCCGCGTGGGGAAAGTGCGTGGGACCACGATCCACTCGCCGGTTGGCGTTTTTGCGGCGCGCGCCCGGATGAAGTTTTGGACGGCATCGAATGAATCGAGCGGCGGCAGGGGTTCGCGAAACTCGCTGAGCCCCGCGGAAAGGGCGTGGACGTGACTGTCGAAGAGCCCCGGAAGCACGGTGCCTCCGTGGAGGTCGATCATCCGCGTGGCGCCGCCGCGCTCCGCCCTGATTACGCTGTCGTTCGTCCCCGCGGCCGTGATCCGCGAACCCTTCACGGCGACGGCTTGAACGATGGAGAAGCCCGCGTCGACAGTGACGACCTTCCCATTATGCAGAATCAAGTCGGCATCCGCGGCAAGTAGAGGAACGGCTAGGTACAACAACGTTGCTTTCACGGGTTCAGAATAGCATCAAACCGATTTACAGACCGTCCTCCGGCGCAGCCCTGGTTTGAGACGGTTCGGGAGGAATCCAGGCCGGGAATCGAAATAGGACTTTGGTATATACTTGTTCGAACATCGTTGGGTTCTCGATTTTTTGCCACAACCAAAGGGGGTGGCGCGGAGAGGGCATATGGACCAATCTGAATCCAACGAACTGCATATTGTGCGGGATGTCTTGTCGGCTTCGTTCCCGGATCGGCGGCTCCCGTTCGAGCCGCGAGGCCGCCTTAAAGCGTTCGCCATGTCGATGACCGGCGGCATCAAGCCCGGCATCACGCTCGGCGAAAGCGGCGAACCCTACTGCTTCCAGTGCCGCGATTTCCGCCTCGCGGATGTCCACGGCGACGCGGTCAAGCATCTCCAGGCCTAATCCATGCCGTTCCTGCTTCTCCTCGCCGCCGCGCTCCCGCAATTCGTGGACGTGACGGCGCAATCGGGAGTCGGCTTCAAGAACGAGGCCAGCCACACGCCGGAGAAATACCTCCTCGAATCCATGACCGGCGGAGTCGCCATGTTCGACTACGACGGCGACGGAAAGCTCGACCTGTTCTTTGTCAACGGAGCGAGCCTTCCCGCCACCGATAAGTCGAACCCCCGCTACTGGAACCGCCTCTACCGCAACAACGGAAACTTTACTTTCACGGACGTCACTGAAAGAGCCGGAGTCCGGGGACACTCTTACGGAATGGGCGTCGCCACCGGCGATTTCGACAATGACGGCCGTACGGACCTCTACGTCACGAACTACGGCCGCAACATCCTCTACCGCAATCGCGGCGACGGCACGTTCGCCGACGTAACGGACAGCGCGGGCGTTGCGGCCTCCGGCTGGTCCGCGGGAGCGATGTTCGTCGACTATGACCGCGATGGCGCGGTCGATCTGTTCGTCGCGCGCTATGTCGATTGGGACTTCTCCCGCAACCCTTTCTGTGGCGAACGCAAGCCCGGCTTCCGCGCTTACTGTCATCCCGATCAGTTCCAGCCCGCCTCGCATCTGCTGTTTCACAACAACCGGGATGGCACGTTCACCGACGTTACTGTAAAATCCGGTATCGCCAAAGCGCTCGGCAAAGGCCTCGGCGTCGCGTTCCAGGACTACGATCGCGACGGTTGGCCCGACATCCTGGTGGCGAACGATTCCTTCCCTCAGCAGCTCTTCCACAACAAACGCGACGGCACGTTTGAAGAAGTGGCCCTTACGCTCGGTCTCGCTTACGACGACGACGGCCGCACTTTCGCCGGCATGGGCGCCGACTTCGGCGATTACGACAATGACGGCTGGCCCGACGTCTTCATCAACGCCCTCGCCAACCAGCGCTACAGCCTGTTTCGCAATCTGAAGGACAGCTTCGAATACGTTACCGGAGGCACAGGCGTCGGCCGCATCACCGCGCGGCACTCCGGCTGGGGAACCCGCTTCGTCGATTACGACAACGACGGGTGGCTCGATCTGTTCGTCGCCCAGGGTCACGTCATGGACAACATCGAACTCACCCAACCCGGCCTCCACTACCTCGAACCGCCCCTCCTCATGCGCAACGTCAAAGGAAAGTTTGAAGACGTCTCGAACGAGAGTGGAGAAATCTTCAAGACACCACTTGCCGCTCGGGGAGCTGCCTTCGGCGACCTCGACAATGACGGTTTTCCCGATGTCGCCATCAACTGCAATGACGGTCGCGCCGTAATCCTCAAGAATAGAGGCAATACCAACCGCTGGCTCACCGTGAATGTCCAGGACCGGGCCATTGGAGCCCGTATCAAGCTCACCCGTGAGTCCGGGGCGGTCCTCGAACGCCTCGTGTCGACAGCCGGCAGCTACCTCTCCGCGGGCGACCCCAGAGTCACCTTCGGCCTCGATCAGGACCGCCGCATCCGTTCGCTCGATGTCACGTGGCCGGACGGCTCGACGCGCAAGCTGGAAAATCTCGAGACCGGCCGCATCGTCACGGTCGCTCCCCGCTGATGCCGGACAGGCAAGCGCCCTATTTCGGTTGAATTAGCTTGCGGTGAACGTCGAGTTCGCGCTGCGCGAGCGCCGGCTGATGAAGCGCCCGATAAGCGCGGCTCAGCAGGAAGTGCGCCGTGGGATGGTCCCGACGCCCTGAAATTACGCTCTCGAGAAGGGGAACCGCCTTCGCGGATTGGTCCGTCTGCAGATAGCACTTGGCAAGCTCTGTTTTCGCATCGGAGAATTGAGGCGAAAGCCTCACCGCTTCTTCTAGAAGTGGTATCGCCGCCCGGAATTCTCCTCCCTTCACACGAATCAACGCCCGTTCAAACAAGGCGAGATGGTTCTGAAGATCGCGCGCAAGTTCCGCTTCCGCTTCCTCATCCTTCCCTTGCCGGCGCAGCGCATGGCCGAGAGAAAAGTGCAGCCCGGCCGTTTCCGGCGAACGCCGCAGCGCCTCGCGGTAGAACTCCTCGGCCTTCGCGTAATCCTCGTCGTACTCGGCGCTCAAGCCCTTTGCCTGCGCGAGGCGCGCCGACTGCGGAGCCACGCGCTCCAGCCGGTTCATAAGATCGCCGGCCCGCTCACCATATAATTCGTTCAGCCAAAACAACGAGTCGTCCGAAGTCGAAGCAGACCGCAGCGCCGCGAGAGCCGGCGGTTTTTCCGTCAGCGCGGGACCGGCGGCAAACGCAACGGCGGGAATCTCCGGCTTTCGCATTTCGAGTAAGCCCGCGTGGCCTCCAAACACTTCGAGGCCTGCCCGGACCACTCCTTGCGATCCGGCCGCCTGGCCCAGCTGCTCATATGCGTATGCCAGAAGTTGATGGGCCTCCGGGTACCGCAGGTAGCGCACGGCAACCCGCAAAGGGCCGAGCGCTTCCCGGGCCTGCCGCCGCGTGAGCAGGTATTGTCCCAATCGCAGATTCGACAGGAACGCGGTGGCGTTCAACGCCAGCTCCGCCCGCGCCGCGGCCACCGCCTCCTCCGTCCGCTGTTGCGACCACAGGATCTCCGCGCGCTCCTCATTGGCGCCCCTCAGAGCCGGGTCGCTCTGGAGAGCCAGGCCGATTTCGGTTAGCGCATTCGCCGTATCGCCCCGCGCCAGGTGACGATGCGCCAGATGCTGATGCCGCCGGGGGGATGCCTCGCCGCGCGACGACAACAGGTCCGATAGCTGCCGCGCCCGCCGTGTGTACGCCTCGGAAGCCGCAAAGAGAAATTCCGGATCTGAGGCGTACTTGCGCTCAATCCGCTCGAACTGCAGAATCGCCGCCTCGTAGTCGGCTAGCGCGAGGCAGGTGAAGCCCAGCCAGTATCGCGCCTCATGGTTGCCCGGCTCGCTCCGCACCGCCCTTTCCAACGCCACTCGGGCTTCGGTGAATTTGTTCCGCTCAAACAGGACCCTGCCTTCGCCGAGCCACGCAAGCGCGAGGAGAAGCCACATACTCTTTGAAAGTATACTCTTGAAAGCACACTGAGGGCTTGGAATGAAACAACTGTTGCATTCGGCGGCCGGTGGGGCAGGCTATTGTCTTTTATCCGTGCCGGCTACTATCGCCACCACCGCCGGTACCACTTTTTTCGTGACGGAGATTCCGGTTTGGCATACCTTTCTATGGCCGCGCCGCTCAACGTGGCCTTGGGGTTACTCACGAATAACGTCTGAGCCGTTTTCGCGCCCCACCTTGCGCTGGCGAACTCGTACGCCTCGCGCAAGGACGTGTTGCGATACGTCTCGTCATGCGCATCGCTTGCCACGAAGTGGGCCAATCCCTCGCCGATAAGCGCCGCCGAGAACCGGGCCGCATTCCTTCCCCACGCCCCAAGAAGCGAACCCGCGGTCACCTGAATCGGGCATCCCATTTCCACCCACGCGCGCAGCTTCTCCGCGCGGCCGCGCAACAGCGCGTTCCGCTCGGGATGCGTTACGATCGGAATCATTCCGGCGCCGAGCATCAGTGCAAAAGTGTCCGAGGCGGTGCTTGGAATCAGCAGATCGCTGAATTCCACCAAGACATAGCGCTTGTGGTTGATCGCGTACTTCGCCGGATTCTCGAGCGCGTCGCGGATATTCTCCATATGAAGATGTAAGTCGCAGCCTCGATGGATTCGCGGCGCCTCGCCCACGGCCTCCCGCACTTCGAGAATCCGCTTGTCGATCGCGGCCGGATCGAAGGTGTATTCCCGATTCGAATGCGGCGTGGCGACGATGTCGGTGGTGCCGTTCGCCCCCGCCATCCTCACCATCGCGACGGATTGCTCGAGCGTGCGCGCGCCGTCGTCCAGGCCGTACAGAATGTGGGTGTGAATGTCGACCAACTAGATGAACATCTCTTCGTCCTGCGTGACGTGCTCCACTGAAGGGCGCTTTCCCTTGCTATACACGGAAATTGCGGTGCGTACTCCGGTCACGATTCCGTTTACCTCGCGAACCGGCTTCATCATCGTGTTCTCGATCGCCGCCGTCGTGTGCTGTACGCGCGCGGCCGCGTCCCCGACCATTCCGTCGATGCGCGCCACCTGCACGGTTGTGCGGGCCACGATATCGGTGAGCAGTACGTCGATGCGCGCCGCCTGCTGCTTCGCCGTGACGGCGATCTCGCGCGCGGCCTCTGCAATTTCCACCGCCGCGCTCGCCACTTCCACCGCCCTGTCGCCGATCCGCTCGATCTTCGGACGATTCTCCGCGATGATTAGCTTCGCCGCGCCGACCAGCGGCTCCGCGTCATCCGCGAACGCGTCGACCCGGGACCCGGTTTGCTTCACGGCCCGGAAAATCCCGAAAATCAGGAACGTCTGTATCAGAATCGAGAGACCGGCGATTACAACCGCGGCCGTGATTACATACATAAACGATTGGTCCATAATTTTCGAAACCGTTCCGTTTCCCTAGGTCGTGGCCGCCTGACCCTCCGACACGACATCCTTGTAGGCCTGCTTGCCGGCCGCAACGGCCTCGGACAGTTTGTCCTTCTGCTGGCCGAGCGCCTCGGACAGCTTCTCCTTCTGTTGGCCGAGCGCTTCTTTGCCGCGATCCACGATGTCCGCCGCGGATTCACGCAGCTTCTCGCTGCGGCGCAGCACGAAATCCTTCCCTTCATCGGCTTTCGAGAGAAGCAACTCACGCGTCTCCTCGCCGGATTTAGGCGCGAACAGCATTCCGAGCGCCACGCCCAGGCCCAGGCCGAGGCAGAAGAAAGAGAGTTTGTTTTCGTCCATAATCGAAATCTCCTATAAGATGCTGGTTTCCATTTCAGTATAACCTCGCTTCCGTCACCGACGCGCGCATCGCCGCCGGCGGTGAGTATACTCGTATTCATGGCACAGCGCCCGATCCGCCGGCTGAACGCCGCCGGGCTGTTCGAGTACGCCGTTGGAGCGCTTCGGGGCCGCGCGTATTCAACCGGCGACCTGCGGCAAAAAATGACTCAAAAGGCCGAGCTTGCGGCCGACGTGGATCAAGTGATCGCGCGTCTCAAGGGCCTCGGCTATCTGGACGACAAGCGTTTCGCCGAAAGCTTCGCCGCGGCGCGCAAGGAGAACCAAGGGTTCGGCCGGACGCGCGTGATCCGCGACCTGCGGCAGCGCCGCATCGCGCCCACCGTCGCCGGGCGTGCCGTAGAGAACGTTTACAACGAAGCCGACGAAGCGGGGATGATCGACGCCTACATCCGCCGGAAATATCGCAATGCCGCGTCCGATACGCTCTTTCACGATCCGAAGGACCTCGCGTCCGCGTATCGCAGGCTGGTCAACGCCGGCTTCGATTCAGGCAAGGCGATCCGCGCGTTGAAGAAGTTCGCCGCGGACCCGGATCTGCTCGACCAGTTTGAACCGCCCGCCGAAGAATCCGGAGACGCGTAGCCACGCGTCCGCAGGCCGGTTTGCACAAGCGCGGCGCGCCGGACAAGAAGCCGCCTCGCCGCAAGCGCCGGAAACGCGCCGTCGTGTAACTCCGGCCGGCCACGTGCGCCTTTGCGCGTTTATCGGCGGCCCATTTTTTTCACACGTTTCCAAGCGAGCGGTTAAGCCGCTTTGAGAAACAGGGCATTGGCATGCGCGGGCATCGCGATCGGCCGGACAAGGCGACTACCCGGAACGCAGCTATTAGTCGCAAATCGCGTTCGGCGAGGATCGCTACGCCGATGGTTGCAACCGGGATGTGCATCGGCACGAGGATAACCTGTGCGGCAGGCGGCGACGGCAAGGAACAAGAACGTTCTCTCCGGTTGACGGGAGATCGCTCGAATGATTGCGTAGGCAAGGGAAGCCGGCACGGTTCCGCCCACGGCGCCCGACAGGTTCGGCAGAGGAGTAAACCGCGGAAATCCCTTCGTGAGAAGTATCATGCGCGGCATCGGTTCCGAGACTCACGCCGGACGCGGCGCTTCTTGTATGCGCTTTCCCCGAACGGCCTCGTGGCGCGAAGGTGCGCCAGCAGGACGCCAGGCAGCGAATCCGACGCCGTTCAGGTAGGCGGAGCCCGCGCCGCCAAGAAGTATGATTGCCATGAGGTATCTACCTCTCGATTGCGCCCTTCACGTCCCGGTCCCTCGCGGCGCTTCCACCAGAGCCAGCGCCCCCCAAAGCACGCTGTCGTCGGCGAGAGCGGCGGGTACAACGTCAATGCGCGCGCCGGACCACGCGGTAATCTGACGCCGAAGCTCGACGCGTAGCGGCACAAACAAGGCGGCGCCCGCCTTCGCGATACCGCCGCCGATGACGATACGCGCCGGATTCAACAGCATGATGCAAGCCTTAAGGCCAAGAGCGAGATCGACGACGTAAGACGCAACGAACACGGGATCTTCAAGCAGCTCTTTCGCGGACTTGCCGTAGTCCTTTTCGAGCCATAGTCCGCAGCACATTCGCTCGAAGCACCCCCGCGCCCCGCAGAGGCACTCCGGGCCATTCGGACGAATGGTGAGGTGTCCGATTTCGCCGCCATAGGAGTCCGCTCCGCGCCAGACGGTCCCCTCGTGAATAATGCCTCCCCCGATGCCCGTTGAAAGCGTCATGTAGAAGAGAGGAGAGAGAGGCTTTGTGACGCGGCGTTCGGGAGTTTGGCCCGCCCCTCGCCCCGCGACTCGTCCCGCGCCGAAGCGGGCCTCTCCGAGAGCCCCCAGGTTCGCGTCGTTGTCCATGATGCACGGGACGCCGAGCTCCGTTTCGATGTACGCCGCGAGTGGGAAGTCTCGCCATCCGCCGACGTGCGTCGAAAGGGCGATCCGCTGCTCGAGATACTTTACCGGGCCGCCAAAACCGATCCCGCAAGAGTCGAACGCCGCTTCCCCCCGCCACTCGCGCGCGAGTGGAACGATCTGCGCGAGCATCCATTCGCGGCCGCCATCCTTGTCGGTCTCTCGGCTCTCGCGGCGCGCCATCCGGCCGTTTTCGAATACGGCCATCGAGAACTTCGACCCGCCGATATCAATCGCCAGCGTTCGCAAGGACTTCCTCCCTAGAAGCCGTACCCGTACCCTTCTTCATGATCGTAATGGACGCGATCAGGTTGCCAAAGCGCGCGGCGTCCAGCGGCTGCGCGCCCGCCGCCAGAGCGAGCGCCGCACCCGCGGAAAAGCTGTCGCCCGCGCCGCAGATATCGACCGGGTTCTCAACCCTCCGCGTAGCGACCCGCGTCTCACCCGATTCGCCGTAAAGCGCCACTCCTCCCGGTCCATGCGTGACAATCAAGAGCGGAGCGCTAAGCCGCTCATAGAGAGACTGGAAGCCCGAAGCGCCGACCCGCGCGCACGCGGCCCCGGCCTCCTGGTCGTTCCCCTTTACGATCACGCCGCGGAATAACTCCATGCGGCTGCGAGAGTCGGCGAAGAAGATCTTCTCGCGATAGGCGGCGGCGAGATCGGCCAGCAGACCGCGCATGGCGGGCGTGACCACTCCGCCGCAGCCGGTCTCAGCCTGATCGGAAACCAGGATCGCGTCGAAACGTTCGACGGCGGACTGCAGGTTATCGAGCAACCGGCGCTCGGCCGGCCGCGGCAGCGGAACGGTATTGATGAAATCGAGGCGCGGGCGGTCTTCCCGGCCGGTCCGGCCGTTGATGACCTTGGTGTAGGTGAAGGTCTGTATTCCCGGCGTCTTCACCAGCAGCTCCGAGGAAATGCCGCGAGCCGATAGAGCGCGTTCCAGCTCATGCCCGAAACCGTCCTCGCCGATCGCTCCGAGCACCGCGACGCGCGACGCGCCGAGCGCCGCAAGATTGCTCGCGACCGTGCCCCCCGCGCCGGGCGTTACTTCGACCGACGTGACCGCGATCCGTGGAATGCCGGTTTCGCGCGAGGGCTCGGCGGCCGAGGGATCATACGCGCACCAGCGGTCCAGGCAGATATCGCCCACCACCAGCGCCGAAAGCTTCGGAATCGCGAAAAGGATCTCGGAGGCCGTCATGTCAGCTCGATTACCGCCTTCCGCAGAGCGGGAAGTGTGGCGCGATGATCGCCGCAAAAGTAATAGCTCTCCCCGCCTTCGGCAACGGTGCGCGCGAGGATGGTTTTGTGCGGACGGAAATAGTAGCCCGGGTCGGACTTCGGCAATTCGCGGTGAATATCGCCGGCGATGGGCACGACGTCGAAAACGGCCGTCGTGAACCGGCGAATCTCCCTGCCCTCCCGATGCGCGACGTTGCGCGACATCGCGAGCGCCTTCAGATAAACTTCCGGCGCCATGATGGCCGAGCCGAAGCTGAGCATGACGCCGCCTTCCAGATTTTCCACGCCTCTGGCGAAGATCAGAAAATCGCGGTAGCTCGCGGCTCCCAGAGCCGCGCCGTCGCAGTTAGGATGCTCGTGCAGGATGTCGTAGCCGATTCCCACGTGCACGGTCACCGGCACGCCCAACCGGAAGGCCGCGGCGAACACGCTCAAATCGCGGTGCGGGAAATCGCTTTCGGCGATGCGGCGGCCCACGTTCTCCCCAAGCCCGAGGGACAGATCCGCGGCTTCGCGAATCCAGTCGTTGAGCTCGCCGGTCTCGCGCCACAATCCGAATTCGCCGCTCTTGATATAGCGCGCGACGCTCTCGGTAGTGGCGCCGATGCGCGCGATTTCGTAATCGTGAACGGCGCCCGCTCCGTTCATCGCAACCAGCCCGATCGCGCCGCGCTCCAGCATGTCGATGAGGTGCCGGTTTACACCCGCGCGCAGTACGTGGGCGCCCATCATCAGAATCCGGGCCGCACCGCGGTCCCGGGCGTCGCGCAGACGCCGCGCGAGATCCGCCAGTTGGGGATGCGAGTACGGCGGCGCCGGATCGTCGAGCGCGAGCCAGCGATCCAGCTGCAAATCGTGCGTGCGTTCCGCGAGAGGCTTGATGAGCAGACGCGACCGGTCGAACGTCTCGTACTTACTGGGCATTGCCGGGAAAAAGCGCGCTCATCAGCTCATCGTGGCAGCCGAAATGGGGAACAATGAAGTCCGCGCCGACCGCGGCAAGCCGCTTGCGCTTCCACTCGTCCACCCGAAGGCAATCGGGCTCATCGGTCGCCACGCCGACGGCGACGCCTCCCACTTCCTTCACGTTCTCGATCTCGACGTAGCCGTCGCCGAAGCCGAGGAACTCCTCGCCGCGGCATTCGGACCTCGCGATCACCCGCTCGACGAGTATCTTTTTCGAAAAGCTCTTGAAGTCGTCGCGCGCGCCGAAGACGCCGCCGTCGAAGTAGCGCGAAACATCGAGCAGATCCGCCTCGCGACTCATGTAGGGGTGGTCGGTGCCGCTTGCGAGATAGAGCTTCAGGCCGCGCGCCCGGAGCGCTTCGAGCAAAGCGCGGGCTCCCGGGACCATATAGCGCTCCTTCGAAACGCGGCCCGATTCGAGGGCGTCCAGGCGGTCTTTGATCTTTTCGTGCAGCCGGTCGAGATACATCGTCTTGTAGACTAGCGGTTCGAGCGGCTCACGGCCGCGCGCCCGGATCTGGTCCGCAAGCTCGATCATCTGATACACAGTCTGCTTTCCAGTCAATTTTCCGACAAACTCCCGCACAATTACGCGCAACTCCTCTTCGCTTTCGCCGGTCTTGGCTTCAAGCAGAAGGTCCACCATCATGGGAACCATCTCTTCCATCCATCCGGAGCGAATCAGGGAAATTGTGCCGTCAAAGTCGAAGAGGACCACGCGGGCGCGCTCAGCCGAAACGCCCTGGCGAAGTTGTTCGATCATCTCATCGTATTGTGGCATAATTGGCGCAGACCATAATCGGCGCGGACCGGAGAATAATCGCGTTATGCGAAAAATCGCGGTGGCCAACATGAAGGGCGGCGTTGGGAAGACGACGACGGCTATCCATCTGGCGGCGGGTCTGGCCATGCGGGGCGGGAAAGTGCTGCTCATCGACACGGACCCGCAGGGAAATGTGGGACACGCCCTTCGGATTCGCGCGAGTCACACGATGCAGGAAGTCATGTTGGGCGAAGTTCCGGTCGAACATGCCATCGTGCGCGGCGTGCGCGACGGGCTGGACGTCATCCCGTCGTCGACATCCGCTTTTTCGCTCGAGCGGCGTCTGGCGGGCGAAACGCAGCGGGAGACCATTCTGGCGCGGAGGCTGAGCTCTACAAACAGCTACGACGCCGTCATTATCGACAGCTCGCCGGCGATGAATCTGCTGACTTACAACGCCTTGCTCTACGCGGACCAGGTGGTCGTGCCGGTGGCGATGGACCTGATGGCGATCATCGGCGCCCGCCAGACTCTGAACGGCGTGGCTGAAGTGCGCGAGTTGTGGCCCGACCGTCCGATGGACTTGATGGCGGTGGTCCCGACGTTCGCGAACACACAAACGAACGCAACGCGGGCGGCTCTCGAGGCGCTCGAAGCCGACGCGCAGCTCAGCCGGAACTTGTACCGCGCTGGAATCCGGCAGTGCATCGACTTGAACTACGCAACGTCGCAGGGACAGACGATATGGGAGTATGCGCCCCGCAGCCGGGCCGCGGAAGATTACTCTCGCTTCGTCGATTTCGTGGAGGCATATGGAAAAACATAAGAAAGCGCCCACACGGCGGAAGCCGTCGTTTAGCGTACCGGAAGAAGTGCTCTCGTCCTCTCAGGCGGGCTGGGTGTACCGGACGGAACCCAAGCCGGCGGTTGTAGTAGCGGCAGCCGCTCCGCAGCCGCGGACCGAGGATTCCAGTCTGGTGGATGCGGCGGCCGGAGCGATTGCGGCGGGCATGGCGGCGGTAAGCATCGCCTTCATCATCGGGCTGCGCGTGGTGAGCCTCCCGATTGGGCTCGGCCTGCGGCTCTTCCGTGCCGCCGCCGGGCGCTAGCGGAGCATCGCAGCGCGGAAGGGCAGGCTGCGGTTGCCGTTAATGGAGCGCTTCGGGCGGCGTACGTCGATCCGCCCTCTTCGCGGGCAGTCCGGCCTTGGTCCATCCCCGAAGGATGACGCGCTCAAATTCGGTGAACGCTCCGTGCATCGTCATTCGGCCTGTAGATGTAGTCGTGTCGATCGCTCCGTTGGCGTCATGACCAATCCTGTCGACGGCACGGCGAATCGGATGAGGACGCGGTCAACTCCGCGCGAGCAGTTCCCCCTAGCGCCGAGTCATAATCAACTGCATGTGGCGCGACGTCCAATTCGCCGCGCGGCTCCTGGCGAAAGACAGGCTCTTCACCATCGCCGTCATCGCGATCCTCGCCGCCGGCCTCGGCGTCAACACCGCCATGTTCGGCCTGGTCGATGCCCTCCTGCTCCGCCCCCTGCCCGTGCGCGATCCCGAGCGCCTGGTCCGCCTCGTCACCATCCGCCCGCCCCTCGCCGCGTCGAGTGAGTTCTTCTACGAAGAGTACGAGGCGTGGCGCAAGAACGCGACCGGCCTAGCCGACCTGCTCGCATGGTCCGAGCAGGACCGCTTCGTCCGCGCGGGCGACTCTACCGAGCGCCTGCGCATCCACCTGGTCAGCGGCAATTTCTTCGAAGCCCTTGGAACACGGGCGGCGATCGGACGCCTGCTGACGTCCGCCGACGAAGCGCTGGGCGCAAGCCAGCCGGCTGTCCTGAGCTACCCCTACTGGCAGCGCCGCTTCCAAGGCGATCCCGGGGTTCTCGGCCGCGCCATCGGCATCGAAGGCCATTCCTTCACCATCGTTGGAGTGACGCCGAAAGGCTTCAATGGACTCACCGTCGAAACCGGCCCTGAACTCCGCTCGCCCGTGAGCGCCGCCAAGCTCTGGCCGAAGCTGCTCTACGAGGGCCGCATCGAGTGTTCCGTCGTCGGCAGGCTGAAGCCCGGCGTCTCGGTAGAATCCGCGCGGGCCGAAGCCGAGGCGATCCGCGCGGCAGTCGGCCGCGAACTCGCCGGAACCACGCTCGAAGGTCCCACCGGCCGCTTTGAGCTTGAGGCGGCATGGCGGGGCGTTTCGCGCATGCGCACGCAATTCTCGTCCGTGCTCCGGCTGCTGATGGGCGGCTTGTTGTTGCTCCTGATGATGGTGTGCGCCAACGTCGCGGGACTCGTGATGGCCCGCATCTCGTCGCGCCAAACCGAACTCGCGGTTCGCGTGGCGCTGGGCGCCACGCGCGGCTCGCTCGTCCGTCACCTGCTCGCCGAAGGCTTGCTGCTGATGCTCGGCGGCGCGGCCGGCGCGTTCGCGGTGTCCGCCCTGCTGGTTCCGCGGATAACCGCCGCGCTCCCGCCGATCCGCGACCTCACCGCCACTCGGCTGCCCCTTACCCTCGACGTCGCCTTCGACTGGCGCGTCTTCGGCTTCTCTGCCGCTGCTTCCGCCGCGGCGATGCTGCTGTTCGGGCTCGCCCCCTCGCTCGCCTGTGTCCGCCGCGACATCCATCCGCTGCTCCAAGAGTTCCGCGCCGGTGGCGGCTGGCGCCGACGTCAACTCCTGGTTGTGACGCAGGTCGCTCTCGCGACGTTGCTGCTGTCCGGCGCCGGACTCACGCTGCTCACCATTCAGCGCCTCAACCGCATGGACGGCGGCTTCACCCGCGAGGGCGTCGTGACGTTCTCTATCGATACCGGGATGGCAGGCTATGACGAACTGCAAGAGCGCGAGTTCCGCCGCCGTCTGATTGCCGAAGCGCGCCAACTTCCCGGCACGGTGTCGGCCGGTATCGCCAGCCGCGGGCTCATGCGCGGCACAGGCCTCAAGATGACAATCGCGCGCACGGGCGAAGGCGCGCCCCGGCCGGAGTTCCTCAATAGTTCCACCAACGCCGTCTCGCCCGGGTACTTCGCCACACTTGGAATTCCCCTGCTCGCGGGAAGCTGTTCACCGACGCCGACGAGATCGTGCGCACGGAACCCGAGGGCCGCGTCGTGATTCAGGCGTTCGTCCGCAAGTTCTTCCCCGGTCGCGATCCGATTGGCCGCACTTTCGGCGGCGTACTGGTGGGGAAAGGTGTGGCCAAGCCGCAGTTCCAGGTCATGGGCGTGGTGGGGAACACCCGCTATCGTTCCTTGCGCGAGCCGATCCACCCTATCGTCTACGGCCCGTTCCGGAGCGGCGGGAGCTCGATCCTCCACCTACGCACAAGTGCGCCGAACTCGACAGTGATCTCCGCGATGCGAGCCGCGCTCACCGGCATCGATCCTCGACTCTCCTTCATCGAAGTCACCACGCTGTCAAACGAAGTCGACGCGTCTCTATGGGCCGAACGCGCCGCCGCTTTCCTTGCAACCGCGCTGGCCTTCGCCTCCACGCTCATCGCCGCGGCGGGCATCTACTCTCTCCTCGCCTTCGCCGTCGAGCAGCGGCGGCGCGAGATCGGGATCCGCGTAGCTTTGGGAGCGCAACGGTCGAATATCGCCTGGCTCTTCGGTGGACGCGCGCTGATGCTCGCCGCCTTGGGCGCCGCGATCGGAGTCGCATTGGCGTGGCTCACCGGCCCACGCATCCAGACGCTGCTCTACGAAGTGGAGCCGTTCGACGCCAGAGCAATCTCGGCCGCCGTTGCCTGCGTAGTGGTCTTCACGGTTATCGGTGCGCTAGCCCCTTCGCTTCGCGCCGCGCGCACGCAGCCGTCCCAGGTACTGCGCGAATTGTAGCTCGAGCTTTGTAGGGCGTTGATTTCGAGAATCCGTTCGACCGCCGTCAGGAGCCGATTCCGTAGACGGAAGTTTCCGCCGGTGGTTCGGATGATCGTAGCGGCCGTGGAGGCATTGATGGCGTCCCCGGGAAGTTTGACGCCAGGCGGCGTCCGGTGACGTTCGAGCAGTTGGCGAATCCTGCTCGCCGACAGCGCGAGGAACTCCCGCCTTCATCAAAAATGCTTCTTGTCCGCTCGATGCCGGCCATTATGAGCCGCACGGTATTACGTCTGCAATTCCGCCACGATTTCCGCCGCCACCTTGCGCGCCTTGTCCACTTCGTCCGGCTCAAGACTGATTGCGCCGACTTTCGCGTGCCCCCCGCCGCCGTACCGTTCGCAGATCGACGCGAGGTTGTGCGCCGGCTCGACGATCGACCAGGGGTTGGATCCGACCGAAATCTTCGTCCGGAAACTTGACGCGCTCACCGATACCGTATAGGTGCTTCCGGGAAACAGGTTGTAGGGAATGAACTTGTTGTAGCCTTCAATCTCGTATCCGATGAGATCGAAGAAGATCACGCGCTTCTCCATCGTGGCGCGCTCCCGGATGACGCCGATCGATGCCAGGTGCCGCCGATAAAGCGGTTCGTAGAGAGCTTGCACTTCCGGCTTCGCGATGATTGCGTCGAGCGTTTCGCGGCGCATCCAGCGGATGATCTTGTGCACGATGTCCGAACCCTTCGAGCCTTCGATCACGAGCGTCAACTTCATGGCGGACGATCCAAGCTCGACCGCGGTTTTCGCATCCGCGTACTGAGCCCCGTCGATGATGTTGGCCCATTTCACAAGCTCCGCGAGGTCGGGAGCCTCGAATCCGAACTGCTGGCGGGCGACTCTGCTGATGAACAGCGTGCACGATTTGAAACTCGGATCGTACAACTTGCGGCCGCTCGTATCGCGACGGAAATGCTCCGCGTCTTCCGGCGTCAGAAACGCGCTCTGATGGTGGTCGAACCACCAGGTGAGCCTGGGGTTGTTCGAATACTTGAAGTCGACGATGGCGTTTTCGTCACCGTCGAACAGATCGTCTTCAAACAGCTGCGACGCCTTGTGGGCGAGGCCGGTAAAAACGAACTCCGCGCCGGGATGAAATGCGCCCTCGATGAAACGGCTGAAGAACGCGGCAGAGGCGGCGCCGTCAAAACAGTGATCGTGATAGAAGACTCTAATCCTCATGAAGGAACCGGGACGCCGAAAACCTATCAGTGTCGCCGATACGGGTTCCATTTGCAACTGCCGGGAAGAAATTTGAAACTAAGGAAACCGGTTGTGCGACGTAAGAAGTGGAGGTTAGGCGGCGCGGCGGACCTCCCGTAGTCCTCGAATTTGCCGCGGAGGCGGCAGCGGCGAAGAGCGATGACGCCGTTGGCTCCCCGCACCCGTCCAGAAAATGCGTCAGCGTTTCAGGCGGCCTCCGATTATGGTCCTGCACGCGGCCTCCATCTCGCCGGCGCCAACAAGGAACGTCCGACCGCGGAACCGCGGGTAACCCATCCGTTCCGCATTGCCTTCGAAATAGTTCGCCTCGATCTGAACGGTGGTCCCCACGGACCAAGGCCTCTAAGCAAGTTGTCATTCCTTGTCATTCCTATGTCGCACCCCCACTGTTTGGGGCCAACCACCGCCGGCCTCAGGCGGTTTGAAACCTCTAAAGGCCCCGGAGCCGCAAAACGGGAGATCGCATTCGCGGCTCGCCGACTATTCGGAGCATTGTACACTGAAGGGCTTGCTTCTCACCACTCCGCTTTCACAGATCAAGGGCATTGGTTCCGCGCGCGCGGCGATGCTGCACGCCAAGGGTCTCGCGACTATCGAGGACCTGCTCGCCTACGTTCCGTTTCGATACGAAGACCGCAGCAACTTGAAAACCATCGCCCAGCTCGCCCCGGGGGAGATGGCCACCGTCATCGCGGAGGTGCGTTCGGCGAAAGCGTCCGGCTTCAAGCGCAAGAGCCTCGGTTTGTTTGAAGCCGCATTCGGCGATTCGTCTCGCGCCACTCTGCTCGGCAAGTGGTTTCATGGCGGCTATCTTGCGAACGTTTTGGCGCCCGGGCAAAGAGTGGCGCTCTTTGGGAAAATCGAATTCGACAGCTTTACCCGCGAGCTTTCCATCCTGCATCCGGAATTCGAAATCCTCGCGGGCGACGAGGACGGCGACCAGTCCCTGCATACCGGCCGGATCGTTCCGGTCTACGAGGCGGTACAGAAGATCTCGACGCGTCTGCTGCGCTCATGGACGCACCGGTTGTTGCGGGAAATCGCGCCCATGGAAGACCACCTGCCGGCGCGGATCCGCGACCGGCTGAGGCTGCCCGTTTTGTGGACCGCGGTTGAGGAAGTGCATTTCCCCAAACCCGAAAGCGACCTGCGGTTGCTCAATGGGTTCCGCTCCCAGGGGCAATTCCGGCTGATTTTCGAGGAATTCTTTTGGCTCGAATGCGGCCTCGCGCTGAAGCGGAACAAGGCCCGGCTGGTTCCGGGAATAGCGTTCTCACTGAACGAACGCGTGCGTGAAAAGATCAAGGCGATGCTGCCGTTCAAGCCGACGAATGCGCAAAAGCGCGTTCTCAAGGAAATTGCGGAAGACATGGCGGCGCCGCGTCCGATGAGCCGTCTCCTTCAGGGCGACGTCGGCAGCGGGAAGACGATCGTTGCGGCGGAAGCCGCGGTCATCGCTATCGAGAACGGTTATCAGGCGGCCATTCTCGCGCCAACCGAAATCCTGGCCACGCAGCATTACATGTACTTCAAGAAACTTTTCGCCGGCCTGGGATATGTGGTGGTGCAACTGACGGGATCGTCGAGCGCGCGCGAAAAGCTGCAACTCAAGAGGCTGCTGTCCGAGGGACTGGCGCATGTGGCGATCGGCACGCATGCGCTGATCGAGCGGGATGTGGAGTTCAAGAACCTGGGGCTCGCGGTTATCGACGAGCAGCACCGCTTCGGTGTGATGCAGCGCCTTGGCCTGGTGACGAAGGGTCTGCATCCGGATGTGCTGGTGATGACCGCCACGCCGATTCCGCGGACCCTGGCGATGACGTTGTATGGCGATCTGGACACGTCCGTGATCGACGAACTTCCGCCGGGGAGGAAGCCGATCATTACGAAGCATCGCACGGAAGATCGGATCGAGCGCGTCTACAGCTTTCTCAAACGGCAGATTGAGGAGGGACGGCAGGCCTATGTGGTCTATCCGGTCATCGAAGAGTCTGAAACGCAGGCCGTGAAAGCCGCCGAGAAGATGCACGAACATCTTTCGAAGGAAGTGTTTCCGTCGATTACCGTGGGCCTGCTGCATGGGCGCATGACGCCCGATCTGAAGGAAACGGCGATGGACGATTTCAAGCGGGGCCGCACGCAGATCCTGGTGTCGACGACGGTAATCGAAGTGGGCGTGGACGTGCCGAATGCGTCGGTGATGGTGATCGAGCAAGCGGAGCGATTCGGCCTGTCGCAGATGCATCAGCTGCGGGGGCGCGTCGGCCGCGGGGCCGCGCAGAGTTACTGCATTCTGGTAACGGAGAAGCTGGGCGAAGCCGCGCGGCAACGTATCCGCACGATGACGAGCACCAACGACGGATTCGAGATCGCCGAGATGGACTTGAAGCTGCGAGGACCGGGCGAGTTCTTCGGCACGAAGCAGTCGGGCCTGCCGTCGCTGCGTATTGCGAACATCTTGCGGGACCGCGAGATTCTGGAGATCGCGCGGCATGAGGCGGCGGCCTTCGTGAACGCTCCGCCATCCGAGGAGGATTTGCGCCTGGCGGTGGCGTACATCCGCGACCACTGGCAGCGCCGCTATGGTCTGGTGCAGGTGGGGTAGACTACGCGCACACGGCTCTCCCACGGGGCCAATCGCTATACGTTCCGCGTCTGGCGATCAGCCCGAGGTGAAGCGCCGCTCCTCCGGCTTGCGGCGATTCACTTCGGTATCCGCCGGCGCACGCGCTATCGGAGACGGCGGCGCAGGGCCAACCCGGCGAGCGCGAAACCAGTTAGCACAAACGTCGCAGGTTCCGGAACTTCCGTCAAAAAGCCGCGAACCTCGCCGCCGCCTGCGAAGGAGGTGTGGATGTTCAGGTATGCCCTTCCCGCGGCGAGACCCGCTGCCAGCGCGGCCTCGGCGCCCGCCGCGGTTCCTCCGTTGGCTGAGACGAACCCCGCGCCGAATGACGACGTGTCGGTGGTGTCAAAGATCTCCGTAAACGATCCGGAAGTAACACCGAGCGGGAACAAAGGGAACGAGGGCTGCTCGGTGGCTACACCGATAGTACCGGCGCCCGCGACAGCGGTGCAGCAGTGGATGTGAGCCATCGTCGTAAGGCCCGTCAGGCCCGAAAAGGTTGCACTCACCGTCAACGTATGGGCCTCCACGTCAATGATTGCCTGGGCGAATCCAGTCCCACCCGATGGGACCGGCGGGGATTCCGCGGCGCCGCTTAGAGTGGCGGAGTACGAGATCGGTATGGCAAGGGCGGTCGAACTAAGCAGGACCGCCAGGATTAATACCTTTGGAAGTGTCTTGGGGGGAATCATGATGTTTCTCCATTGCGTGAATTCCCCCCGCAAATAACCCTGCATTACTCGCAAAACTCGCAGCGTTCTCCGGGGGGATGAGCAATGCTAACATCGATCGCCCGACTCTTCAAGCGGGAATGGCGGAAAAGCGTGTAGAATTTACACTCGTTTCCGGGCTATACGGAGGACGCTATTCCCAAGGGCGATCTTTGAAGAAGCGGGCGTGCTCCGGCAGCGGAGTCCCGGTGTGAAAATACTTGCGGTAGGCGGCAATCCAGTCCGTCGAGATCTCGCGTTGCGCGGTGTACAGATCGATCGCGCCCCGGCAGACCAAGGTACGCAGGCGGTCTTCGAGCGCGTCCTTGACGCGAGCGTTCCATGCGCCGCGCGAATAGGGCTGAGGCCAGAGATTCCGGACGTCGGTCGCGCCACCCAATGCGGGCGTGATCAGGTAGTCCACCTCGTAATTCCTCGGCTTGGGGCCCCGGATGCCGTAACTGTGGAATACCTCGCCGGCGAGGGCGGCGGGGATGACGCGAAGTCCGTCCGCTTCGGGCGCCGAACACAACTGCTCCCGGGACACGGAGAGGGTTGCTCCCGGCGTGAGATTCGCGTCCGGCTTCAACGGATACCGTCTGTACCCATCCATCCACCATGCGACGCCCGCCGCGAGAACCAGAATCGCAGCCAATCCGGCGAGCGCGGCCCGGTGGCGGCCGCTCCAAAAACCCGGGACTTCGCGTTCAGACGCCAACCCAGCCATGCGCGCGCGCAGAAGCGCCGCGGAGCTATCGACAGCCGGTACCTGTGCAGCGAATTCTTCGGATCGGGCGCTGAAGAACCGCTCCCTGGCGCGCTCCAACTCGTCCTGCCGGGCGCGGCATGTGACGCAATTCTCCAGATGGACGCGGGCTTCGCTCGACCGGACGGCCGGCAGCTCGGCATCGGCCAATTGAACCAGTTCGCGATCGGGAATATGAGGGTCGTATCGCATGGTCATCGTGCGTCCGCGCGGCTCAGCCGGGCGAGCGATCGCCCAAGTGAAAGCGCCACGGCTCCGAGCGAAATGCCAAGAGCCTCGGCGATCTCGCGGTACCGCAAGCCTTCGGCGCGCAGGTGGAGGCACGACTGGTCCCGCCGCGGCATGGCGCGAACCGCGGCCAGCAGCCGCGCTTGACGTTGGCAGTCTATCGCCTGCTCCTCCGGTCCGGGGGCGGTGTCCCAATGGTTTCGCCAAAGCGTCTGGTGGTTGGCAGCGAAAGATTCCCGCCCCGATTGCGTCCGCCGCTTCAGAGCCAAATTGTGGCCGACGCGAAAAATCCAGCCTTTGAGATTCTGGGGCGGGAGATTTTGGAGAAGATTCCCGCACGCGAGATTCTCGCGCGCCTTGCCTTTCCGCAGGTGCTGAAATAGAGCAAGGAACACCTCTTGAACCACCTCTTCCCCATCCTGCGGAGACAAGCCGAACGAAAACAGATAACGCAGGAGGGCGCCGCGATGATCGAGGTACAAGTCCGTCACCTCGTCTTCAAGCGGCCGAGGCCCGCCGGATTCGACCGCCGCATCGACAAAAACTGAGCAGGACTCGTGCATTCGGAATATATAACTTTACATCACTGTCATGGGAAATTTCTTGAGCCGATCGATAGCGGCTGCGTTCCTCTGTCCATTCCTCCCGCCCGGCCAGCGCCCCGCCGGAGAGAACGGTCTGGAGGTCAAGGACCCGTCCGGCGCCGCCATGGAAGCCTCGTGAAATCCGAGGGACCACGCGCGCGGCATGAATCGCAGTTTTCAGACGGATCTCAGGGGGCTGCATACTCTCGGGGGTCCACCTCATGGCACATACCGGCAGGAAGTTTCATCAGCCGGATTCGGCGCGCAATCGGTCGCAAGCGAAGCTCGGTCGGCGAACCCGATTTCGCGCACCGTTACGATGACGCTCGGTCCTCCGGCGGCGGCCGTGGATGGGGGATTCCCCGTCCGGCACACGACGTTTTATGCTCCCGGCGCCGCGGGCGGAGTGCGAATCCGATTCTTGAGGTGAACGGTTTGGTTGAGAGCGGGATAGGCGGGGGGAACGCTACCCCAAGGTCGCGGCTCTATCCGGCGATGCGAGCGGCAGGCCGCTGTTACGATAAGGCGTGGATAGATACCTCGTTGTGTTGGCGGGGGCGGGTTTGGGCGGACTGGCCCGCTTCGTCGTGGGAACTTCGATCATGGCCAGGTGGGGAGGGCGCTTTCCATTGGGTACATTCGTTGTCAATGTGACAGGCTCGCTGCTCGTTGGGATTCTGATGACGCTCCTGACCGAACGGCTCACGCCTCATCCGAACTGGCGGCTGTTCCTGATCGTCGGCGTCCTCGGGGGGTACACGACATTCTCGAGCTTCGAGTACGAAACCTTCCAAGCGGTTCGCGGCGGCGCGCCGTGGATCGGTTTGGCAAATATTGCCGGAAGCGTGGTCTTCGGTTACCTCGCCGTCTGCCTGGGAGTCTGGATCGGTCGCCGCTAATGCGGACACAAGGCGGCTCTCAGCCGGTCTAACCGGGCACGGGTGATACGCCACTCGTTAAGTTTTCTCCCCGGAGCCCGCAGCCGCGATTCGTTCACGGGCGGCGATGCGCCGATCACGCCCACTCCGAAGGCTGCATTATAGCTTTGACTCGTTCGAACTCGACTTCCATCGTGAGGAGGAGCTCCGCGAGCTTGTTCAGCTCGCCGGCCATGGCCGCCTGCTCCGCCTGGAAAGCCACTTCGCGCAGAGCCCCAGCCGACAGGTTAGCCGCCGCTCCTTTCAATTTGTGGGCTTGCCGGCGCGCGCTCGGAGCATCGCCGTCCTCCAGTTGTTTTCGCAGAATACACAATTGGGAGGGGATGTCCTCAAGAAATCCTTTGACGAGTCTTTCGGCCAGCCCTTTGTTCCCCGACAACCTCTTCATTAGTCCGGCCCTGTCGAAAACGCCGTCGCTCGCCGATAGCGCCGCCTTCGTCGAAGGTTTGCCGATAAGCTTGAGCCGGCCGATCCACTTCGCCAGCACCTGCGCCAATTCATCCAGGTCTATGGGCTTCGGAAGGTAGTCGTCCATTCCGCTCGAAAGGCACAACTCGTGATCGCCCGCCATGGCGTTAGCGGTAACGGCCACGATCGGGATTCGCGGATTCAACGTTCCAGTCGCAGGATCCCGAATCCGGCGCGTGGCTTCATATCCATCCACCACCGGCATCTCGCAGTCCATGAACACGATGTCATAGGCGATGCTCCGCAATGCCTGTATGGCCTCGGCGCCGTTGACGACCGTATCCGCCGCCAAACCCAGGCTGCCCAGCGTGGCGAGGAACACTTCCTGGTTCACGGGATGATCTTCGGCCAGCAGGATTCGGGTCCCGGGATTCCATAGGAGGGGAAGTAGCGTGCCGGGCGCGTGCGTCTCGTCCCCCTCCGAAGCGGCCTCTCCGCCCAACGCCTCTGTGAGAGCCCTGCGCAGGCGCCCCTCTATGATCGGCTTGGAAACACACACGATGGATGGAGGGGGTTGAGGACGCATCTCGGAGGCCTGCCGGCCGAAAGGCGTCATGAGAAGCAGTCTGGTGCCCGTCAAACGTGGGTCCGCTGCAATCGGCAGATCCCTGTCCACCAGAGCGATGGCGAACGGCTCGCCCTCATGAGCCGCCTGGTGCAGCATCGCGAGCGCCGTGGTCCCATTGGCGGCCTCGCTGCATCGGCAGCCCCAGGATGTCAACAGCGCCGTCACCACCTGCCGGCTTGCCGCGCGATCGTCGAGCACAAGAGCCTTCACTCCGCTAAAGCCGCCCGGAAGGGCCGCAGGCGCCGCGGGCGCCGTCTGCCGTTTTTCAAACACGGCGGTGAACCAGAAAGTGGACCCGCTGCCTTCCTGGCTATCGAATCCGATCCGGCCGCCCATCATCTCCGCCAGGTGCTTCGAGATCGCAAGCCCCAATCCGGTGCCGCCATACTTGCGGGTAGTCGATTCGTCGGCTTGAACGAACGGCGTGAAGAGCGCCCCTGCCCGTTCCTCCACTATGCCTATGCCCGTGTCGCTGACCGCGAATTCAAGCGTGACCGTGCGCCCGTCCTCGTCGGCCGCCTTCACCCGAATGCCCACGTCGCCCCCTTCGGTGAACTTGATGGCGTTCGAAACCAGGTTGGCGATCACCTGACGGAGGCGCCCAGCGTCTCCATGCAGCAGGGATGCCGTTTCCGGCGCCACCAGGCAGGTAAGTTCCAGGCCCTTGCGACCGGCTGAGTCGGCCAGCATTCCGACCACTCCCTCCAGCACCTTGCGCAGGTCGAAGTCGCGGCGCTCGAGCGTGACCTTTCCCGCCTCGATCTTGGACAGGTCGAGAATATCATCCAGGAGAGATTTCAGCGTCTCGGCGCTCTCGCGCACGATTTCGGCATAGCGGCGCTGTTCCGGAGGAAGCCCGCTATCGACCAGCAGCCGGGCCATGCCGATTACACCGTTCATCGGGGTACGGATCTCGTGGCTCATATTGGCCAGGAAACGGGTCTTCGCTATGGTGGCGCCTTCGGCGAGCTCCTTGGCCTTGACGAGTTCGTCCTCGACGCTCTTGCGCCCGGTGATGTCCAGAAACGCCACCACCGTGCCCACCACCGTGCCTTCGTGAATCATGGGATGTGACCAGTATTCCGCGGGAAAACACGTTCCGTCCGCGCGCCATATCACTTCGTCGTCAACGTGGGTATCCTCGCATTTGAGCAGCCGGAACATACGACATTCGTCGGCCGGAAAGGGGCTTCCGTCGGCACGCGAGTGATGAATCAGGCCGGCGATGTTCTTGCCGACCATGTCTCCCGATCCTTCATAGCGGAGCATCCGCAGGCAGGCGCGGTTGGCAAAGGTGCAATCGCCCTCCAGGTCGACGCCGTAAATGGCCTCGGCGGTGGAATCGAGCAACAGCCGCACCCGCTCCTCGCCTGACCGGATGGCTTCCTCCGCGCGTTTCCGTTCCGTAATTTCCTCGATATGAGTGATGATGTGCCGCGTCTCGGAACCTTCAATAACCAGGGAAAGCCTGAATCGGACCCAAACAATCCGGCCATCCTTGTGCAGGCATCGCCTCTCGTACTCCACCCACTCGGGCCGGTCGCGCTCCAGGCGTGCGATCGGCTCCGCCGAGAGCGTCCGGTCGTCGGGGTGGCTGATATCGTCCCAGTTGGACGCGAGCAATTCCTCTTCGGAATAGCCGAGCATGCGGCACATGGTTGCATTTACCTGAACGATGCCGCGGTCGCGCGAGCTCAATGCCAAACCGAAAGGGGCGAATTCAAAAGCGGTCCGGAAGCCCTCCTCCCGCTGGCGTAACGCGAGTTCGGCCGATTTGCGGCGGGTGACGTCTTCAACGTGCGCTATGTAGTGCGTCGGCTTCCCCTCGCGATCGCGCAGACACGAGATTTTCACCCGGGCACAGATAACATTTCCCTGGCCGCCGATGTATCGCTTTTCGAACACATGCGAGGAAGCCTGTCCGGTCAGCAGTTGAGCCGCGGCCGCCCGCGAAACGCCAAGATCGTCCGGGTGCGTCACGTCCGACCAGCTTCCGGCGAGCAGCTCCTCCTCGGAGTGGCCTACAATTTCACAATAGGTCCGGTTGACCTGCAGGAGACGCCCGTCGGTCGCCGTCAGACACATGCCATACGGCGCCTGTTCAAAAGCGCTCCGAAACTGCTGCTCGCTGGCGAGCAGCAGTGCTTCAGCCCGTTCCCGGTCCGCGATCTCGTCCTCGAGGGTCCCGATCGCCGACTGCAGCGCTTTCGCCCGCCGCCTGCCGGTTAGGGCCATGTCGACCATGAAACCCATCAAGACACTGCCCGCGATGCCGATGACGGCCGCCACCGTGATGAGAAGCGTCTGATGTTGCAACCATTGCGCGACCGCTTGCGGCAAGGGCTTCCCGAGCTCGAGACCGCCTCCGAGGATGTGGCCGGTCTCGGACTGCAACACCTTTTCAAGCCCGTAAGCGAAGCTCAGAGCGATTGTGAGTCCCCCGCAACCCGTGGCGACTGCCGGCCAACGCGGGGCATCCGTGTCCTGTCCGCCGCCGAGCGAGGCCAAAGTCACCAGACCAAGACCCATCGCGGCAAACCCGAAACCGGTGTTTGCCGGCATCTGCGTCCAGCTACCCCACACGTAGCTGGGATAGCCTGCCAGATAACCGAAGACCGAGGCCGTCCCAATCGCCAGCACCACCGCACCAGGCACGCCGATGATTATCATCATCTTGCCCGGCCGGTTGGGCCGCGCCCCGTACCAGAGCGCAAAGCCACACAAGACGAAAGCGAATGCCGTGTTCGGCGCGAGCCGGCCTGGATAGGCGGACAGGGGCGAGATGGTATCGGCAAACAACATCTGGTCGAACCCGAGGTCGACCGCAAGGCCGTATTCCGCCAGGGTCAGGACACCGGCGAGCAGGCTCCAGGCGGCGCCCGCCAATGCGCCCCTTCTGCGCCCGCCCGCGATGAGGATAAGCGCCAAGCCGTTCAAAACGAATCCGACGGCGGTATTGGCGGCCATGGGATTGAAGAATCGCCCGGCGCGCGTCAACGCCGGCAGATGGAAAATCCACCCGGTCAAAGCAAGCGCCCCTAGTAGCGCGCAGATGCTTCCGGCCGCGAGGAGCAGGGCTTGCCGCCCCGAGGACCTCGGCTTCACGTAACTGTAACTCAAACTCACGTAAATCTCCTCTTGACATCTCTCTTATCGGCTGCCGGCGCGAGACTTTCGCCGATTCCCGGGGAAATACCCAACTGTGTCCGATAAGCTTCTCAGGAGCACGGAAACACGATGATTTCACTCAAGCGCCTTCTCGGTCGGGACCGAAATGGCTATGCGCCGTCGAGCGACGTATTCGAAGCGCTGCGGCAGATGGGCCGTCTCCTCCTCAAGGGCATTGCCAACCACAGAGTTCGCGGGTATGAAACGGATTTCAACGTCCTCCGCGGGGCGTTGCATGGACTGGAACGGCAGCTTGACGAGCCGGAATCCGCCAGCGGTTTGGTGAGCTCCTCGAGCGCCGTAGCGGTGGCTCTGGAGACTTTTTGTAACCAGACCACCGAACGTTTTAGCAAAGAAAAGAAGCAGTTGCAGTCAATGGTCGCCATGCTGACCGGCGCGCTTGCCGGCCTTTCCGGACAGACGGACGACTCCCTTGCCCGTTTACGGACAATTGAAAAGGAGCTTCAAATGGCTTCCGGCCTGGACGGCATGCGGGCGGTACGATCTCATCTGGAGATCTACCTGTTGGCGTTGCGTGAAGCGGCCGCCCAACCTGGAAGCAAGTGCGGCGCAAGCGTTCAACTGCCGCGGGATGGCAGCGGCATAGTCCATGAGGGAATTTCCGGCGATCCGCGGCGCGCTCCCTTCGGACAGGCCGAAATCGACCTCCTCCCGGACCATTGGGACGAACTGGCTGAATCGGTTCAAGCTCAAAGTTCGTACGTCGCCGCCTTCAAATTGCAGCGTGCCGAACACATCTCGATGCGGTTCGGCGAAACGGCGAAGTACAAGATGCTCTCCACGCTTGGCGCGGAACTGAAGGACGCGCTAGGCCCAGGCGACCGGCTCCTGCGCTGGAAGGGTGGATCGTTCGTGATGTTTATCAACTCGACGGCGACAATCGCCGGCGTGAGGGCCCAATTGGCTCAGGCCGTCGCTAGAATTGGAGTGCAGTCTATCGAGGTGGGAAAGAAATCGGCGCTGCTTGCCGTTTGCGTGGATTGGACAATCTTCCCGCAGTCGGACCACGCCTCTCTCGAGGCGATTCTTGCGGAAGTAGAAAGTTTCCTGACGAAGAATGAGACGTCATTGCCGGCGCAACTCCGCGATGACCGAAGCCGGTCGTACAAAAAGGAAGTGGGAGTATGAAGGCATTAGTCGTGGACGACGATTTGACGACCCGGATCCTCCTGCGGGAGATCCTGTCCGGTTATGCGGAAGTCGATACCTGCGTGGACGGAGTCGAAGGGGTACAGGCGTACCGGACGGCGCTCGATAGCGACGAGCCGTACGACCTGATCTGCATGGATGTCCTCATGCCGAGGATGGGCGGCATCGAAGCTCTGAAACTCATCCGCCGCGAAGAGGATCTGCATCCCGGGCTTCTCCCGAGACACACTAAAATCATCGTCACCACTGGGTCCGACGATCGGGGCACCATCAACCAGGCGTTCGAGGGGCTCTGTGACGCCTACGTGATCAAACCCATCGACACCGAAGAATTCAACAATGTCGTGGGCTGCTTGTTTCAGATAGAGCCGGGCATAATCGGGGACGTTTTTGGCCTCGAAAGCCGATAGCCGATTCGACGCGCCGCCGCGCTGAGGTAAGCTATTACTCATGCTCGGACCGAAGCTCAAGTATCGATACGACCACTACACATGGCCGGAGATGAAGGATGTCATCGCACGCCAGCCTGTCTGCATCCTCCCGATCGGCTCTGTCGAGGACCATGGCCGCCACCTGCCGCTCGACGTGGACAACTTTCTGATCGGCGAAATGTGCGAAGACGTTGCCAAGCGCATACCGGATGAGGCGCTGCTGCTGCCGGGCATCCCCTACGGCTTCGAAGATCACCACATGAGCTTCCCCGGCACGATTACGATTCGCGCGGAACATCTTGAAGCTTTCGTGCTCGATATCACGCTGAGCCTCGCTCATCACGGCTTCAAGAAGATACTGATCGCCGACGGCCACGGCAGCAACATGCCGATCCTGGACATGGCCGCGCGCAAAACGATCATTCAATCCGATGCCTTGTGCGCCTGCTTTATCTGGCCGTCTCTGATTTCGGGCCTGATCAAGGAAACGCGAGAGAGTCCGTTCCCGGGCGGCATGGCGCACGCCTGCGAACTCGAAACGTCGGTCTACCTGTACCTGAATGAGCGGGCTGTCCAAATGGAGAACGCGGAAAAGGAGATCGGTTTCCACAAGTCGAAGTATTACTGGCACGACTTGGGCGGAGGGCCGCCGGTACGCATGATGGAGTGGTGGTCGCGCATGTCTCAGAGCGGGGTGATAGGCGATCCGACGCTTGCCACGAAGGAGAAAGGCAGGATCTGGTACGACGCCACGGTGACCAGCCTGATCGAGTTCATCCGGGAATTCCGCGCCTTCGAAATCCTTCCGAAGACCGATCTGCACGGATGAAAGCGTCCCGTATGCAAAAGGCCTCCCAGCCATGAAGATCGTCTCCGTGGAAGCGCTTCACCTGAGACTTCCGAATATCGAGGAGATCGCCGACGGCACGCAAGACGTCCTCATCATTCGCATCCACACCGACGCCGGGATCACGGGTATCGGTGAGGTCAGCAGCCAGTCTTACGTGTGCAAGGCGATTTTCGAGGCTCCGCGCTCGGCCGAACGCAGACACGGTCTGGCGAATCTGCTGGTGGGGCGGGACCCGCTCGACGTCGACGGTCTGTGGCACTACATGTACCATCAGACGAACCGCTACGGCCGTCGCGGAGCGGCGATCCACGCCATCAGCGGCGCGGACATCGCGCTTTGGGACTTGCGGGGGAAGGCGCTGGGCAAACCGGTGTACGAGCTCCTCGGGGGTGCGCATCGAACCTCCGTACGCGCATATGCGAGCTACCTGTTTGGAAATACTCCAGAGGAGACGGGCGCGTTGGCTCGCGAAGCCGTGGATCTGGGCCTGACCGCCATGAAATTCGGCTGGGGGCCGTTCGGAAAGAATCTTTCAACGGACATTGCGCACGTGGAAGCGGCTCGACGCGCCGCCGGTGAAGGACGCGGCGTCATGGTGGACGCCGGCTGTTCGCTCACCGTTGCGTCGGCGCTCGAGCGCGCGCGGCTGATGGCGCCGCTTGGAATCGCCTGGCTGGAAGAACCGTTATCACAGGACGATCTGAAGGGCTACGCCGAGCTGTGCGGGCAGTCGCCTGTGCCGATCGCCGCCGGGGAGGGAGAAGCGACTCGCTGGGGATTCGAAGACCTCATTGAGCGCGGCCTGCACGTGATCCAGCCCGATGTGGCGATCTGCGGAGGACTCACGGTGGCGCGCCAGGCGTCCGAAATGGCACGCGCCGCGGGGCGGAGGGCCGTTCCTCACTGCTTCAGCACGGGAGTCAATCTGGCGGCGTCGCTGCACTGGATGGCGTCGTGCGCGGACGGGGATCTGGTGGAGTATTGCCTGCGCCCGTCGCCGCTGATGCGGAAGCTGGTACGGAACTTGCCGCCGCTTGAGAGCGGCCGCGTGCCTGTGCCTCAAGCGCCCGGGCTCGGCATTGAACTCGACGAAGACGTGATTGCGGAGTTTCGGGTCTAGTCTAGCGCTTGCTTGCGGAAGTCCGCTGTTATCCGCTTGTCCGCCCTTGGCCCTGTAGCGCTGCAAACGCTCGATCCGTGGTGGGATGGTTGGTTTGCTTCGAGGGTCCGCCATTTCGCCGCCGAGGCCGGCCTCCTCCTCGGGGTGTCGCACTAGGCGCAGCCGCAATCTACTTCTCCCTCCCGCGGCCCGCACGTCTGAGTGTGACAAAGGCATTCGATCATGATAGGCAACGCCATCGTGTACCATACCAAGCACCATAGGTTTGCTTGTCGCGCGGCAATCCGTGCATAATCGATGTGCCTGAACCGCCGGCAACTCAAGAGCAGGACACTCCCCCGGCCCGTGTATCATGTTTGAAAGGGAACATCTCGTGCCTCAAACCTCCGTACTTCAAACCACAACGCCTCGAACTGCCGCCAAAGTTCCGCTCGCCGAATCGAGCATCCTCCGCGCCTACGCCGCAATGACGCCCGGCTCCGCGCGGCTGTTCGCCCGCGCCGACGGCATCTTTCCCAACGGCGTCACGCATATTGGACGATATTTACAGCCCCATCCGCTTTACGCCGAGCGCGCGCTCGGTCCACGCAAATGGGACGTGGATGGAAACGAGTACGTCGATTACTTCGGCGGGCATGGCGCGCTCATGCTTGGCCACAATCATCCGGCGGTCATCGAAGCGGTTACCGCGCAGCTCGCGAAGGGCGTCCACTTCGGAGCTTCGCACGAGCTTGAGATCGAGTGGGCGGAACTGGTCCGCGAGTTGATCCCCTGCGCGGAGCGGGTGCGCTTCACGGTGACCGGCACGGAGGCGACTATGCTCGCTTTCCGGATCGCCCGCGCCTACACCGGCAAATCGAAGATCGTCCGTTTCGCGGGACACTTCCACGGGTGGCACGATCAGGTGGCCTTTAGCGGCGCGGAGCTTCCAGCGGGCATTCCCGCGGCGATGGCGTCGTCCATCCTTATTGCGCCTCCTGGCGATATCGCCCATTTTCGCGCGCTTGCCGAGGCCTCGGGCGATATCGCCGCGGTGATTCTCGAACCTACCGGCGCGACCTTCGGACACGTGCCTTTGCCCGCCGGCTTTCTCGCGGAATTGCGGGAGATTACGGCGCGGCTGGGAATCTTATTGATTTTCGACGAAGTGATCACCGGCTTCCGGTGCTCCCCCGGCGGGGCGCAGGGGCACTATGGAATCACGCCGGATCTGGCGACGCTCGCCAAGGTGATCGCCGGCGGATTTCCCGGAGCCGCGCTGGCCGGCCGCAAGGACATCATCGGTGCGCTCGAGTACAAGGACGCGGGTGCGCGGCAACCGGCCGTACCCCATCAGGGGACGTATAACGCCGGTCCGATTTCCGCGGCGGCTGGCATTGCGACGCTCCGGCTGCTGCGCTCGACGGACCTGATCGCACGCGCGAACCGGGCGGCGGCCGCCATACGCGACGGCCTGAATTCGATCTTGCGCCGGGCGGGTGTGGCGTGGTCCGCATACGGAGAGTTCTCGGGTTTCCACCTTTTTACAAACCCGGACAACGAGCCGGTGACGCCGGAACAGATCCAGGCGGGCGAAGTCTCATGGACGAAACTCAAGGGGGGAACGCCCCTCGCGCTGTCCCACAAGGTCCGGACCGGCTTTCTGCTCGGAGGCGTGGATGTCGTCGGATGGCCGGGCGGCGTGGTGTCGGGCGTGCATGGGCGGGACGAAGTCGACCGTACGCTGACCGCCTTCGAAAAACTGCTGCCGATGCTGTCGGATGAGGGCGAGATCGGGTAGGGAAGCAGCCCATTTTCGGACGCGTGCAAGTTTGCCTTTCCCCGGTGTCTTATCGAACGATTCCAATGTGTACAAGTGTGGGGGAATCGCCTCATGCCGAGGCTGGCAGTCTAAGGCAGTAGGCGGATGTCGATGCCGATTCGAGCTGAGGAAAAAGCGCTGCTGTTGCGGGCGGTGACTCTAAACCACACAGCCTGACGGATTTCGGCATTCGCCACGTATTGCGTGCCGCCAAGGCCATCATCGAGGAAGCCGATCGTGTTCAACTCTCCGAGAAAGAAGGGCGCGTCCGGCTGCGAGGTAGAGGGCGCGGAGCCAATTGGGAGGTTACCGCCCTTTGAAACGAGCTTCTGGCAGTCGGGTCTTCGCGATGCCGTCTTAGTTATGCCGTCTTAACTATCGCGTGCTTTTCAGCCGCTTCCCGAGCCGCGAAGCAGATCTCGTTTGCACGCCAGATATCGTCATGCGTCAGCGCCGGCGTCTTTCCGTTGTACACGGAGTCGAGAAAATCCATAAAAAGCGACTGGGCCGGCGGCAGATCCACGATTACGCGCGGCTTGCTGTTGCCGGTAACCAGCGTCACGCCAGTTGCCTGCTGGTACTCGGCGACGCCTTCGATACCAGCCAGACGAAGCCGGTCGTCTCCGTGCGTCGGGGCGGTCTCCGGCCTTAAGTAGTCCATCCGCAGCGTTGCGATTCCGCCGTTGTCGAGCCGGAACAGCGTGCTCGTGACGTTCTCCATGTCCGCCATCTCGGGGCGCCCGATCCGCGACTGGAACGATGCGGCTTCCACCAGTTCCCGCCGGCTTGTGAATCGCATGAGGTCCACCATGTGAATTCCGATATACGGAATCGTGCCGCCGTAGGAGGCGCGCTTCTTCATCCAATCGGGCCGCGGACCGAGTTTATACGATTTCTGCGCGCCGATCTGCGCGACCTCGCCAATCTCTCCCCGCTCCACAATCCCTCGCAGCGCCAGATACGGCGGCGAGAACCGCATCGGCAGCAGCATGCTCAAGCGCACGTTGTTCTGCTTGACGGACGCTCTGATCTTGTCGACGTCGGCGCGCTCGATGCCGAGCGGCTTCTCCGCCACCACATGCAGCTTCCGTTCCAGGCAGGCGAGCACAGCCGCGGCGCGTTCGCCGTTCGATCCGCCGATGCCGACCAGGTCCAGCTTTTCCTTGTCGAGCATCTCGCGGTAATCGGCGTAGACGCGCGCGTTGGGATTCGTCCGCGCGACGGCCTTCGACGCCGCGGCAGCGGAACGGTCCGCCGCCGCCACCAACTCGACGTCGGGAAGCGACTTCAGAGGTCCCAGAATCTCGCCCATGTGCCCCTCGACGCCAAGCAGCGCGATGCGGATTTTTCCGGGCAAGCGAAGGGGGGCGGCGGCTGAGGCCGCGGCGCTCGCGGCCACGAACGAACGTCGTGTGATGTTGTAGGCCATGCTGAGATTCTACTTCAATTGTCCGGTTCGCTTACGGATTTCGAGAATCAACGCCTCGCCATTCTCCACGACAGCTCGAATTTTCAGCCAATAGATGGGCACCGTCAGCAGGCCCCCGCAATCGCCGGGCAGATTGACGGCATCCTTCTGCGTCGTCAACAGAGCCTGAGCCCCAGCCTCGACGGCGTGATGCCCCAGCCATTGCAACTCCCGCGGTGTGTAGCGATGATGGTCGCGGAATTCATTGCGATGGAGCGGCTTAATGCCGATGTCCTCGAGCGTCGACCAGAACGATTCGGGGTTCCCGAGCCCGCAAAAAGCCGCTGCCCGTTCCGGCAGCTCGACCGCCGCCGCTTCGTCGCTCCACCTGACCCATCGCTCCGGCTCCACCCAGGACCGGAACAGCGGAGCCCGCAAATTGTGGCGGCGGATCTCCCGTTCGACGGCGGGAATCATCCTCCCCTCGCGGCTTCTCGTAATCACAATGATGTCCGCCCTTCTTAGCGCAGCAAGAGGCTCGCGCAGCCGTCCCACCGGGAATAGCTCGCCGCCCCCGAAAGGCCGTAAGGCGTCAATCAGCACGATATCGGCGGCGCGGTCGACGCGTGCGTGCTGAAAACCGTCGTCCATCAGGATCGTCTCCACGGCAAACTGCTGTTCGAGCAAACGGCCGGCCTCGAAGCGGTCCGCGCCGATGGCGACAGGGGCGATGCCGCTGCGGAGAAAAATCTGCGGCTCGTCGCCGGTTCGGAGCGCGGTCTCGCTCGCGCCAGGTGGAAGAACGAGCACATTGAAAACGCTTCTTCTGCCATACCCGCGCGTCAGGATGCCAGGCGTCGGTAGCCGCTCGGCAAGGTAGAGGACGACGGGCGTTTTGCCGACGCCGCCCATCGTCAGGTTTCCCACACTCACGACGGGCGCGCGAAGCTCGCGGATTCGGCCGAGCAGCCGTGCACGCTTCCATGCCCCGCCCCACTTCCACAGCCAAGACAAAGGCCGCAGAAACATTAGAGCCGGCAGCACCGGGCGGAACCTCGGCAAGGAGCGATCGTAGACCCGGCGAATCTCCTCGACCGCTCGTTTGGTGGCCCCGCGTTTCGCCTCCGCGCAGCGAAGCCCTCGCTCGCCGATTTCCCGCGCCAAAGCCGGATCGTTCCATAGCCGCTGTACCGCTTGCACCAGGCCCGCCGCGTCTTGAACCTCGACGCACGCCTCCGCGCGCAGAAAATCCGCCGCCATTCGGCGGAAGTTTTGCATATAGGGGCCCATCACCACCGGCTTTGCGGCGAATGCAGGCTCGAGGATATTGTGTCCTCCCCAGGTGACGAGCGTGCCGCCCATGAACACGACGTCAGCCAGAGCGAACAGGGCGCTCAACTCGCCGATCGAGTCGAGAAGCAGTACGCCCGGAAGGGGCAGGTTGCGGAGCGCGGTTCGGCGGACGAAGGGAATTCCCGCGGCTCTTAGCTTTTCAGCCACGAGATCGAAGCGCTCGGGCTTGCGGGGCGCGAGGATCAGCAGACGGCCTTCGCCGGCTGTTTCGGCGGCAGCGGCCGCCAATTCCCGCCAAGCCGAAATCACGGTATCCTCTTCGTCGGGAGGCATGGTGCTCGCCGCGATCAGGACGTGCGTGGGCGCGAGCCCTTCGAGGTATGCCCGCAGATCGGCCGGCGCGGGGCCGATCTCGAAATCGTACTTGAGGTTACCGCCTGAGAGGGTGGTTTCGGGAGGCGCGCCAATCTCGACGAACCGGTCCCGGAGCGCCTCATCCTGAGTCAGAATGACGTCGGGCAGCCGCAAAACATGCCGGAAGAAGCCGCGTAGCGCCCGGTAGCGCGGCAGCGCCCGGTCTGAGATCCGCGCGTTCACGATCACCAGACCCGCGCCGATCCGCTTGATCTCCCGGAAGAGATTCGGCCAGATTTCCGTTTCAGCGACTACCACCAGAGACGGCCGGATGGCTCTGAGGACGCGCCGGATAGCCCAGGCGAAGTCTATTGGAATGTAGAAAATGCCATTCACAAGCGCTCCGAGCTTTTGGTGGGCTGTGGCGTAGCCCGCCGCCGTCGTGGTCGAGATGTAGAGTGGTGTGCGGGGAAGTTCGATCCTCAATTGGCGCACCAAACCGGCCACGGTGATCACCTCGCCTACCGAGACGGCGTGCAACCAGATTGCGCCATCGAGAGTCTGTCTATATGGACGCGGCAGGAAGCCGCAGGACTGCCAGAGCCAGCCCAGTCCGCGCCCACGGCCGGCGCGGTACAGGTAATAGAGGAACAGAAACGGCGAAGCAAGCGCCAACGCAACCCGATAGAGTAAAAAGATGCCCTTTGTTTCCAAAAATTTAGCTCTAGGCTTCCTAAGAATAAGCCCCCTGAGTATCGCCTTCCTGAGTATAACCGGCGCATGGGCCGCCGACAAGGATAAGGCGAGGTTCGAGGCTCCGCCGGTCGACAGCTTCAAGGCGAAGCAGACTCAGGCCGGCGTTACCATTGCCGCTCAGCCATACGATACCGAAGCGCGGATGCAGGCTGCCTTCGGGAAGCTGAACCTGAGCAAGTACGGGATTCTCCCGATGCTGGTCTCCATACGGAACGATTCCGGACAAGCCATCCGGTTCGAGAATCTCAGGATTGAGTACATTGCGCAGGACCGCTCCCATTTGGAAACCACGCCGGCCGCCGACATCGCCTACCTGGGAGGAGCCAAGCGTCCGAAGGTGAACACCGGTGGTCCGGTTCCGGGCATACCGGGGCGAATCGGCAAGAGCAAGAACCCCCTGATGGACTGGCAAATCGAGGGGCGGGCGTTTTCCGCGAAGATGCTGCCGCCAAAGGAAACTTTCAGCGGTTTCTTCTACTTCCAGACACAGCACCACAGCGGAGCCAAATTGTACGTGACGGGAATTCGAGAAGCCGGTTCGGGAAAGGAATTGTTCTATTTCGAGATTCCGTTACCCGATCGCGGGGCCCTTTGATCCGGTTGAGTAGCCCGGATTCGAGGGTTGCGCAGGCGTCGAGACCGGCTGAACGCCCTTTCTAAGCTGCATGGTACGGATGTCGCGAAGCGCGCGGTAATGTTGAATCCGTGCCCGGCGCACGATAGTCCGCTCCAGGAAGAGGCATCCCCAGAGAATAGCGACCAGTACCGCTATCGTCGCCAAACCGTGTCCTGTGATTTTCGTGATCGCCATGCTCCGGTTCATAGCAATATTGGCGCCAGAATCATTTCTCTTTCTTCTCAGACGTTTGAATTTCAAAAAGGTGTGACGCACCGCCACAGCCGGATCACCGGTGGCACAGGAGACGGGTAAGCTCGGGAGGCCGAAACGGTACCGTAAAATGCCGGTCGAGTGAATTTTGGCCCGTCCCGCGGCCGCGACGCACTTGGAAACTTCTCTTATATTATTCTGCCAGTGACGGTTATCATTCACCGCAGGTGGCGCCCGGCAAGCCAGAGCGCGCCGCCAGGACCCGTCTGTCCGGCGAGCGAACGCCTCAAGCGGTGGGCCGTCCCGGACCGACGCCCAGCCGTCAATTGTGGAGAAGAGGCCGCGAAGGCCCTGGCTGCGATGATCCCGGACCCGCGGCGAGCCGCTGGGCGGAAGCCGAAGGCGCGGTTCTTTCCGGCAAAGTTTAAGCGACAAAAGGCCGCAAAGGCCGAGAGCGGGCATAGCCCAATGGTTATTCCATTGATTCTTTGGGGTGTGCTTTCGGCGCGGAAAGCCCGCCGCTTCGGCCGGAACGGCCGAGTTCGGGTCAATTGTGGTGGAAATGGGCCACTGAAGCACCACCATCGGCCATGGGCGAAGGCATGCGCCGGTCCAAGACGCCGGCAAAGCAGCTTCATCGGCGGGTGCGCGGTTGGGTTTTCCCGCGTGCATGCAGCATCTGATTATTTAGCACTGGCCTATATACCGGCGGCGCCTTGCGACCGCCCGCCTTCCGCTAGCGCGAGTGGTAAAGTAGTAGTCTCATGCAGGTCTTGCAAGCCGGGCAGCATAAACTGATTCTTCTCGAACTCGATCTTGATCTGGTCAACAGCGTGGTCAAGCAGGCGGGTTTTGACGGGAAACTCGAAGACTCCGCCCGCTGCCTGCAGGTGGACCTCACCGCTTTGGACCGGCAGGCGCCACTGCTCCTGTTCGACGCAGCCGATCCGGCCAACCTGGGCTGGTTTTCGCGATGCCAGTTCTACGTCGATGGGCGTTCCGGAAACGTGATGCAAACTCCGCTCGCCGTAGCAAACGCCAAGGATCGCGGCGGCAAGACAGCTCCAAATTCGGTCCGGGTCCGAATTGCCAAGGAGCTGCCGGCGGGATTCCGCATGCCCGGCAGGCAACCTATCACGGAGCAGGTGGTCTACGCGCTCTTCTTCAATTTCCTGAATGCGCTCACCAAGACCGGCGTTGCCGTCTGTGGTGGGGCGGTCGTGCAGCCGCTCGCTGGACGCACGGAAGGCATCGGCCCGCGGAATTGATTCCAAGCGTCGCCATCGTCGTCCCGACTCTTAACGAGGAGTCCACGATTTCAGGCTTGCTCGAACACCTGGCGACGCTCGGGGCGCAAGAGATCATCGTCGCCGACGGCAATTCGACGGACCGCACCGTCGAAAGGGCGCAAGAGAACGGCCGCGCCTGCGTCGTTACGCTCCCCACTCCAAATCGTGGGCATCAGATGAATACGGGGGCGAACGCCGCACGCTCCGACGTCCTGCTTTTCCTGCATGCCGATACGCGCCTTGGCCCGGGGGCCATTCAGACCTTGCGGGCTGCCATGGCGAATCCGGAGGTTTTGGGCGGTAATTTCGATATCCGGTATGAAGGGGGTTGGATCTCGGCTACTTTCAGCCGGGTGAACCGGTGGCGCCGCCGCTGGGGTGTGTTCTATGGCGATTCGGGCATTTTCTGCCGCCGCGAGGTCTTTCAGACATTCCGCGGCTACCGGACATGGCCCATCATGGAGGACTACGAGTTCGCGCGACGGCTCTGGCAGCAAAGCGATCACGGCCGCTGCCTTGCGCTACTTGACGATCCGATTGAAGTTTCCGGCCGCCGCTGGAGGGACCGCGGGGCTTTCTCAACGCTTGCTTCGTGGGTCCTCATCCAGGCCTTATACTCCCTCGGCGTCGCCCCCGAACGTCTGGCGCGCTTATATCTCGTAGTCCGATAGTGCTAGTACGCATTAGCCCTCCGACTGGGACCCTTGGTCCTTGTTCGGACGCCGATTCCCTGTCAGAATCAAGTTGTTCGCGTGAGACTGGAGGTTGGTTCGGGGGGACGGCCTCCGGTCTATCGCTTCGAGGCCGATCCGCAAGGGTCGGCCTTTTTTTTTGGTACGAGCCTTGTTTCGTCCGAGCTTCAACCGAGCGCTTTGCGGAATCTGGCTGCGATCTCGGCGGCAGGCAGCCGTGCCCAGGTTTCGTTCACTTGCATCGCGAACCAGTCTCCGGTTGGAACTCGCGCGCTGATGCCTGCCGCCTCAAGCCTTCCCTGATAAACCGGTGCATTCACCCCGCTCACCCGCATCCGAAAGTTGTTGGTCCCGTTCAAAACCCGCTCGATCTCGAAGTTCGAATCCGAGCGGAGTGTGGAGAAGACGCGTTCGGCGGTCTCGACACTGGTCCGGAAGCGCCGGTCGAATCCTTCCAGATAGTGAAGCGCGACGGCGGCGAACGGCCACACGTGGGGCAGCCCTCCGCCGAACATCCGGCGCGTGTGGAACAGCCCGGAAAGCAGCGCCTTCGGCCCGGCGAGAACCGCGCCGCTTGCCGCGTTGAAATACTTGTAAAGCGAGACGTAAACGGTATCGAACAGATCCCCGTACTCTTTGACGGACCTCGACGTGTAGCCGCTCTCGAGGAACAATCGCGCGCCATCCAAATGGAGTCCGATCTTGCGGTCGCGCGCCCAAGCGGAGATCTTCTTCATCTCCGTGAAGTCGAAGCGCTCTCCGTCTCGCCGCCGAACGGGCGTTTCGATTTGAATTGCGCCGACGGGAACTTCCACGCGCCCGAGCATCGCCTCGTTCGCGGCCCGCTCAGCTTCCTCCAGAGAGAAAGTGGCCCGCCCTTTCGCCAGGGGAACCAAATGCAGGCCGCTCAATGTTTGGGCGCAGTCGCCGCAATCGTTGTAGAGGTGACTTTCGGCCTGCACGAGGACGCGCCGTTTGCCTCCGGCGAGCAAGCGCACGGCGAGATGGTTGGCAAGCGTTCCGGTTGGGAGCCAGACTGCCGCCTCCTTTCCCAGCAGCGACGCCATGCGGGTCTCCAGCTTTTCGACGACGCCCCCCAGTGAATAGCTGTCCGCCGCGACGCCATCCGAGCCGGCGAGGCTGGCCAGCAGCCGGGAGTATTCCGCCGGAGTCAGCGGCACGCCGTCGCCGTACGCGTACACTCGAGGGTCCGAGGCGGCGGGCGCGGCCTGAAGCGCCGCCAAGGGGAGAGGAAAAATTGCTCTGCGCCTCACCATCTCTTCAGATCATAGCAGGCGTTTTGCCTGAAGCCGGTTGCCGCGATACAGATTCATGCATGGTAGCCGGAACCCTCGATCGCGAAACTTGGAGGAGAAGGTTTGAGGATTCCCGGGGGCACTCGCGTTTTGTCTTGCGGTTGGGTCGTATTCAGGCGCTCCGGGCGCGACAGTTTGTACGGACGCCGACTATTCGGGGCCGAACGCGTTCTCGTCTATCGGGACGCTCGTCGAATTGCCACCTGGGGGAAGAGCGCTGCTTGGAATGCTGTCGCAGGCGGGCCGCTTCGTCCCGGACGGCAAAGGCGCCCTTCATCGAGACCAACGCCAGTTACAACGGGATCGTCATCAACGGCGACATCCCCGCCACCTATACGGTCACTCCCGGCAGGCGGCCTTGTTACCGACCGCGCCATCGGGGACGGTGATCAAAGGGGACCACGTGAAGCAGGATCTCACCTTCTGCTGCTTGCCGGACTTCGCCGGAGGTTATTCCGCGGAGTTTCATGGTACGACCAATTCCCCAAAGGATCTGGCGGGCAGATTCCAACGGATTGGACGGCTGGTTGCGGATGGCAACGGCCGCTTCACGGCGTCAACCGTCGCCAGCTATAACGGTCGCGTTATACCCGAGAACATCAGCGGGACCTATTGCGTTAGTTCCAAGCGCCATGTGACGCTGAGATATGCGGCTCCAGCGGCGGCGAGCTCGGAGGCCATCTTGATCAACGGCGTGATCGGGGGCCACGGCGAGATCGTGCAGATGATGATCCTGAATGACGGCTGGGGCGTCGCAGGAAGCCTTCTGCGGCAGCAGAATTGAGCTTCGAAGCGAAATCGGGGCGTTCGGCCCGGCTGCATCGAGCGCGGCACTGGACGCCAAACCCACTCCAGCACTATAACCGCCCGGCAACCGAACCCGTTTGACATGACATTCGCTTACTGCCTCAGGCAGCTTGCTTACACCATGGTGACGATGCGCCGCATCACCGAACCTTCTTGCCAACCTTAGCCCGCATATTTCACAAGGTAGTTGGAAGGCGAGAATTTTGGTGTCAGAGTGGGCGTTGAGGGTGCTGGCAAGGCATTTTTCAGGTAGCAAGAAGAAATGGGGGTCGTTGAGGGCCTGTAAAGGGGATCATTCTGGCTCCCCGGACGGCAGTGTCAACGGGTGAGAGGCAGTAGCGGCGCACCGATCCGAACCGAGCGGTTTTCGGTTGATTTATGTTTTGAAAAGCGGCGCTCCCTTTGACGTTTTCCTTAGCAGCGCAGGTTGGTCCAGACCTGCCGGAACAAGTCCTGAGAGGGATAGCTGGAAGCCATCGAGATCCAGACCTTGCGAACCGTAACCCGGATTTGCGCGCCAATCTTCAGCAACTTCGTGCGGATGGTGGAATACCTGTGCCTGTGCCAGTTCCGTCGCTTTCAGACCGATGCGCCGCAACCCGCTGACCAGCACATAGGCCATAACCGACAAGTACAGCCGCATCTGATTGGCCCGCATCGTCTCGGCGCTCACCCGGTCGGCGAACAGGCTGAACTGCTCCTTGATCCGGTTCTCCATATCTCCCCGAGCGCAGTAGAGTTTTTCATACAAGGATTGCGACGCCCATTCTTCGCTTGTCAGTGAACTCACCACGAAGCGCGGATTTTCCTTGCCATCAATGTGTTCGGCCTTCGCTACCACGCGCCGCTCCCGGTCCCAGCCTCCTTTCTTCGTCTTCTTTGCCTGATAACTGAACTCGCGGAACACTCGCGCCGGTTTGCCCGTCTTCTCCCACTCCTGCGTCGCTTCCCACATCGCTTCCCCGATAATCTTGCGCAGCTTCCGATTGCGCGCTAAGCCCATTATGTAGTGCACTCGATTGTCTTCGCACCAGCTCATCAGTTCGTTGCGGCAGAAACGGGGCGTTAGCTTGGTGCAAGTGATCGTCGAACTCAACTTGTTTCTGGTGGGGTGGATCACCTACTACCGCTATGCGGCCTGTCGGTTCGAACTCCAATGCCTAGACGAATGGATTCGGCGAAAGCTGCGTTGTTATCGTCTCAAGCAACGCAAGCGCGGCAGTT
>CAMDED010000005.1 GCA_945893365.1 Candidatus Sulfopaludibacter sp. SbA3 | reverse complement strand
ACCTACTATCTGGCGGCCATCGTGGACGACCAGAGCCAGGTGGACGAGTCCGACGAAGGCAACAACAGCCGTTCCTACGGGCCGCTGACCTTGACCGGGGCGTGTCCGGCCAAGTTCTGCATGGGGGATGTCGTTATGGTCTTCAATACCGGCGGCGTCGGACTTAGGTTAAGACAGTGTCCCAGTACGAGTTGTACACAAATCATCAACATGCCTGACGGTACGCTGATGACAGTGACCGGGGGGGCTGTTCAGGCGGACGGATATACATGGTGGAGGATCAGGGGGATCATACAAGGCACCACCTACGAGGGTTGGGCTGCCGAAAACTGGCTCACAAAATGAGCCTTCAACTCTCAGCGTGGGCACGAAGCGTCATCCGCAAGCCCCACTCTGACTCTACTTCTCGCCGTACACCATGATCAGCCGTCGACTTGATGTCTTGCTCAGATCGGAAATCACTGTGGTTATGTTAGCTTGAGTTGCGGCTCTGGCTGGCATGGGTGAACCCAGCAGAACTACGCGAAGGCTGAGGTCCCCCGGCATTAATTCACCTTGACGTTCTGCCGAAAGGATGTCGTACACGCGTGAATTCGCATCAATCTGAAGGGGGATCAGCTCCTGGGAAACCGACCTTCGGAGACCCAAGTGAAGCCGTCGGGGCGCCTCCACGTAAACTAGCCCAGGTTCATTCCATTTGGCCTTCATGGCTGTTATGGTGATTTCCTCTCCGGGCTGAACAAGCTGCTGTTCGTCGCGCCCCGACTGAGATTCAGTTCCGGGGCTTTGTTGTCTCAACGAGATCGCGGCGGTTTGATCCGAGCCGTTTGTTGCCACTAGATCGTGTTCAGATTGCGTCAACCTAAACCGGTAAGAAATGAGTTCATCTGCACGTTCAATGCTTGACGAACTGCGAGCTTCTGCCGATGGACCGGCCTCGACGACCGACCTACTGCGCTCTTGACCAATCAATGGAAGCAGCCACACAAGCAATAGCCCCAATCGCCCCATTCTGTTCATACTTCAATCTCCTAGAGCGGATTATGGCATAATCGCCTGCGGACCGCAATCCGATTGGGGACGCACCCGTTAGGGGACGCAACTGCGTGGTCAGACTGTCCATTGTGAACGAGTGCTGAGATCATGCAGACGTCGGCTCCAGAATTCGGATTGCAACTGGGCACACAGTCTCGGTTGGAAAGCGGCGGCGCGGTGGAGAGTCGGTAAAGGACCACGGAGGGCACGACGCGGACGCTGTACGCCCTCCTGGATGCCGATGAGATCGAACATGTCGGCGTGGACGCCCAGCCGGATCGCCTTCCTGGTACGGCGCATGCCCCGTGAACACGTAGCGTACTTTAGTTTAGTGAGTCCTGTATCCGGCGCGAGCTGAGCGATGCAGGTCGCCAATGTAGCACCAGAGCGAGTCGTCAGTAATCTCGGCCGCTGTCAGGTTCTGCTCAGCGAGCCAGCAGCCGAACGAATCGGCGTTGCACAGTTGCCGGCGGATGCTCTTACGCGAATAGTCTTGCGACTGAAGTTCGGCGGCCAAGGCACCCAGATAGGGAGCCATCAGACCGGAGCGCATCCGGTCCAGAACATGGGGCGCCGTGAAATAGGTTTCGATCAAGTCTTTCTCCTGCCGGCCCAGTTGGCCGGTAGGGAAAGGGTCTCAGGATAATGCCGAGTTGTGCAATTACCGAACCCCCGCCACCACTGGTTCGAAATCGCGCCAATTCCTTTTACTCGGGATTATCCGGTACTCGGCATTAGGTTTCAAACCCCGTAGACGGGGTTTGAATCTCGACTTTTTGGGGAGCCAAATTCGAACCCGTTGAAAATGTTGGACGGCAGAGAAGAGGCAAGAGTTAAGCCCTTTGTTTTCAGATTTGAGTCCTGACGGGGGGCAGGAATACCACGACTTCACGTCCCGCCGACCGTTCGGGAGTTGGCGACTTGGCTCTACGCTACGCCGTTGATCATGATCCGTGTCGGAGAATTGCCTCAAATGCTGGAAGCGCCGTAAGCTGCCAGTACGCGGTAAACGGAATGTACAGTCCCAGTCCCAGCGTTGTCAGCACCAAGCTCAGCGGATGCGCGGTAGGGCTCGATCTCTTGGCTAAGCCCCGGCACGTCGACGCGACGAGAAAAGCCCACACCAGGGGAATCCCAGCTCCGAAGGCGAGCGCAATAGTCAGGTACCAGGGGTTGCCTAGAATCAGGCGCTGAGGATCGGCCGCTAGCACTGCACCAAGCCAGAAAACGCTGTGCATCAGAATGGCTGCGGCCGTCCAACGAATTGGGCGAGCGTCTTCGCCGCGAGGGTTTCGCCAGAGGACAAACACGGAGAGCAGGATAAAGCAGAAGTAAAACACCATCGCGGCGCTCCCGCTCTTGTACCACGCGATTCGCTCGCTCTCACGATTCAAGAAGCGGATCTGTCCGGTGGAATCCGTTTGGAAGGTCACATCCCGCCCATCGGTGACGTTGCGGAATCGCAGTGATTCGACCGCGATCCATCGCCCTCCGGCGTACGCGATGCTGCCATCGGAATTCGCGCGTACGGATTGGTCCATAGTGACCGTAAAAGTCTTGCCGAGGTCATGATGTGGATACCTTAAGGGCCGGTAGGTTCCTGCGACGCGTGCGGCCGATTGGCGGGCGCCGGCGAAAGGCGTGATCGGAACGGCAGTCGATTGCTTTTCGGGCCCAAACCAACTCTGCATGATTTCGGGGACCAGATTCCACGTGGCCAAGTTGCTCGCGCTTGCAGCCATGGTGACGAGCGCCCGATCGTGTTCCGGAAACCACAGCAGGACCGTGTGATATCCCCCCAAGTCTCCACCTGCGTACCAATACCGTTGGCCTCGACTGGTTCCGATGCCGAAGCCATAGCTCTCTTCGCCGCCAGACTGGCTCGCCTTCGCCCCCAGAATTCGACTCAGCGTATCCGGACGGAGAATCTGGCGCCCGTTAACCAAGCCTCCACCCTGAACGAATCGTACGAAACACAGGAGGTCGGCGAATGTGGTGGTCAAGCCACCTGCCGAAGTCGCGCGGTGGTAGATGATGTCAGCTGGATGCATCGCGCCCAAGGCACTCCGCTCAATCGATGGAACAATGCTCTGCTCGGATTCCCTGGGCAATGGCTGTTGAAACGTGCTGTGATTCATGCCCAGCGGTTCGAGCACCTCAGAGTCCATGAAGTCTTCATAGCGCTTGCCTGTGACATCCTCGATGACCGCTCCGGCCAATCCGTATCCGAAATTGGAATAGAGGCGCACCTCTCCCGGCTCATAAAGGCGCGCTGGCAGCCAGATCTTCATCACGTTCGCTAAGTGCGCTTGCTCGCCATCGGCAGCGAGAAAGCCGCTACCCACAAAAGGATCGTCGAGACCGGAGGAGTGCGTAAGCAGGTGGCGGAGGGTGATCGCCTTACTCTTCGTTGCGGGTACCTTTAGTGACTTGAGGTACCGGTTTACGTCAACATCCAGGTCCAGTTGCCCACGCTCGACGAGCCTCATGATCCCCACGGCAGTTAGTGCTTTGGAGGTCGATGCCGCCCTCCACAAGGAATCCGGACGAGCATTCCCAAACGCCGCGGTCTCGACAACTGCGCCATGAGCGACTTCAGCAAAGTATGCGCCGGTTACGACTCTTCGATCTATCAGCCGTCTGTAGTGTGGCTCGGCAATTGCTCGCCCGGCTTGGGCGGAGGCAAGAGCAGCCGCCGCGAGAAGGACAATCAGCAGCTTAGCCATGAACGAGTCCTTGCAACGGGGACCTTTCTGGCCGGAATCGAGACTCCCATCGGGTCTCGACCAAAACGCCGTGACCGTGCGCGCAAACCGATTCTGTGGTGGGCGAGTTCAATAGAAAGCAGTCCGCCGCTCCCTCGGTCAAGGGAAGTAGCAAGCTGTCCAGGCAAAAGGGGCATCGCCGGCGCAGGTCGTGCCACCAGACGTGGCACTGTAGTGCGACAACTCCCAGATAAATTGCTGATAAGGCCAGGAATCCGAGCAACGCTCTGCCGCCAGGGGCCCAGGCGGTTCCGCTCCACGGCTGGATCGCAAACGCCCAGGTCATCAGCGATGCCAGCGCATGCAAGCAACCAACGGCCATTCCATATCCGAGCCATCGAGGCTTGCTACAGTGCGTGGCGACAAAGAACAGCGAGCAGAATGCCAGCAGCCCCCACACCGCCTTGGCTGGGCCCATCAGGATCGCGTGGCGTTCAAAAAGCGGAATGACCCGCAGTCCCGGATTGCCGGTCTTCCTGCGAACCTGCGATTCAATCGCTGCGACAGAAACGTCCTCCGAAGCTTGTGCCCGCGCGTGGATCGATTGAAACCGTTCCAACTTGGTCAACCCTTCAAGCGACTGGATGGACTTGAAATCAGCTTTCGTGATGCCCACATACGTGAGGTTCCGCGCCTGCTCGGATATGAACACCGCACCGCGGCCCCCTGCGTCGAGCGGGCGGCCGGCAACGCCCTCCAGGATCAGTTGCGGCGCGGGACTCAAAAGGAGTATCAACAGGCAGGCCGTGACTAATGCTAATGGCTGGAATGAAGGCGAGGTATGAACACGGTGAGCTAGGAACATCCGGATCAGTCCCGCCCAATCTCCACCGAGCTCGCGAAGAGCAAGTTTCCGATATTCCCGCGATCCGAGACGCCCGCGCGCTGCCCGCTTTGCCGCACGGGCGGAAAGACCGAGCGCCCGAAGGTCCGCCGTCGCCCGGTCGAGGTGGAACTGACTTTCATCGCGCAGCCGCACGCGGAGTTGCATCCATTCGCGGAGGGCGTTGATCGCTCTTCTCATTGACTTATGCCCTCCTCAGAATCCGCCCGACGGCCCGCTGGAGCTGTTGCCAACCTTCGTGCTCAACCTCGAGTTGCCCCATGCCCGCTTCGGTGAGGGAGTAGAATCTGGCTTTCCTGTTGTTCTCAGAGCGCCCTGGTTCCGAACGAATCCAGCCCTTCTTTTCCATCCGGTAGAGACACGGGTAGAGGGAGCCTTCATCAACGGAAAGCCAATCTTCGGATAGCTCCGTCAAACGTCGGCCGACTGCATATCCATGCAGGGGTCCGGAGACCAGCACACGCAGGACAAGGAGATCGAGGGTGCCTTGTAACAGACTCCCGCCTAATCGACTTGTTTCATTAGACACTCTAGGGGATAAGATCTCACCGTTCCATTAGAATGTCAAGGGGTAAAGGAGCTGCTCCAGGCAACTATTCCTCTTAAGTCGCGTAGTGTAGGGTTGCTCGCGCGGGTTGCAGTCGGAGGACGCATCCGGATCACGACTCTCTTGGCGAGTTCGAGACGTGTCCAACCTGGGCGCCCAGGCTGGACGGCGGAGCCTGTTTCGCATCAAGGCTCTTGCGAGCAAAGCAGTAATCGTCGGTTCGAGCAGAGCCGATTTCAGGCCGCGAAAGTTCGAAACGTGTCCAGACTGGGGAGCCACACTATCCTTTCGTTGACAACATAGGGCTTAGCCGAAGCCAAACCGTTTAAGCACTTTGTTTTCAGGTTCGAGTCCTCGTTGGGTCTAAGGTGCGGCAGGCGCACCTACGCGAGACCTCAACCAACGAACGGATCGACGATGCGCACGCCGGCGTTCACGAAATCAGCACGGTTTCGCGTGGCGACCGCTAGACCGTGGACGACCGCAGTCGCCGCGATGAGGCTATCCTTAATCGGCATGGCTTTCCCGCTTGTGCGAAGACGCGCCAGCAGTTCCGCCCATTTCAGGCCCGTGTCCGCGTCCCAGGGCACGCAGTGGAGACGCCTGGCCCCCTCGTCGAACCAGCGTTCCAGGGCGGTCCGCTTCCTTCCCTTGGGAAGGATAAGAATCCCGAATCGCAGTTCGCCGAGAATGACGGGATCGACGGCGATGTCTCGCTCATGTGCGCGAAGCCACGCCACGACACGCGGATCGGGCGTTGGTTTCGTCGGCTCGCTCAGGACGTTGGCGTCAACCAAGTACTTCACAGCGCATCCGTCGACTCAGAGTCGATGGGTACGAAGAAGTCCTTCTGCGGGCAGGCGAGCAGCCAGTCGATGGCGCCCTCGTTACGCGGAGCCGCACGCCGGACGAGGCGATAGTCCCCACGATCGAGACGCTCGACGTCGAACACCTGCCCCGGTTCGACACGGTCCATCTGCCGGAACTCCGCCGGCAGAACGATCTGACCCTTCGAGGACACGATAGTCTTCATGGAGGTAAGATATCGTCTTACCGCGTCGGTGTCAAGCACCACCCCGAGGGTGTCACCGCCGGCTGTCAACCCGAAAATCGGGCGTAAGGACGCCTAACCCAGCGCCCGCCAGACCGGTGATCCAATATACTGTTCCTTGTCGCTCCAGAAGGCCAAGAATACCATTCGCGCCGCGATTTGGAGTAATCGTAATATGCCGGGGGTCGCGGCATTGGGTAGCGCGGCTGGACCAATACCCAAGATGCCAAAAAAGGGCTAGAATCAACGTACTGATGGGAAGCGCGGCCTGCGGCCGATGATAGCGCCCAGAACAACAATTGCACTCAGGCACAGAATCGAACTGTTGGGTTCGGGAACGATTCCATCAGATCCATAGGCCGTGCGCTTTCTGATGAAATATCAAACGTATTAATGGGTGCACCCGTGGAATCGAACAATCCAATTCCTGTGAGAAGCGCTGTATGGCCGAAATCGGTTACGCCGGTCCCGAACCAGTCGTTGCACGCGTTCGGCAACAAATCTGTGTTGGCGCACCGAAACCATAAATTGGCCGCTAATCCAACGACAATATTCACCGGGACGCCGGATACGAATGGAATCGGTTGGCTCAAGAGAGTGACCGTAACCGATGCGTTCGTCACATCTGGGTGCTGCCATACAAGTTCCGCTCCCGACTCCCCGGCGAGTAGCCCGCCGTAAGCGCGTCCGTAAACACCGGCGGGTCCCAGTGATTGAGTGACGGAGCCAAAACCGTCCATAGTGACTGACAAAGATGCTGTCCCGTTGCCGCCGGTCGGTGTAAAGAAGGTCAACGTGTCGAAGAAGAATACCGACGAGTATATAGTGATCGAAGGAAACGTGTCGGAGCCCGACACGCTGGCTGCAATCCTCGTAGTGAGGTTACCGTACGTCGCTACGCCAGTCGCCAAAAACGAGCCGCCCAACTGCGAAGTGCCGGGGTCGGCGGCGATGAATGTACCGGGACGAACATACACAAGTGAAGTACTACCCGGATTCGCAGGTACAACCTGGTCTTCAAGGTAAAATATGCCAGTCCCGGAATTGAACAGTGCGCTCGTAGCGAGGAGACCGGCCTGTAGCGCAGAACCCGCGACAAGCATGATGGTGACCGCTACTAAAATAGGAATTGTGGCAGTACCCAGTTTCATGAGGAGATGCTATCACAACAACTTGGCATGAGCTCCGGACCATCTGGGGAATTCTCCATAAGGCAGGCGCCCAGCAGACGCAATCCTCTTCCGGCAGGGGTCGCATGCAGATTTTCGGCCTTCGCCGCCAAAGCGTGCGCCTCCGGGTAACGGCCCTGCTGAATGGCCGTCCGCGCCATCCCCCGGAGCAAGTAGGCTCTGGCCGCCAATATCATCATTGGGCTGAGGTCGGCGCCGCAACGGGAACAATCGCCGGTACCGCGGAATCGCGCCTGACAGACCGGGCAGCGGAGGTTGTCAGCCACAAGCCGGCGCGCTAGCGCCCCTCCACAAAAAACAGAAACTCCTTGAGGGCCTTCATCGCATCGGTCAAAGCTTTGGCGTCATTCGCGGCGGCCACACGCTCATGCAGGTCGATGGCTTCTTCCCGATCGTCGTTATGCATTTTGTCGAGGAGACGGCGCGAGCGCTCGATCAGCTCATGCGCTTCACGGCGCGCTTCCGGCCAAGCCGAATCGACAGGAAGCGTATTCCCGCCGTCCGTCGAGCCGTTCCCGCCGGCCTCGCCGCCGATCAAGGCGTAGGGCGGCGCGTCCTGGCGGAATACGTCCGGCAGCGGCTCCTCAAACTCAAAGCCAATCGGATCCTCGTCAGACGATCCCCGGCGGGAGGCATAGAGTTCCTCGACACGTTTTCGCGCCGCTTCGATTTCGCCGCTCGACTTGGCCTGCATCGCGTTGGCGATGGTGACCTGCTGTGACTTCCCGGTGCGCTTCTCGATGGCGCTTACACGAAGAATTCCATCCAGATCGAGACTCATGCGGCACACAACTTCGTTAGGACCGTCCATCGGCGTCAGTCCCGCGATCCCGAAATCCCCTACCAGAATGTTCTTCAGCGCGTCTTCGTCCTCGCCTTGATAGATCTGCACGGTCACTTCCTTCTGGTTAGGATGCGCCGTGTAATACGATTCACTCCGGGTAAGCGGCAGCGGCGTGTTCCGCTTGATGATCGGATGATAGCAATAGGGATAGGGGAACCCTCCGCGCTCGCCCAGATAGGATGGCCCGAACGAGTAGGGAGAGACATCCACCAGCACACGCTCGACGGCGTGGCCCGCCAGGCGCGAAGCCAGCACCCCGGCGCCGAGCGCGACGCAGAGATCGGGGTGCACGTCCTGCCGCGGCTCCAGACCGGTGCGTTCCTGGAGCAGTCTCGAAACCAGCGGTGTGCGGGTGGAACCGCCCACCAGCAGAATGGCGTCGAGATCTCCCGGTCTTTTGGCCGCGTCGGCAAGCGCCTTCGATACGCTATCCAGGGTCGAGTCAACCAACGGCCGGATCATATCTTCGTATTCGCCGCGTGCGATTTCGAGCTCCAGATGCAGCGGCCTGCCGTTTTCAACCACCAACGCTTCTTCCCGCACCTTCGCGTACGGCTCGAAGCTCAGTTTCTTCTTGGCCTCCTCGGCCGCCCACCGCAGCCGCGCGCGAGCCGCGGCATGTCCCTCCCGTAGATTGATTTTGTGACGGCTTTCAAACTCCCGCATGAGGCGCTCCAGAAGAAGGTCGTCGAAATCGTCTCCTCCGAGCAGATTGTTGCCGTGGCTGGCCAGCACTTCGGTGATGTCGTCCTCCACTACCACGATGGACACGTCGAAGGTGCCGCCCCCCAGATCGTAGACTAGCGCCGTATGGCGCTTGCCGGCTCCGAAGCCGTATGCCAGGCTGGCCGCGGTCGGCTCGTTGAGAATGCGGATTACGTCGAGCCCCGCCAGCGTCCCCGCTTCGATGGTGGCGCTGCGCTGGGCATCGGAAAAGTAGGCTGGCACCGTGATGACCGCCTTGCTTATCTCCACGTCCATCGAGCGCCGGGCCCATTCGGAAAGCTCCCGTAGAATCAGCGCGGAGATCTCTGGCGGCGTATAGTTCTTGCCGGCAAGAGGGACCGTCTCGGCGCTCCCCATCTTGCGCTTGATGCTGCGCACGGTCCGGTCCGGATAAAGCAGTTGCTGGTTTCGCGCCGATTCGCCGACCAGCAGATCGCCGTCCGGCGAGAAGCCCACGCACGAGGGCAACATTTTCGATCCCGGACCGATCACCCGCACCTGCCCGGCGACAAATGCCGCGATCTCGGAATTGGTGGTCCCGAGATCGATACCTACAACCGGATCGCTCATTCCTAAAAATCTCCTTCATCGTTAGAATTCGCTTCGTTCCCGGCCGCTGTTTCGGCGGCGGCCGTTCCCAGCTCCGGCCCGCGCGCCACTTTCACCTGCGCCAGTCGAAACACCTCGCCCTGCCACTCGTAACCGTTCCGGTAGACCTCGAGTACGGTGCCGTCCGGCTCCTCGCTGTTCTCCTCCAAATCCACCGCGCACATCGAGCGGGGATCGAAAAAGGAGCCCAGGCAGTCGATCTGGCGCGCGTCCAGACGATCGGCCAGATCGTCGAGTCGCTGCAGGCTCAGGATGTAGCCCTTCTCGAGGGCGGCGGCAGCCTCTTCCGCGTTCTCGCCGCGCTTGTCCGGGCCTCTGAGGCGTTGAAGCCAGTTCGGATCGGGCAGCTCGGCGCTCTTTTTCCGCGCGGCCCGCGCCGAATCGAGGCCTCTGTTCAGCCGGTCCCGCATATCCAGCAGAGCTTCCAGAATCTCTTTCTGAGCTTGCCGCCCGGCATCCCGCTGAATGGCGCGCTCCCACTCGCCGCGGACGGACTGGCTCTGGCCCGCCACGCGGCGAACCTCCGCGAGCGCCTCTTCATGCCTTCCCAAAGTCGCGTCGATGGCAGGCCGCAGATCCGAAACCCTCGCCAGAGAGTCATGCAGCTGCTTGAAAGCCCGCCCTTGCAGCCGCACCTCCTGCGTCAGCGCCGTAATAGCCGACCACATCGAATAAAAATCGCTAAAGTCGCCCGGAGATCCTTCGGCGCGGCCGGTTTCCACCTCCGCCAGAATCTCCGCGGCCACACCCGCGGGAGGGTCTTCGGCGGCGAGGGCCCCATCCAGCCAGCTTGTGAATCGCCGCAGAATCCGTTCCCGGACCATCCGGCTTTCGGGGCCGGTGTAGATCGTGCCTTCGAATGCCGGCATCTCCCCGTCTCCGGTCAATCCCGATCCTCCTTGACTCCGGGCCGCTCTCTCAGGCTCTCGCGCCATAGTTCCGGGCCCACGAACCGGCGTTCCGTGCCGTGAGCGTCCGCCAAGGCTGAAAGCGGCCGGTCCGAACCGCTCGAGAGGAACATCAGGCGGGCTCTCGCGCGCGGATCGCGGAGCAGGTGATAGGCATCGCGCACACGCTCGAACTCCGCCGGTGAACGATCCGGGGGGTACTGCCGCACTTTGCGCAGATACGCCGCGCGAATCTCCTCATCGCTTGCGCCTTCGTTCACTTCGAGAATTTTTGCCGGGTCGTCGTGCGTCCCGGGCGTGGTCTCTTGCATCCCAGTGTCCTCTAGAACGGGAAATCGAAATCCCCGGTTTTCCGTCCCTTCTTTCTACCGCGGCGGGGAGGCTCCAATCCCATCTCCTGAGCGAATCCCATCAGCAGTTCGATTTTCTGTTCGGGACTGAGGCCGGCCAGCATCTCGTCGATCTCGCGAAAATCGCCGGGCGTAGGCATCCCTCGTTCCGAACCGCCGCCCGCCCTCTCCGCACGGCAGGCCGCGCAGTTGCACTCCCGGCTGGGCCGTCCCGCGGGGAAGCGCATTGGGGAAGGCTTGTAATCGATGGCCGCCTTCTCTCGCCCCAGGACCTCCTTCAGTTGCCCGGCCGTCATCGAAAGATCGCCCTCCGAGAACTGTTCGCCGGGCATTCGCAGTCCGCCAAATAGACTCCTGGACACACTCCGCCGCAGCTCGATCACTTCATTCAGCAGATCCATATCGCGCCGCTGGCGAGCCATCTCCGCTGCGGCCGCCAGGCACTCGTTGCGCCTCTCTCCGTCCGTCGCGGGAAGCGAGCGGGCCCGCAGGAAAAGGAAGCGTGCTTCCCCAGGGCCGCCCGCCGAGCCGCCAGCCAGACCTTGTGTGGTGGCCGCATAGGCCAGCCGTAGATCCTTACGCCTTAGCGCCGCTTCGGCAAGGGAACTCAAGTGAGAGGGATCTACCTGGGCGCTCTTGCCGGTTAGCCGCTTGGTGAGATCGTCCGCCCACTCGCGCGGGATCTCCATCTCCAACCCCATATCGTCTCCCAAGGCACAGGCCCGCGCCACACCCGCCGCCTCGGCCCGATAGGCGCTCGGCGAGTCTCTCTGCGGAACGCCTTCCTTGTACTCGCAGATTCGCGCCACATTCCAGAGAACCATGGCCTCCGCGCAGCCGTCTTCAAGGACGCGCGAGATTTCCGCGCGCCGCATCGCAGCTTTGTCCTCCGCTCCCTCCAGCCGGCTGCTCACCCAGGCAAGGGCCGCCATAAAAGCGGGACGGTCGCCCTGCTGCGCCTGCGGCAACGGCGCTATCTCAGCCAGATCCTTTCCGGCCAGACGCGCCTTGCGCTGTTTCAAATGCCTTATTGCGGTCGAAACCAAGAGACGCATCCGAGCGCGGCGTACTTCGATGTTCAACCCGTCCAGGCTCTCCGCCTTCTCGAGATTCGCAAGAGCCTTGTTCAGCGCCCCGCGCCGCTCCGCGGCTTCCATCAAGTGCAGCAGCGGCGCAATGTCGCCGGGCAGCGCGCGATGCCAGGCCTCGGCCGCGTCGTTGGCTTGATTGCCGCCCAGCCGCTTCTCCCACTCCGTCCAGCGCTGAAACGCAAAGGCGTGTGGATCCATTCGGCACGCCCTCGCATACAGCTCTCGCGGAGAAAGAAAATAGAGGTCCGGAGCGATTCGGGACGCCAGATTCCGGATCTCGGGCGGCTGTTTGGCGTACAATCCATCATAGCCTTCGAAGGTATGGAACCAGCCTCTCCGGACAGACTCGCACTCCTGCCAGGACCGGTCGGACAGCGTTTCGGCCATGTGCAGGTAGAGAGCCGCTTCGGCAACGCTTCCGGCCTGGAACCAGCCCTGAGCGATGGCGTGCCTTCGAAACTCTTCCCAAGCGCTGCAGGCTTGAAAGAGACTGTCCACTTCGGGACGCCTTTCGAGCGCGCTTGCATACATTCTCCAGAAGTGAGCGTCTCTCAGCGCGTTGGCCACCGACGGGACGGCGGAGGGTGAAAGGCCCGCCAGCAGGATCCGAACGGCCAGGTGCTGCTGGAGGCGCTCGAGAAACTGGGGATTGTATTGGCGGCACGCCTGCAAGGCATTCGGAATCGCGGCGCAGACGCCGGTACGGGATCCAGTGGCGAACGCCTTGTCGATTGACTCGAGCGAGGCCCGGAAGGTCTCGCGGCTGCCGCTTACCTGCAAGGCCAATTCGGTCTGCCGGGGTGCGGCCAGTTCGGGCCGCAGTCTTCCCTCGAGTATTGAGTGCAGGGCTGGAATCAGCCGGCTGGGAGCGGAGCCGCTTTCGATCGCACCGATGTAGCTGAGGCACGCGGCGTCGTCATTCCGGTATAGCGAGCCGATTGCGCGCACTAGCGCTTTCCAGGGTCCTAGCGGGCTGCGCCGCGAGACCTCAGGCAGATCCAGAGACTGTTCCCCGACGGGTCCGGCGGTCACCGCATCGAACGCCGCCGCCAAAGCCGAGGCGCCTTTCCGCAGCGGATGGTCCTCCGCAAGTGACGGGCACTCAGCCAGATCCCTGAGATCCACCAGCTCTCTTCTGATGAGGTCTTCAATCGCGGCCCGCTTCACGGAAGCCAAGCCGGGATCGTTCAGCGGAGCCACCGCGCCTTTGATGCCGTCCAAACGAAAAGAGACCAGGAGCCGCATTTCATCGAAACGCCGGTAGCTCCCCGCATAGCGCGATCCGATCATGTCGATCAGCGAACGAACCTCGATGTTCATGTCCCGGGCGAGCAGCGACTGCGCTCGCGCGGCATAGGCATCCATTAACAGAGATTCGGACGCCGCGCACTTGTGCCGGCTGTGAATTTCCTTGGCCTGATCGAGGGCGTTCCTCGACTTGCCCTTCGAAATCAAGGCGTTCACTGAGGAGATCTCGCCGGGCGTGGGCCCGGCCGGCTCCACGGAACGCGCGGAAACGGCCGCGAGCGACGCTCCAGCGGGCTGGCTACCCGGTTTGGAAAGCCCCAGCAACGCGCCGAAGGTATCGCGAAACCCTTTCCCTTTCTTGCTCAGATTCCGTCCTCCTTCCGCATGTTCGATTTAAGCACATATTATCGCAGCAAGGGCGGTTCATTAAAGGCACTATGTGTTTTCGAGGCAAATCTCGGATTCCATTTGTAAACCCGCTCCAACAGCCTGTTAACAAGGGCTTCGACCGCTTCTCAAGATTGTCCAATGCGCCGGATTCAAGTATAGTAAACTACTCACGATGCGAGCCCTAGCTTTTCCAATACTCTTCGCGGCCGCGCTCACGGCGCAGCAGCCCGAGCATGACGCGGGACGCCGCCTCTTCCAGCGCTCCTGCACCGGATGCCACGGCGAGAACGCCAAGGGCGGACGCGCGCCCGATCTCACCTCGGGGAACTTCCGCTGGGGAGGCGCGGACGCGGATCTGATGCGCGTCATCCAAAAGGGAATTCCCGGCACGCAGATGCCTCCGTTTCCCATGCCCGACGATGAGGCGAGCGCGATTGTCGGTTATCTCCGGTCGCTGAAGTCGGCGGGGCCCGACGAGAAGATCACCGGTGACGCGGAGTCCGGCCGCAAACTGTTCTTCGGCTCCGCGCAGTGCTCACACTGCCATATGTTCGCGGGGCGGGGTGGCAGGCTCGGCCCCGACCTGACCGCCATTCGCAACGAGCGCAAACCCGCCGAGCTGCGCACGGCGATCCTCGACCCCAGCCAGAGTCTGCGCCTGGGCTTTGAGACCGCGGACGTGAAATTCACCGGCGGCAAGAGTCTGCGAGGCGTCAGAAAGAACGACGACACGTTCTCGATTCAGATCATGGACGCGAACGAAAAGCTCCACCTGCTGCTGAAGAAGGACCTGAGGCAGGTGGAAAAGCCTCACGTCTCGATGATGCCGAACACGAAGCTGCCGGGCGGGCAAGTGGAGGACCTGATCGCGTTTCTGGCAAGCTCGCGCGCGCCGGACGCGGCATCGAGCGAGCCCGCCGTGCCGTGGAAACCCTCCGCGGACTTCAACGTGAGCTTCGACCGATTGAAGAACGCGGAGAATGAACCGCAGAACTGGCTCACCTATTGGGGCGATTTGAAGGGCCGCCACTACAGCGGGCTCTCCTCCATCACCGCCGCGAACGTGGCTTCGCTCGCTTCGAAATGGTCGTATCAGTTTGCGGGCACGGGCGTCGAGGTGACGCCGCTCGTGGTCGACGGCCTGATGTTCGTGACGGGTCCGCTCAACAACGCCGCGGCGCTCGACGCGCGCACCGGCCGGCCGATCTGGAAATACACGCGGCCCATCCCGGAGGTGCACAGCCATTGCACGGTGATGACGAATCGCGGATTTGCCGTGCTGGGCGACCGCCTGTACATGGCGACTCTCGACGCGCATTTGGTGGCCCTCGACGCGAAGACGGGCAACGTGATTTTCGACGTCGTGGTGGACGACTACAAGAAGGGCTTCTCGATCACGCACGCGCCGCTCGCGATCGACGGAAAGATTATCGTCGGCGTCACGGCGGGCGAGTGCGCACTCACGGGATTTGTCGATGCCTTCGACGCTGCCAGCGGCAAGAAGCTGTGGCGCACCTGGACGATCGCGCAGGAGGGCGACCCGGCGCGAAAGGCGTCATGGTCCGGCAATTCGGCCGAGTACGGCGGTGGACCAACCTGGATGACCGGAACCTACGACGCCGCGACGGACACTCTTTACTGGACCACCGGGAATCCATCGCCCGACTATGACGGCTCCGTGCGCGAAGGCGACAACCTCTACACCTGCAGCGTGCTGGCGCTCGATCCGGCGACGGGCCGCATGAAGTGGTATTTTCAGTTCACCCCTCACGACGTGCACGACTGGGATGCGAACGAGACACCCGTGCTGATCGACGCCGTGTTTCGAGGTAAGCCGCGCAAGCTGATGATTCAGGCGAACCGGAATGCGTTCTATTATGTGCTCGACCGCACGACCGGTGAATTTCTGCTTGGCAAGCCGTTCGCAAAACAGACTTGGGCGAAGGGGCTCGACGATAAGGGCAGGCCGATCGTGATTCCGAATACCACGCCGACGCCCGAGGGGAACTACGTTTGCCCCGACGCGGCGGGCGGGACGAACTGGGCGTCTCCGTCCTACGATCCCAGGACGAAGCTGTTCTATGTCGCCGTTCGGGAAGCCTGCGCGGTCTACACGAGCATGACGAAACCACCCCGTCCGGGTGAACCTTACGTAGGCACGGGCCAGCAGGAAGACCCGAAGGTCGGAGGACCGGGCGCGATTCGGGCGATCGACCCGCTGACGGGCGACATCAAGTGGAGCTTCCCGCTGCATTCGGGTTCGTGGTCGGCGGGCGTGCTCGCGACGGCGGGCGGAGTGGTTTTCGGCTCCTCGAAGGATGGGAACCTGGTGGCGGTGGATTCTTCGACGGGAAAACTGCTGTGGCACTACCAGACCGGCGCGGAGATTCAGAGCTCGCCGATCAGCTACCGGGTGGACGGCAAGCAGTACATCGCCATCGCCTCGAACTCGGTGCTGCTGACGTTCGGGCTGCCGTGACGCGGGCCTGGAAACGCCGCACCTTGGAAGGTGGAGGGATCGTCCTTGCGGCCTGCCATTCGGGCTCCGCACAGAGCAGGCCACTAACGACTATGGCCAGCCCCACTCTCACCTCAGTCAACGGAAAAACAGGGAACGGTTATTTTGTCGCAGGCCTAGACCTTCGCTTCGATGAAGGTCACCTTGTTGATTTCCTTGAACGTGGTGATGCCCATGCGAACCTTGTCGACCGCGGATTCGCGCAGGAACGTCATGCCTTCGTCGCGAGCCACGCGCTTGATCTCGGCCGTCGAACGCTTCTCGAGAATCATTTCGCGGATGGGATCGCTCAAATTCAGCAGCTCGTGAATGGCGGAGCGTCCCCTGAAACCGGTGCCGCCGCACTCGAAGCATCCCGCGCCCTCAAACAGAGGAAGATCGCGCCAGTCCGCCGGGTCCAGTCCGCTTTCGATCAGGAACTCGTCCGTATGATGAATGGGGCGTTTACAAAAGTTGCAGATGATGCGCACCAGCCGCTGCGCGAGAATGCAGTTCAGCGCCGAAACGAAGTTGTAGGGCTCGACGCCCATGTTGAGGAAGCGGCCGAGAACGTCGAGGACATTGTTCGCGTGCACCGTGGTGAACACCAGGTGGCCGGTTAACGCGGAATTGATCGCGATCTGCGCGGTCTCCTGGTCGCGGATCTCGCCCACCATGATTTTGTCCGGATCGTGCCGCAGAATCGAGCGCAGGCCGCGCGCGAAGGTCAGACCTTTCTTCTCGTTGACCGGGATTTGGGTGATGCCTTTCACCTGATACTCCACCGGGTCCTCGATGGTGATGATTTTGTCTTCGTCGTTCTTGATCTCGCTCAGGGCCGCGTAGAGTGTCGTCGTCTTCCCGGACCCGGTAGGGCCGGTCACGAGCACCATGCCGTAGGGCTCGCTGATGTAGCGGCGGAACTTGGCCAGGTCGGCATCGGAAAAACCCACCACGTCGAGCGACAGCTTGGCGAACTTCTCGCTCATCGACTCCTTATCGAGCACGCGGAGCACGGCGTCTTCCCCGTGAATGGTCGGCATGATGGAGACGCGGAAATCGATCAGGCGGCCCTTGTAGCGGACGCGGAATCTGCCGTCCTGGGGAACGCGCCGCTCGGCGATATCGAGCTCGCTCATGACCTTGATGCGTGAAAGGATGGTCGGCTGCCAGTCTTTGGCGATCGGCGGCATGGCGTAGTGGAGCACGCCGTCGATGCGGTACTTGATGGCGACTTCCTGGTCCCGCGACTCGATGTGGATGTCGCTCGCCCGCCGTTCGAGGGCGTTGAAGATCGTGGTATCGACCAGTTTGATCACCGGCGCGATGTCGCTGTCGGCGGCGCTAAGCTTGTCGATCGAAAGCGTCTCGTCGCTATTTTCGTCGTCGCCGACGACATCGAGCGTGAAGCCCTCGGTGACCTCTTCAAGCACGCGCTGCGATTGCTCGGTCTTCTTCAGCAGATCCGAGATCTGCGAGAGCGTGGCGACCTTGACGCGCAGCTTCTTGTTCAGCAGGAGCGACAGCTCGTCGATCATACTGAGGTTGCGCGGGTCGGCGAGGGCGATTTCGAGCGTGCCGTTACGGTCGCGGATGGGCACGAAGTTGTAGCGGAACATCAGATCGACGGGGACGGTCCGGAACAGGTCGTGGTCGATCGAGCCTTCACGCAGATCGACGTACTCGCACAGGTAACGCGAGGCGATGGCCTGGGCTTGGGCGGTCTCCGTGACCGGGTCGTTCAGTTTTGCGCGATCCGTGGCCATGGCAAGGGCTTATACAGGATTAGACGCGCGGGGAACGGAAAACGTTGAGGCGCCCGGCAAGTCGCGTACGGGAGCGGGCTGCGCCGAACGAGAGCGACTCACGGAGTTCGGCCCCTCGACCGACTGGCGCCCCCCTCTCTCCGTGGATGCTCCAACGGAGAGTCGCCGCACGGCCGGTACAGATGCAAGTTGCGGGCTGAAGAGTCGGGGCTGGGTTATCAGCGTGACCTTACAGTCCTTGTGATCCTTCTTCACACAGGGGCGGCTCGCGCTTGCCACCCGCCGGGACCGTAATCCGACCAATGCCGGCCTTATCCGAGATCGTGGTACTCGCCCTTCGCGCCGTTCGATTCATTCTTCCATTGGTTGAACGGTTGAATAAGGATCAATCGCACTTGGCACGGCGAAACCTCGGAAGTCGCCCCGCATTAAGCGCCGCTTCTTCTACCGGCAAGGCAGGGGACGGCTAAGGGGCGGCACTGCTCGGGGCGATACGGAGCTCGGAGGCCGTGTCGCTCTTTTTTTGACCAGGACGTGCCGGGCGGCTGCCGACGGAGGCGGAAACCCGTTCAAATGAGCCGAAATCGACAGTCGCGCCCTTTCGGCCGATGGCCTGAAAGTGCAGCGTATCCCGATCGATTTCCATCACCGCAAAAGAATTGTCCAGATCGAACGCCTTCGCCGTAAGAGGTGTGCGGCGAACGTTTCTGGCGCGCAGCTTGGCGGAGCCGCCGATCACGAAATAGTAGATGCCTTGCTGCGGTTTGATGCGTTCGTAGAAATGGTCGTGGCCCGCAAGCACGAGCGACACGCCATATTTGACGAACAAGGGTTCGAGAACCGCCCGCAGCGGCAGATCGGAGCCGTGCCTGGCCCCTGAGGAGTATATCGGGTGGTGAAAATAGACGATCTTCCAGCCGCTTCCCGAGCCTGCGAGCTCCTTCTCTATCCATTCCAGCTGGGGCTTGTCCATGAAGGTGCTGTCGAGAGCGAAAAAGCGGATCCCCTCGCGCGGGCTGAAGGTGTAATAGCGCCGGCCCTCCATGTTGAACGGCTTGTAGAAAGTCTGACTGGCCGAGTCATGATTGCCGAGCGCGGCGTGGAACTTCACGCCCGCGTCGAGGAGCGCCTGGTAGGGTAGCTCGAACTTCTTCCGGAAATCTTTCGGCCTATGTCTGCCGTAAATGTTGTCTCCCAACATCAGAACGGTCTGGAAGCCAAGGGACTTTTGATATTCTCCGAGCAGAGCGCCGATAGTGTATTGGCGCGTTCCGCCCGTTCCGCTGTCCCCGATCACACCGAAGCGAAAAGAGCCGGCCCGATTGGGAAGCTGCTGCGCCGCAGCCCCGAAACTGAAGAAAAGGAAAATGGCGAGAGCCGCGGCGCGCTTCATGATTTCAGTATCGCTAATACGGCGGCGATTGAGCTACACTATCGAAAAGCGCCGAGGAATCCGGCTTCGGATGCGCCGATTATCACTTATGGAACTTCTCCGTCAACCGTAATGCGAGCTTGCACATCGATCCTCATTCACTGCGTATTTGCGGCGCTATCGGCGGCGCAGAATTCCGGAACGCCGCCGTCCACCCGCGTGGCGGAGATCGAGCAGGCGCGCGACGCCAAAGAGGCGGCCTTGCGGCCCGACGACGTTTCGAGCGCGGAGCGTTTTTTTCGCGACGTGAAGGAAAAACAATGGCTGGAGCGCTTGACCGGCGGATACAACGGAGTCCGGGCCAAGATCGGAGGCATGGTCACAGGCGGCGGATTCGCGTTTGGGCCCGAATATTCCCGGGAAGACCTCTTGAGCGGAAACCTCACGTTTCGGACTTCGGCTCAGATATCCACTCGCGCGTACTACAAATATGAGGCCGCGGCGGCGCTGCCGAAGCTCTGGGGCGATCGTCTGATTCTGAGTTTGGCCGGAACGCATCGGAACTACGGCGGAATCAACTACTATGGACCTGGACCGGACTCCTCGCGCGGTAACCGGACCAACTACCGGCTGGAGGATACGTCCGCCGATGGCATCGCTGTTTTCAAGACTGCGCGTTACGTAAAGCTGGGAGGATCTCTCGGCGGCCTTTGGGTCAACGTAGGCCCCGGGATCGACACCCGGTTCGCTTCAACGGAGCGGGTTTTCGGCGCCGGGCGGTTACCCGGCCTGGATCGGCAGACCAACCATCTACGGACCAGCGTATTCGGCCAGTTCGACTATCGGGACAATCCGGACGGTCCGAAATCGGGAGGAAACTACGTCTTTCAGTATTCCTGGTACGAGGATCGCGCGCTGGGAATTTTCGGGTTCCGCCGCATGGACATCGACGTCCAACAATACATCCCCTTCCTGAATAAGACTCACCGCATTGCGCTGCGGGGAAAAGGCACGTTCACCGAGTCGGACGGCCAACAGGCTACGCCGTTCTACTTACAGCCGTTTCTCGGCGGATCGGACGACTTGCGCGGCTTCCGTCCGTTTCGCTTCAGCGACCGCAGCAAGGTTGTTTACAATGCCGAGTACCAGTGGGAGATTTTCGCCGGTTTGGACGGCGCCCTGTTTTTCGATGCAGGCAAGGTAATGCCGCGCCGGTCTCTGCTGGCGTTTTCCCAACTTGAGACGAGCGCGGGCTTCGGCCTGCGTTTCAATGTCAGGAACGCCACATTCATCCGCATCGATACGGGCTTCAGCCACGAAGGTTTCCAGGTGTGGTTCAAGTTCAATTCCGCTTTCAATTCGCACCGTTTCGGAACTAACACCGCCGAGCCGGTCTACTGACATGAGAAGCCCTATGCGAAAGATCGCCCTGTTGCTTGCCGCTTCCGCCGCGGCGGGCGCCCAGCGCTTCTACCCCGACGACCCACTGGAATTCGAGTTGCGTCCGCGTCAGCTCAAGGACGTCAAGAACCGTAAGCTCAGCGACTACTTCGATCTCTTGAACAATCAATTCAGGCGAGCGGGCGAGAAGCAACCCAAGAAGCCTCCGCCGATTCGGGCAAAAGGGGTGAATACGCTAGGCGAACCCCTGCAAGGATCGTGGTGGGTGAAGCGGCACTACTACCGGAAGATGACGATCGCGGAATTGAAGCGGGCGCCCGGACCTGAATCGCTGCCCTCGACCGGCGCAAAATGGACCGTTGTATCGGCCAAGAACGAGGGCATAACTCCCGGATTCGTAATCGTGGACGAGAGCAAGCGGCGATTCTTCATCAAGTTCGATCCTCTCACGAATCTCGAGATGGCCACGACCGCGGACGCCGTCTCCTCGCGCTTCTTCCACGCCCTGGGTTTCCATGTTCCGGACAACAATATCGTCTACTTCGGCGTGGACGACCTCGTACTTGGGGAGGATGTGACCCTCGCCGGCAAGGACGGCAAGCCGCGAAAGATGACGCGGCGGGATTTGTTCGAGATTCTGCTCAAGGTTCCCCAGTTGCCCGATGGCCGATACCGGGCGACCGCCTCACTGACCCTGCCCGGCAAGGTGGTAGGCCCTCCGCGCTACTCCGGCATGCGCACCGACGACCCAAACGATATCGTCCCCCACGAGCACCGCCGCGATCAGCGCGCGCTCCATGTCATCGATTCCTGGCTCGATCACGACGACTCACGCGCCCTCAACAATCTCGACACCGTGGTCACCGAGGGCGGCCGCACTTTCATTCGGCACTATCTGCTCGACTTCGGCTCCACGCTCGGCAGCGGCACCCAGCGGGCCAACAGCCCGCGCTCCGGCGCCTATTACTTCGCTTGGGGCGACTCCGCCCGGCAGCTCTTTACTCTCGGCCTCGCGCCGCCCTATTGGGCATTTGCGAAGTACCCGCATTTTCCATCCGTCGGAAAGTTCGAATGGAAGACCTTCGATCCCGAGCGCTGGCTGCCCGAGTATCCCAATCCCGCCTTTCTGAACCGCCTGCCGGACGACGAATTCTGGGGCGCAAAGTTGGTAACCGCGTTCACCAACGAGGAGATCCGGGCGATCGTCTCGATGGGGCAGCTGTCGGATAAGAAGGCGGAGGACTGGCTGGTGGAGTGTCTCGAGAAGAGGCGAGATAAAGTCGGCCGCGCTTACTTCTCGAAGCTACTTCCACTGGATAAGTTCGCCATCGCAAACGGAGAGATCGAGTGGGAGGATTTGGGCGCAAGCCTGAATTACCTTCCGGCCGCGGATGTAAGCCTGGAATGGTCTTCCTTCGACAACGCGAGCGGAGTCAAGACGCCCATCGCGGGTTCAGCGTCGAAGCGAATACCGGCGATTCAGAGCGGATACTCCTGCCTGACGATTCAAGACCGGCGAAAGCCGTCACATACGATCGATGTGTTCGTGCGTCACGGCGGCGGCGGGCGAATTGCGGGCGTCGAGCGCTTCTGGTAGGACACGTCACGCCGCGACGATCCGTCCGTGGTCGAGCCGGATGCGGCGGTCGGCGAACTCGCCCACCTGCGGATCGTGCGTCACCATGAGAATGGTGCGCCCTTGCTTATGGAGACCCGACAGAAGGCCGATCACGATGTCCTTGTTCGCGTGGTCGAGGTTGCCGGTCGGCTCGTCGGCCAGAATTATTTTCGGATCGTTCACGAGCGCGCGCGCAATGGACACCCGTTGCTGCTCGCCTCCCGAAAGCTGGGAGGGCAGGTGGTGAGCGCGGTCCGCGAGGCCGACATGATCGAGCGTCCGGCGGGCTTCGTTTTCGTCGGTCATGCTGTGAAAGTACTGCGCGAGCATGACGTTTTCGAGCGCGGAAAGATGAGGCAGCAGGTGGAACTGCTGGAACACAAACCCGATCGTTTCGGCGCGAAACCGGGCGAGCGCGGACCGGTTCAGACGTCCCGTTTCCGAGCCATCGATCGTGACGGTCCCCGACGTCGCCTGGTCGAGGCACCCCAGGATGTTGAGCAGCGTGGTTTTGCCGGAGCCCGAAGGGCCCATGATTGCGATCCACTCGCCGCGCGGCGCGCTGAGATTGACGCCGTCGAGCGCGCGCACCGGCGGCCCGCCCGCGCTTGGGTAATATTTTGAGACGCCGGTCAGTTCGAGAAAGGCGGGCATGCGGACCGGTCAGTCTCCCCGGAGCACCTGGGCGGCTTCGAGCCGCCAGATGCGGGAAGCCGGCAGGAGAGTCGCGAGCGCGGCCACCGTGAGCGTGGTCGCCGCGACCGGGAAAAACGCCAGCAGATCGACGCCCGGAAGTACGCCCGATGCCGACGGAAAAATGCGCTTTCCAATCCAGAAGGCCGCCACCAGACCGGCTGCGTATCCCGCAAAGGTGGAGGACAACGCGAGGGTCAGCGACTCGGCGAAAAAAAGAGATGCGATCGCCCGTTCACCTGCCCCGATCGCCTTCAAAATGCCGATCTCCTTGCGCCGCTCAAGCAGTAAGGCGCTGAAATTCGTCGTGACGCAGAGGGTCGTGATCGTCAGAATCAGTACGCTGAGCAGGAAGAGCACTTTCCCGACCTTCAGCACGACGTTCGCCTCCGTTTCGGTGACGGCGTAGAGCAGCCGCAGATCGACTCCGGGGAACTTCCGCGCCATGCGCTCGCGCAGCTCAGGCAGGCGCGGCGCGTCCGCGCGAATCTGGATCAGGCTGACGGACTCAGCGGAGCCGAGCGGCACAAGAATCTGAGCGTCCTCCGGTCCGCCCGTAGTAACGATACCGCGGAGGATGCAGGGCGCGCTATCGAGATCGACGCGTTGCCCGCTCGCGAGACCGAAGTGTTTCGCGGCTTCCGAGCCGGCCAGGCACTCGCCCGGCGCCGCGCGGCGTTCGCCTTCGACGCGCCAGAAGCCGGTGAGAGTCGCGGCGCGCCCGAAATCGATGGCCGCGACGACAACGGGTTCTCCGCCCAACCGACCCACGGCGAAGAGGAACGGCGCGGCTGCGACGCCGGCCCTCTCCGCCTCCTCAACCGCCCCGCGGGGAACTGTCGCGCTGTCTCCCGCGGGCGCGAGGACGGCGTTGGCGCCGTTCTGCCGGAACTCGCCGCGCAGCTTCCGGTCGAGGTCGGAATAGACGCTGAAAAGTACCGTGGCGAGCGCGGAGGCGACAGCCAACGCCGAAAATGTCACCAGGAGCCGGCGGCGGCGGTAGCGGAGGCCGCTGAGGACGAATCGCCAGAACATCAGGCGGCACCGGGCATCAGGCGTCGCCTCGCAAAACTCGCGCGGGTTCCATCGAGAGGGCACGGCGTATCGGATTCGCGGCGCCGCCGATGGCGACGATCACGGCGACGGCGACAACCATGGGGCCGAGCAGGGGAGGAATGCCGCCGCTCGAATCGAACGCGGAACGTCCCACCCAATCGATGAGGGCCGCGCCGGCGAGCGACCCGATCAGCCCTCCCACCGCGCCCTCGAGCGCGACCTCAAAGAAAAACAGCGCGGCAATCAGCCAGGCGCCGCCGCCGATCGCCTGCATGATCGCAATCTCCGGCCTGCGTTCGAGAACCATCGCCGTCATGACGCTCCACACGGTAAGGCCGGCGGAAAGCAGGGCGGCCACCGCGACCAGAAACATCAGTCCGCTGACTTTTCCAAGCATCTTGCCCTCGCTGTCCGCCACGCGCCAAACCGGCTTCGCGGCCGTCGAAGGCAACGCTTCTTCGATCTGATGCGCGATCGACCGGATATAGGGCGTGCAATACCAGCGGTCGTACTCGACGGGCGTCATCTTCTTGATGTCCCTGCGCGCGAAATCGTCTTCAGGCTTGGTGAGAGCGCCCACCTGCACCGCATCCATCTGCCCGGGCCGGTTCACCAGACGCTGCAAGACCTCGGCGCGGACGAAAGCGCGGTCGTCTTCGTCGCCGCCCGTGTCGAGCGTACCTGTAATAAGGAACGGCGCGCCGTACATGTCGACCGTTCCGCCGGGCGATGCAACCTTAAGCCGCCGCGCGAGAGAGGCGCCCAACATGCACTCGGCCGCGCGGTCGTTCCGTTCCGAGTCGTCGATCCACGCGCCTTCCACTTTCCATGTCGAGGCGAAATTCCGGATTCCGGCCAGCGTCCGGATGCCGCCCGGCGACTCGACCGGCCGTCGAAACCACACTCCTTCGACCGGCGCGGTCAATTGCACCGCCGAACTCCCGATTCGTGTGTGCGCGCGCAAGGACGGCGCGAAACCCATGATGTTCAAACTCCAGAAGATGGACTTGATCTTCGGAACCGCGTCTTCCGGAATGTAGTTCGCGGTGGAAACCGGCCGGTACGAAATGCCCCCGAATTCGACGGGCAGGCTGGCGGCCTTCGGCATGACCAGCAGATTCGCGCCCAGGCTGCGCAACTCATGGTTTACGCGGTCGCCCACATCGAGCATCACCCCCAGCATGGCGGTTGCGACGGCCGAGCCGAGGGCCACGGCGGCCACGGTCATGAGCTTGCGCCGGGGCGATCTACGGATGGATTCCCATACGAGCCGCAGGAACATGTCAGTGGCGGAAGTGCCGCAGGCCCTCGATCAGCTTGCCCGCTTCGACGACTAGCATGCCGCCCTCGATGCGTGAGGGAAGCGGAATGGGATTGCACCCGCCGGCGATTCCAATGGTGGGAACGAAAATGGCCGACGCGCAGTTCTTGCAAATGACGTTCGCGCCGTCCTGATAGTAGCCCTGGCTGCCGCAGATTTCGCAGGCGTCGAACGCAGTGGCAAGAGTCTGATCCGGGCGGCGGATCACAATCATGCGGATATTGACGCCGTCATTCTGAAGGGTGAATCGATGAAGGTTGCCGTCGCCGACGGAGGAGACCGGAATACGCGCCTTGCCGTCGACAACTTCAAGCGGAGTACCGGGCGACAGCTCCGTGGCCGACTTCGCATAAATGAACTCGCCGGTGAGCGTGAGAATGAAGACGCTGGCGGCGATGCAGGAGCCAACCATCCAAAGCCGTTCACGGCGGGCGGTCCAGACCGCCTTGCGCAGCGCCGCACCTTCCATGCCGTCGAGGCTGGGCTTGCTGCGTCCGCGCCAATCCATCAAGAGCATGAAAGCAGCCATCGCAAGGATGGTAATGACGAAGAAAACATCGTTCCGCACGATCGGCCCGATGAGAGCCATTTCCTCGCGGCTGCTTGGAAGAACTCCGCCCTCGGAAAGTTCGTGGAAGCCGGTTATGGTCAACTGAACGACGACGACCATCAGGATCACCGTGGTCATGCGGAAGAATCTCCGGATATCGATACGGATCGAACCCCGCACGAAACTGACGCCGAACAAAATGGCGAGGCCGAATCCCGCGCACAGGCCGAAGACTTCGAGGATACCCGCGGTATTGAACTGGACTGCCGCCAGCAGCAGAACCGTTTCCACACCCTCCCGGAAAATCATGAGGAAAACGAAGAGGAAGACGCCGCTTCGCGCGCGGCCCGAGCCGGAAGTTTCCTGCAACCCGCTTTCAATCGCGCCCTTTACGCCGCTCGCATGACGGTTCATCCACACCACCATGGAGAGCACGAATACGGCGCTCACCAATTGCGTCCAGCCTTCGTACGCTTCCTGGTTCCACTGGATGCGGGTGAAGAGCCAAGCGACGCCGATGCTAGCAACTAAGGCGGTTACGACGGACTTATAGACGGCGGGGAACAAGTCTCTTCGCCCGATTTTCGCGAGGTAGGACACGGCGATCGCGATCACTAGCGCCGCCTCAACTCCCTCCCGCAACGTTATGATGAAGGTTTGCAGCATGGCAACTCGTTTGCAACTGAGTAACATTGTAGCGCAAATCGGGCGCTGCAAATCCAGTTGCGGGACATGAGGTCCCGAGATTCAAGACCCCTGGCCGCCCTGGACGCGGGAGGCCATTCAAACCTCATGGACCGGCAACTCAGGAAGAAGGTCGCCGGCGATTCCGAACAGACCGGCGGGCGCCGGCACATCGAGCCGGCGCCAACCTTCCTGAATCATGGTCGCCCGCGGAACGTAATCGACGGGCCCATGTGGTGCGATCACTCGCAAGAGGGCGGCCTTGGTTCCGGCCGCGGTAGAATTCCCGCCCCATCGCCTTCAATGAAAGCGGGCCGTAACCGGCGAATCGCGGACCGCCTGGACGAAAATGCCGGCAGCCCTTGGGGAATGTCCCTTGAGAGGCTTGAAATGGACAGGTGACATTCGCGAGCCAGCCTTTCTCCGAGGTTGGACGGGGCCGAGAGTCTTGCCGGACTATATCCGATAGCCGGCGGCCTCCAGCGTCTCTCACGAACAGGCGAATTTTCCGCCGTGCGGCGCTCGGGGAGCCGAAGCATCTTCCACGCGGCCCGTTCGACGCAACAATATCCCTCATTTCACGGACCGGGAAGCCCTTGGCGGCGGCCGGCGGGCGTGACGAGGAATCCGATCCCGCCATTAGATGTTACGATTAATATTCCTATGAGAATCGCCGTCGCAGCCGATCACGCGGGCTTCGCCTTGAAGGAAAAGCTGCGGCGAAAACTGGTCGACGAGGGTCACGAAGTCGCCGATTACGGCACGAATTCAACCGAATCCTCCGACTATCCCGATTTCGCGCAAGCCGTGGCGAACGATGTCGCGCACGGCGAATCGGACCGGGGCCTTCTCGTTTGCGCAACCGGCGTCGGGATGTCCATCGCCGCGAACAAAGTAGCCGGGATTCGCGCGGCGCACACGAGCAGCGAGGAAGAGACCCGCCTGAGCCGGTCGCACAACGACGCCAATGTCCTCGCGCTGGGCGCGAAATTTCTGGACGAGGCCACCGCCGGGCGCATGTTGGACGTCTTCCTGCACACTGAATTCGAGGGTGGCCGGCACGCGCGCCGCCTTGCAAAAATCGCGAAGTTGGAAAACCAAACGACATGAACGAAATCGAACGCATGTCCCGGCCTCTGGCTGAGACGGACCCTGAAGTTTACGCCGCTATCCGTCGCGAAGTGGCGCGCCAAAACGACCAACTGGAGATGATCGCGAGCGAGAACTTCGTCTCCGAAGCCGTTCTCGAAGCAACCGCCAGTGTCTTTACGAATAAGTACGCGGAAGGCTACCCGGGCAAGAGATACTACGGCGGTTGCGAGAACGCGGACCTCGTCGAGAGCCTCGCCCGCGATCGGGCCAAGGCGCTGTTCCACGCCGAGTACGCCAACGTCCAGCCGCACTCCGGATCGCAGGCGAATCAAGCCGCCTATTCCGCCGTGCTCGAACCCGGCGCCACGATTCTCGGACTGAACCTTGCGCACGGCGGACACCTCACCCACGGACACCATCTCAATTTTTCGGGAAAGACGTATAACATTATCCCTTACGGCGTCTGCAAGGACACGGAGACCATCGACTACGAGGAAGTCGCCCGCCTCGCGGAAGTACACAAGCCGAAAATGATCATTGCGGGCGGCAGCGCCTATTCGCGAATCGTGGATTTCGAGAAATTCCGGGCCATTGCCGATTCGGTGGGCGCGTTGCTGCTCGTCGACATGGCGCATTTCGCCGGACTGGTTGCGGCTGGAATCTATCCGAACCCCTGCATTCATGCGGACATCGTCACGTCCACCACTCACAAAACGCTGCGCGGTCCACGCGCCGGCCTCATTCTGGCAAAGGAAAGGTACGGCGCCGCGATCGACAAGAGCGTGTTCCCCGGGACTCAGGGCGGACCGCTGGTGCATGTGGTGGCGGCCAAAGCCGTTTGTTTCAAAGAGGCTTCGCAACCCGGTTTTGTGGAGTACCAGAAGAAGGTCGCATCGAACGCCCGCGTGCTCGCCGAAGGTCTGCTGGCGGAGGGGTACCGCCTGGTTTCGGGTGGGACGGACACGCACATGGTGCTGGTCGACGTTTTTTCGAAGGGTGTGCGCGGCAAGGAAGCCGAAGCCGCCTGCGAACGCGCACGGATCACCGTCAACAAGAATGCCATTCCGTTCGACGTGAATCCGCCCATGAATCCAAGCGGCATCCGTCTGGGGACTCCGGCGCTCACCACGCGCGGCTTTGGGGAAACGGAGATGCGGGAAGTGGCTTCTCTCTTCGCCGAAGTGATTCGCGCCGTGGCGACTCGCGAAGCCCCGGCCGACGAAGTTCTGGCCAGGGTTCGGCAACGTGTCGGGGTTCTCACCGAGCGGTTTCCGCTCTACAGTTGGAAGATGGAGCCGGCGCACGCCTGACGGGGATGCCGCTCAAGATCGCGATCGACGCCCGGCGCGTCCGTGACTTCGGCATCGGCACCTACATCCGGAATCTGGTTCAAGGGCTCGCGGCGATCGACCGGAGCAACCAGTACATCTTGGTCACGCTTCCATCGGAAGCCCAATACCTGAAAGGCTTGCCCGCGAATTTTCAGACCGTCACTTATCCGAAACCGGATTTGGATGAACGCGGGCAACTCCGGTTCCCTTTCTTTTTGAGGAGCCTTCGGGTCAACTTGTCGCATATTCCTGTCAACCGGGTGCCTCTGACGATGATGGGGACCTACGTGGTGACCATCCACGACATGAGCAGCCTGCTGTTCGGGGACCGCTCCGGGCTGCGGCTGGGCTACCGCCGTTTCGAGTTTCGCCGCGGACTGACTCGCGCCGCGCGCGTGATTGCCGTCTCCGCGGCCACGCAGCGCGACGTGCAGGAACAACTGGGCGTTCCCGCGGAGCGCATCCGCAGGGTGTATAGCGCGCCGGACCCCGGGTTCTTCCGCCATCGTCACGCCGCCGATGCCCGCGCCTCCGGCCCGGAGGCGGAGAAACTCGAACGCGCTCGCATTCTCGAGCGTTACCAGATCCACTATCCGTTCTTGTTGTGAGCGGGTCACATCCGCATGCCGAAGAACGTGCCGCGGCTGGTGGAAGCCTTCGCCGTGGCCCGGCAGGAGCTGGCCGGCCATCCGGAATATGCGGACTTGCGGCTTATTCTGATTGGAGACGACGTGTCGCGGCATCCATCCGTCCGGCGCGCCGTGGTGCAGACCCGCGTCGAGAGCGCCGTGCGTTTCCTTGGCTTCGTGCCGTTCGATACGCTGCGCCTGTTCTACGAAACCGCCACTGCGTTTGTCTTCCCCTCTCTCTACGAGGGTTTCGGGTTGCCGCCGCTCGAGGCCATGGCGTCGGGCACTCCGGTGGTCACGTCGGGCGTGAGCTCGCTGCCGGAAGTGGTGGGCGACGCGGCAATGCTGGTGAATCCGGAGAACGTGTTCGACATCGCGCGGGGCATCAAGGAGGTTCTGCTCAATCGCGAGTTGCGCGAGTCGCTGATCGCCAAGGGAAAAGTCCACGCGGCAAGTTATAGTTGGGAGAGAACGGCGGCTGAGGTACTGAGGATCTATCAGGAAGTTGGAGGAGAGAGATGAAAGTGACGTTTTTGGCCGTCTGGTTTTTGACGGCGATCGCCGGCGCGCAAACGGCATCCGCGCAGACGCCACCCGTGCAAACACCATCGGGCGAAGACATGAAGCGCGAAGCGGCCGACTTGGTGGACGCGCGCCGAACGCTGACACAGCAGATGGTGGATTCGATTTTCAGCTTCTCGGAGCTGGGATTCCAGGAAGTGGAGACCTCCGCCTACGTCACCGGAATCCTGGAGAACGCGGGCTTCGAGATCACGCGCGGCGTGGCCGGGATGCCGACCGCTTTCGTGGCGTCGTGGGGCTCGGGCAAACCGGTGATCGGATTCATGGCGGATATCGATGGCCTTCCGGAGACATCCCAGAAGCCGGGAGTCGCCTACCATGCGCCCCTAATCAATGGCGGTCCGGGACATGGCGAAGGCCACAATGCCGGGCAGGCCGTCAACGTTACGGCGGTCCTTGCCGTGCAGTCGCTCATGAAGAAGTACAAGATCGCGGGGACGATCCGAGTGTATCCCGGCGTGGCGGAGGAGTTGCTCGCCAGCCGCACGTACATGGTGAAGGCGGATCTGTTTCGCGACCTGGACGTGATGCTGAGCACCCACATCGGCAGCGAATTCGGAGTCACGTATGGACCGGGCGGAAGCGGGCTGGTCTCGACGCAATACAGCTTTCACGGCGTCAGCGCGCACGGCGCGGGCTCGCCGTGGCATGGCCGAAGCGCGCTCGACGCCGTGGAGCTGATGAACGTGGGCTGGAACTACCGCCGCGAGCATCTTCGCCTGGAACACCGCTCGCATTACGTCATCGTGCATGGCGGCGATCAGCCGAACGTGGTCCCGCCGGAGGCGACGGTCTGGTACTTTTTCCGCGAGTGGGATTACGAGCGCATCCGCGACCTGCACGCCCTGGGAACCAAGATCGCGAATGCGGCCGCGCAGATGACGGACACGACGATGACCGAGCGCGTCCTTGCCGCGACTTGGCCGGGTTATTTCAACAAACCGGTGGCGGAGGCGCTGCACGCGAATATCAAGAAAGTAGGAATGCCCACGTGGTCCGAGGACGACGAGAAACTCGCCCGCGCGGCGCAGACGGAACTAAAGGCGAAGGTGGATGGCCTCAAGAAAACCGTGGGAGAGCTTCAGGGCGGGGTGAGCGAGCGCGGCGGCGCCGGTTCCGACGATATCGCCGAAGTTTCCTGGAATCTTCCGACGGTTGTGCTGCGTTACCCGGGGAACATTCCGGGGATGGTGGGGCACCACTGGTCGAGCGGCATCGCCATGGCGACTCCCATCGCCCATAAGGGAGCGACGGCGGGCGCGAAGGCCCACGCCATGACCGCGATGGACCTGCTGACGAAGCCCGAGATTCTGCGCGCGGCCAAGGAATATTTCGCCGAGCAAACGAAAGAGACGAAGTGGACTTCGCTCGTGCCCGAAGGCACGAAGGCGCCCGCGGATCTCAACCGCGAGAAGATGGAGCGCTTCCGTCCGGCGCTGAAGCAGCTGCGCTACGATCCGGCGCGGTACAAGTCTTACATCGAGCAACTGGGCATTCAGTATCCAACGGTGAAATAACATGCGCAAACGGCAGTTCCTTGCTGTTCTGGCCGTTGCCGGCCTCGCCCGAGTGGCGAGCGGCCAGGGCGGCCCCGATTCGATCAGCGCAAAGCGTCTTCGCGCCGATCTCACGTTTCTCGCCTCCGATTCGCTCGAAGGGCGCCTGAGCTTGCAGCGCGGCTCCGAGGCGGCCGCCCAGTGGGTGGCCTCCGAGTTCGCCAAGGCCGGTCTTGTTCCCGCGGCCGGCGATTCGTTCTTTCAACAGATCCCGCTCATCGAATACCGCACCGACCGGTCCGCATCCAGGCTCATCGTGAAGCGAGGCGCGAGCGGGAAAACCTATGAATTTCCAGACGTCTCAGGGGGCTTCCACGACGACATCGCCATTTCGGCGTCCGTCGTCTTCGCGGGTTTCGGCATTACCGCGCCCGAGCTTAACTACGACGACTACGCGGGGATCGATGCGCGCGGAAAAATCGTTCTGATCTTCGACCATGAGCCGCAAGAGAACGACCCCGATTCCATTTTCAACGGACAGGGCAACACGCGCCATGCCGGCGCCTTCGTCAAAGCGCTCAACGCGCAGAAGCACGGCGCGGCCGCGGTACTTATGGTAGCCGAGCCCAACCGCAAGCACCCCTCGAATCAGGAACGAATGGCGCGCATCCCCGGCGGTGAGCAACGGAGACGCAGGCTCCCTTCCCAGGCATTGCAGGACGCCGAGGTGCGAATCCCACTCCTCACCATCGGCGAGACACTCGCCTCGGAGCTGATCTCGACCGGCGGCAAGACGCCCACCGGCCTTCAGGCTTCGATCGACAGCGCGCTCAAACCCGTGTCGTTCGCCATCGCGGACTCCACGGTCGAGCTGCGGCTTGCGAACGCTTCCCGCAGACGCGGAGTCGAGACGAACATCATCGGTATCCTCGAAGGCAGCGATCCGGCGCTGCGGAGCGAGACCATCGTCTTCAGCGCGCATCACGATCACGACGGGCTTCACGACGAAAACCTGTACCATGGCGCGGACGACAACGGTTCCGGCACCGTGGGAGTGGTGGAGCTTGCCCGTGCGTTCGCCGCCAGCCCGGCCAGGCCCAAGCGGACTTTGATGTTTGCCGTCTTCGCCGCCGAAGAGCGCGGCCTTCTTGGATCCTACTACTACGCCGCGCATCCCCTCCGCGATCTGAAGACGACCCGCGCGGTGATCAACTTCGACATGATCGGGCGCAACGAAACGCCCAGCCGCCAGACGGACGGCCTGATGGAAATTGCGGCCGACACCTCGAACGATCTGAACCTCATCGGCACCACGTACAGTCCGGAATACCGGGAGGCGGTCGAGAGCCAGAACCGCAAGGTCGGTCTGAAGCTCGACTACAAGTGGGACTACGATTCGGCGCTGAACATCTTTTTCCGCAGCGATCAGTACCCGTTCGCCCTGCATAACATCCCCGCCGTCTGGTGGTTCACGGGTTTCCATCCGGACTACCACCAGACGACGGACTCCGTGGAGAAGATCAACTTCGGGAAGATGGCGAAGATCCTGCGATTGAGCTATCTGTCGGGTAGTGCGCTGGCGGATGGCGCGCGTCCGCCCCGGTTTATCGCGAATCCGAAAGCGAGCGCGGCCGGGCGGTAGGGAATCGATTCCAAGGATCGTTCCCTCATGGTTGCCGTGCTAAGGCGGCCCGGAGGGATAGAGCATGTTCAGACATCGATTCGCGGCGTTCGCACTCCCGATGGCGAAGCGGGAGCCGCAATTCACCCGGACGGAGCAGCGTCGGACCGTTCCTCGACGGGTCCGTGGAGGTCATGGAAGGCCGGGGTTATGGGACGGATGGAAAGGCGGACTTCAACGCGTTCGGCGATTTCGCGCCGACAGTGAGAGCCGGCCGTTTCGAATGGTGCGACCGGATCGCGCTTGGCAAAGAGCCGGTGCGGTTCTTCGAAACGACTCTGAAGCGAGTAGGCGATACGGACTGGCCCGCGGCCGGAGCGATGGCTCCGAAGCGAGCCGGGCGATTCATTCCCGGTTTCTCTCTCCCGGCCGTACGCAACAGGGCCGAGGCGCAATCCGCTATTCCAGACGGGGTTCGGCTAACGTCCCCGTTAGACGGAGCTGCTTTTTCGCGGCGTTCGAAAATGTGATGGACAGCTTTCCGTCTTCCTGAAGCGCGCCGCTCCCGTTGTACATCTCGCCGTCCGCATCGGCCATGATTTCGGTGAACTTCGCGCCAGGCCATTCGATCAGGAAGCGGCCGATCAACGAAACCGGAGTCTCGAGGTCCAAGGCGAGGCCGCTGAACGACCCCTCCGCGCGCAGAGTCGAGAACAGCGCGCCGCCCATCCCCCTCGCTCGAAGCAGCGCGTCGGCCTCGACGCTGCCGCTCTTCCACCGGACGCCTGTCACGCGCATCGCAATTTCGTAGGCGGGCGCCGTGCCCGAGAGATCCGCCGAAACGCGGCCGGCGAGCGCCGCCTCGGCCCATTTCGCCTTGAGTCCGGAGAACTCGACCCGCGGCCCATCCCACACCACGCGCGTTGCTATCCGTTCGAACAACGCGCCGCCCAGTTGAAGCGATTCGATCTCAAGCGTTCCGTCCATTCGCCGGGCCGCAAGCCATTCGGGCAACGGCGCGCGGCCAATGCCCAACGTTCGCGCTAAGAATCCGTCACGACGCAAGGTGGGCAAGGCGAGCGCCTCCAACTCCGCCGCGCTGACGGCGCCCAACCGAATCCTGAAGCGGTGAGGCCGCGAAAGCTTCGGCTCATAGCGGTACTCGCCGTCTCCCTCGATCGCGCCCACGCGAATGTGCATCTTTTCGACCGCAACGCGGCCGCCCTGCAACACCGCGTTCGCGGATTCGATCTTGAGCGGCTCCGCCATGCCGGGCGGCAGGACTTCCGCATCCCTCAACTGGACTCTCCCCGACCAGACCCCCGCGGCCTCGCCTTCACGCTGATAGCGCAGTTTGCCCTTCCAGCTTCCCGCGCGCATCTGTTCGATCAGCGGAATTTCCGCAAGCGCGGCCTGCGCCCGCAATGCGGCGATGTCCATGCCAGCGCTCGAAATCGTCATGTCGAGCGCCTGCGTATCCATCCGGTATTCAGCCTCCAGATGAGCTTCGCTTTCGGCCGAAACCGTCAGCACTCCCTTTTCAAGCCTTGCCTGCGCTTCCTGAAAGCGCATCGCCGGCGAATCGCCAACGGCGACTGCGGCTTCGTGCAGAGCGATGCTTCCTTGCAGCCCCGGTACGCTCGAATACCCGATGGCCCCATCCACGCTTCCTTCGAGCTTGACACGCCCCGGCAGCGCCACACCCAGGTTTCGAAGAAGCTCCACCAGAGGAGCGACGGGAAACTTCACCGCGGTCAGGGAAACGCCCCACCTTGGTGCGGAAAGAAAGTTCGTGGCGCGCAGTCTGATCGAGAGAGGCGGCGGCTCCGCGCCGGGCGTGCGCGATTCGAAATCGGCGGTCTGCCCCGGCAGATTAAGCCGTCCGCGAAACGCTAGAGGCCAAGCAGTGCCCTTTGCCGGAGAATCCCAGCGGCGGACATCCTGAAAATCCAGTTTGCCGGCTATCTGCAGATCGTCGAGCGGCCCGGCGATCTGCACACGCGAAGAAACCAAACCGTGGATTCCGGCGTCGCGCCCAGCGAGCAGCGTAATGATTTCTCCAAGTGCCGTTTTCTCGAGTTGAATGCCGGCTTCGGCGGTTGCAGGTTCTCCAAGGAAGGACCTCCATCGCCCCGTCGCGACCAGGCTGCCCAAACCCCGTGCCTGGCGATCCGCGCGCGACGGCTCCCCCGTGAATCGGATTCGGCCTTCTTCGCCGGCCGCCGCGGGAGGCAGGATTTCAAAATCCGCATTCGTGAGATAGAACAGCGACTTCGTTTCGCCGAACTTGAAATTGATCCGGCCGTTGGAGACTTCAATTTTGGGAAGCGTCGAGAGTCCCGCTCCCGCCACCAGCGGCTCAAAGTTCCAGCGTCCGGCTACGGTCCTGACCAGATTCACACTGGGATCGTCGAGTTTCAACGCGCGAAACTCGAGCTTGCCGGACCACAACGAGAGTAGCCGCGGCCGCGCGTAGAGCGTGGTGACGTACGCCACCGGTTCGATGCCGAATGCGGGATCGTCGAAAATACGCACGTCCCTTAAGGTGAAGGCCGGCCCTGTGAGCAGGTGCAGGCGCACTTCGCCGATTTCCACCTTCCGCCGCAGCGCGGCTTCGAGCGCCGCGCGAATCCGGGTTGAAAAACCGTCCGCTCGAACATAGGGCGCGCCGGCGAGAGCAGCCACCGTCAACAACGCCGCGGCCGCGGCCGCACGCCACACGGTCCGCGATGTCATACGGCTGCCAGCAGCCGCTGGTAGGCTTCGGGGTCGTCGATGTCGTCGAGAATCCCCGGGTCGTTCACGTCGACGAAACGCGTCCCTGCGCCATGCCCGCGCACCACGTCGCGAGCCTGCCGGTCCGGGGGCAAAGCCAGGAACTCCGGGAACAGAGACCTAGCGAAAAACACGGGGTGACCGCTTCGACCTTCGTATCTCGGCTTCACGATCTCCGCTCGAGGCTCCGCAAGCAGGCGCCGCAGCGTTTCCGCATGCACGCGGGGATGATCCACCAGAGTGAATAACGCCCCTTCCGCCGCCTCCGGCATCGCGCGCAAGCCGCACTGCATCGAGCTCAGTTGTCCCAGGCGATAGTTCGGATTGGTTACGAACACAGCCTCGTCCGTCAGCCGGATTCCGGCGCGAATCTCCGCTTCCGAGTGTCCCAGCACGACAATCACCGGCGCGCACACTTCCGAAAACCGCGCAATCAAACCGTCGAGAAACGTCTCGCCCCGCGGCGGGTTCATCCCGTTGCGCCGCAGCAGCGCCTTCGGAGAACCCATCCGGCGCGATTCACCCGCCGAGAGGATGAGCCCGGCGACGCTCACTTCCGAAGTGCGTCGAGCGCTTCGCCCGCGAAGATCGTTTTCGAAAGAGCATGCCAGTTCGATCCTGGATTCCGCCGCACCGCAATCATTTCCGCCGCAACCGAAATCGCGATTTCTTCGGGCGAAATGGCTCCGATATCGAAACCCATCGGGGCGAAGATCCGTTCCATTCGCTCCCGCGGAATGCCTTCCTTTTCGAGTTCCTTCACCACGTTGAGGACCTTGCGCTTGCTGCCGATCATGGCGATGTACCGGGCCGGCGTCGAAACCGCCCATCGCAGGACGCGCATGTCGTCGCGATGCCCGCGCGTCACAATGACGACGTAGCTCGTTTCGCGAATCGTTAGCTTGGGAAACACTTCTTCGTACTCGCCGGAAAAAATCTCATCTGCCTCGGGAAAGCGCTCGCTATTCGCGAAGGCTTCACGATCGTCGATTACGGTGGAGCTGAAGCCGGCCATCACCGCGACCTTCGAGAGGCTTTTCGAAATGTGGCCCGCGCCGAAAATGAAGGCGCGCGGAGCGGGAATCACCGGTTCCACAAAGACGTCGAGTTGGCCGCCGCAAATCAGACCGTTGTCGTAGGCCGCGTCCTGTCCCAGGTTGAAGCTCATGTGTCTGGGCTTCTCGGTCGCGATCACCTCGCGCGCGGCGGCCCACACTTCCGCCTCCACGCAGCCGCCTCCGATGGTGCCGGCCATGGAGCCGTCCTCGCGCACCAGCAGCTTTGCGCTCTCGAAACTGGGGATCGAGCCGCGCACTTGAACGATTGTCGCCAGGGCCGCTTTCTGGCCCAGACGTCTCAGGCGGTGAAGCTCGTCATAAACGTCCATTCGATGGAATTATAGCTTGAAAGCGTCACTAAGCGCTTGTTTCATCACAGCTTCGGGAGCCTTTACGCCAGTCCCCCGGGAGTCGGGCTGGGGCAGAGAAAGACTCCTTGCACTGCCATCGACTCCGACGACCGAACCTGAGTCGCGGTCTATCTGAAGAACACGCCGGACGGACGAGTTGGAAGCGGCTGAGAGGCTCAAGACCTTGCTTCGGCGCTGACTCACCGAACCCGTTCCGGCCTCCGTAGCGATCCCGTATGTCAAATCCTTCATGCGCGCCCGCCTGCACACCCATCGGCGGCGTGTGCCTTGCCGTCGCGTAGCCACACTCAAAAACACTCTGAATTCTTTTTCTCTCAACCTGCCGGCCATCCGGCGCCGGCTGGACCGGGCACCATGGTCGGGCGGACTCTCTTTGCGTTTTCCCTGCCGCCGGGGTGCAGGGGCCGCCTAGCTTCGTGGTGACATAGTGACCGCCGCGCGTCGCACGACGAATTCGCGTGACCAACAGCGGTCGTAATCTTCGCTGATGACGGGAAATGCAACACGAGCCTCAGATCCATAGACACAAAGGATAATTGGCTTGAACTTTTTTGGACTCTTGCGACTGCTCGGAACTGTTTCCGCTTTTGGTCCTTTAACTGCAGAGCAAGAGGCGAAGTCTAGGCTAATCCAAACGAAACGTCGCAACACGAACAGGAGAACAAAATGAACACCGATATTGTCGCGGGAAACTGGAAGCAGTTTAAAGGAAAAATCGTCGAGCAGTGGGGGAGACTGACGGACGACGACCTCGACATCGCCGCCGGGCGCCGGGAACAGATCGCGGGCAAGCTCCAGGAGCGCTACGGGATCGCGGAGGATGAGGCCGAGCGTCAGATCAAAGACTTCGAGGATCGCTACAAGGACCGAGTCTTTAGATAGGCCGCTGGCCGCGCGCTTGCCGGGCCGGGAAATGGAAGCAGGGGAAAGATGCGCGCGCAAAGACAGAAGTTAAGAACAGGCTTGCGGGATGCGCGCCTACGCCTGCGGGGGCGCGTCGTCCCGTCCGGCCGGACCGTCTTGCGCCGTATTGAAGACAGGGTAAGGGAGCCAAATGAACATTGTGAGAATGAACATCAAGGCGGCCGCGCCCCGGCTCAGCTTACTACGAGCCGGTTTGCAGGAGTCTGACGCGGTTTTACCGATGCCGATCGGGCTGAGCCGGAAGATATGCGAAGGCAGCGTGAGAGCGCTCAACCAGGTTTTGGCCGATACCGTCACGCTGCGCGATCTATATAAGAAGCATCATTGGCAGGTGTCCGGACCGACCTTCTTCGAGCTGCGCCGGCTTTACGATAAGCACTACGCCGAACAAGCCGCCTTGGTAGATCAGGTGGCGCAAAGGATACAGCTCCTCGGCGGCGTCAGCGTGGCGATGGCAGCCGACATCGCGGAACGCACGCGCATCGAACGGCCGCCGGCGGGACGAGAAGCGATTCCTGTGCAGCTTGCCAGGCTCGTGTCCGGCCATGAAAATCTGCTGTGCACCTGCCACAAAGCCGCCAGGCAGGCTCAGGATGACGGCGACGACGGAACGAGCGACCTTTTGGTTAGTAGTGTGATTCGGACGAACGAGTTCCAGGTCTGGTTTCTTGTACAGCATCTTGTACCGGAAGGGGATCGCGAGGGAATTGTCGCGGTCGCCCGCGCCGCGGGAAAAGGAAATCTGAGCGAATGACAAAAACCAATGATTAGAACTACGAACCTTGCTCTTGTGCTTGCAATATGGCTGCTGCCGGCGGCGTCCGCCTCGGAAACCTTGAGTCCAAGAGGCATCGAGCGCATTATTCGCGAGGTGAGGCACGAGTTAGTCATGCTGCCCTTCTACGACGTGTTCGAGAACCTGGTATTTCAAGTCGACTCCAACGGCAGGGTTACGCTCTCGGGAAGCGTGACCAGGCCCACGTTGAAGTCGTCGTCGGAGAACGTCGTGAAGGGCATCGAGGGAGTCGAGGCGGTCGACAACCGGATCGAGGTGCTTCCCGTTTCTCCGAACGACGACCGCATCAGACGCGCGGCCTATCGGGCGATCTACGGGCACTCCAGCCTCGACCGTTACGGGTTCCAGGCTGTGCCTTCCATCCACATCATCGTAAACAATGGCAACCTCACACTTGAGGGCGTTGTCAACAACGCCGCCGACCGCAATATCGCGGGGATACAGGCGCATGGCGTGCCGGGCGTGTTCTCGGTGAAAAACAACCTTCGCATCGAGAGTAGGACGCGATGATGAGGCTAGTCGGCGTGGACGCTCATCGGCGGTCTCCTTTGTTATGGAGGCCTCGAAGGCGTATATGCACGGCCGCTAGCGTCTACGCGGGCGAGGCGGCGGTTTGATCCCGCCGGCACGGCCGGCGAGGACTCGTTTCCCGGCGAGTGATCCGCATCCACCGCCGGCGTCCATTGCCAGGCGGCGCTGAATAAACGGCGCCGTCCCGCGGGCGGGGTGGGCAGGGTGACCGGCCGGGTTCCGGTTACTAAGTATAGAATCATTCAATCCAAAAGGAACCTAAGCATGGAGGGTAACAATATGGCAGTGTTCGGTATTTACAAGAACAGGGAGGAGGCGGAAAACGCCGTCGATCGCATCTGCAGAGCGGGATTCTCGCATGACGACATTTCAGTGCTACTCCTCAGCAACCGGAGCGCGAAGGTGTTCGCGCACGAAAGAAACACCAAAGCGCCCGAGGGAGCAACCACAGGTGTGACCGCGGGAGGCGTTGTGGGCGGGACTGTGGGGTTTTTGGCGGGTATTGGCGCATTGTCCATTCCAGGCTTCGGCCCGTTCATCGCCGCCGGTCCGATCCTGGCTTCGCTTGCAGGTTTGGGAGCCGGCGGGGCGGTTGGGGGGTTGATCGGAGCGCTGGTTGGCTTCGGCATCCCCGAGTATGAGGCGAAGCGCTACGAAGTGCGAGTGAACGGGGGCGGTGCGCTGTTGTCGGTGCGTTGCGCCGAACTCGGCGACATTCCGACGGCGAAGAACCTGCTGAAGCACACGGGAGCCGAAGACATCTCCTCGAGCGTGGAAGAACCGGTAAGTTCGCATGGTCTGCATATGGCTGTTTAGTTATAAACCTTAACGTCAGGAAAGAGTCCTGACCGGCCTTGGGGTGTTTTGCTGTTTAGTTCCCATAATCCGCTTTGACCGAAGCAGGACGGCGGCAGGAAAGCGGGGTCGTGATTGGTGTAATAGTGAGAATGGTGGTGCAGGGTTCTTGTCGTCTCCCCTGCTTTGCGGCACTCCGAGGGGGCGTTAAACCGCCCGTCAGAACAGCCCGAGGATGCCGGCACGGAACGCGGGTCGATTGGCCGGGCGATGGCGCCCTGGAATGAGGGTGCCGGCGCGACGGTCGTAACAGCCTGGAGTACTTCGGTGGTTGACCCGTTCGAACGGCGAGTAACGTATCGAAGAGCATGCCCACTGTGCCCATAGATATGCGGGTGTCGCGAGTATCGCGGACGGCCATGGCAGGCCCGTGGAACGTTCCCGCTCAGGCTAAAGGCGTCCCGAAAGTCGTGTTGCACGGTGCACTGGTTGTGCCGGGAACGCCGCGCATCGGCGGGCTGTCGTCTGGCGGTTGTGGCCAATCCCGTGCCGCGCGCCCGCACCGCGGCTCGACGGAACCGCGGCGCAAAGGTTTCCGAGAAATCTAGTGATGGGAGTCCAAAATGGAAGCAAACCGGGGAGCCACGGAATCGATCTGGACGAAGACGGCCGAGGTTCCGCGCCGATCCGCTCTCGACGAAAATGTCCAGGCTGATGTCTGCGTCATCGGCGCCGGTATCGCCGGTCTGACCACTGCCTATTTCCTGGCTCTTGCGGGCCAGGCGGTGATCGTGGTGGACGATGGAGAGATCGGAGGCGGAGAAACAAGCCGTACCACGGCTCACCTCGTTAACGCCCTGGATGAGCGCTACTTTGAGATCGAACGGCTTCACGGGCAGCGGGGCGCCCGGTTGGCGGCTGAAAGTCACACGGAGGCGATCCGTCAAATTGAATCGATCGTCGAAAAAGAGCGGATATCGTGTGAATTCAAGCGTTTGGACGGCTATTTGTTCGGGGCGCGAGCTGCCGACGCTGGTATCCTCGACCGCGAACTGGAAGCGGCGCACCGTGCCGGTCTGAGGGGAATCGAGCGCATTGGGCGGGCGCCTTTCACTTCGTTCGACACCGGGCCGTGTCTCCGTTTTCCCGATCAGGGACAACTTAATCCGTTGCTGTATTTGCCGGGGTTGGCCCTCGCAATCGAGCGCCGGGGCGGACGAATCTACACGCGGACGCACGCGGCCGAAATCAAGGGCGGTACGCAGGCCTGCGTGAAAACTAGCCAAGGCATGGCGATCTCGGCGAGGGCTATCGTGGTTGCGACCAACACGCCGGTGAACGACTTCGTGACGATGCACACGAAACAGGCGGCCTATCGCAGTTACGTAATCGGCGTGCGCGTGCCGCGCGATTCCGTGACCCGGGGTCTCTACTGGGATACTCTCAACCCTTATCACTATGTCCGTTTGCAGTCCGAGGCGGACTCCGACGTGTTGATTGTCGGGGGCGAAGACCACAAGACCGGCCAGGCGGAGGATACCGCGGATCGCTTCGCGCGGCTCGCCGCATGGACCCGCGAACGCTTTCCAATGGCTCAACGGGAGCTGGCGTATTCGTGGTCCGGTCAGGTCATGGAGCCGGTCGATGGCCTCGCCTTCATCGGGAAAAACCCCTGCGACGAGCCGAATGTTTTCATCGTCACCGGCGATTCCGGCAACGGCATGACCCATGGAACGATCGCCGGCTTGCTTCTGACGGATCTGATTCAGGGCAGGCGGAATCCATGGGCGGCGCTCTACGATCCCTCACGCGTTACGCTGGGCGCAGCCGTGAGATTCACGCAGGAGAACGTCAATGTTGCCGCCCAATACGCCGATCTTTTTACGGGCGGCGATATCACCTCAACCGGCGACCTTCTTCCCGAGGCCGGCGCGATCATGCGGCAGGGGTTGAACAAGATCGCCGTTTACCGGGATGAGCACGGTGTCCTGCATGAACTCGAAGCGTCCTGTCCCCACCTTGGATGTATCGTCGCCTGGAATCCCACGGAGAAGACGTGGGATTGTCCGTGTCATGGATCGCGGTTTACCGCGCTCGGAAAAGTAATTAGCGGTCCGGCCTTGGTGGGGCTTGCCCCTGCAACCTGGCGCCAAGTGGCGGCGCGGAATCGAAGAAGTCGAGTGACTGCCGTCAGAAGGAGATTTCAATGACATCGCGAAAATACGCGCATGCCGCGAGTGAATCCGGTATCCATGAGGGTCGGGAACGAGAGGCGAACGCAACTCCACGCCAAGGCGCCGCCACCGGTTGCTGGTGTGGCCATTGGAACTGCGGGGCGCGCAAGTTACCCGGTGGAGACAATCATGTGGAATCCGGCCAGACGGGGAGTGGCGAGCCCGGCCTGATGACGCCCCATTTCTCCTGAAACGCTCCGTCCGGATCTCCGTTGGCGAACGAGCGACGGGTCTTACTTACCGCGGCGGGTACGAGAAAGAAGTGCTCGACTCCGGACACGAATTCCGCCAGATGGACCTGAAGCTCCAGCCCCTGGCTCTTTCCCCCGTTCCCGGGACTTTGCGCTTGCTGCCGATCATGGCGATGTACCGGGCCGCCGTCGAAACCGCCCATCGCAGGACGCGCATGTCGTCGCGATGCCCGCGCGTCACGATGATGACGTAGCTCGTTTCGCGAATCGTCAGCTTCGGAAACACTTCTTCGTGCTCGCCGGAAAAAATCTCATCCGCCTCGGGAAAGCGCTCGCTATTCGCGAAGGCCTCACGATCGTCGATTACGGTGGAGCTGAAGCCGGCCATCACCGCGACCTTCGAGAGGCTTTTCGAGTTGTGGCCCGCGCCGAAAATGAAGGCGCGCGGAACGGGAATCACGGGTTCCCCAAAACATCGAGTTGGCCACCGCAAATCAGACCGTTGTCATAGGCCGCATCCTGCCCAGGTTGAAGCTCATGTGTCTGGGCTTCCCGGTCGCGATCACCTCTCGCGCGGCGGCCCACACTTCCGCCTCCGATGGCGCCGGCCATGGAGCCGTCCTCGCGCACCAGCAGCTTCGCGCTCTCGAAACTGGGGATCGAGCCGCGCACTTGAACGATTGAAGGGCCGCCCAAGCATCGGCCCCCTGTTTACGAAGCGTTTCCCGCGCGGAACCATTCCGCTCCCGAGCCTTTTCAACCCCGGTAACGGGGACGAACTCTTGCATCACTCTTGCAGTCACAAGTGTTGAGATTTTTTTCGCATGCTCCCTATTGGTTAAGAAGCCTTTCCGAATCAGCGCTTTGATGAGCCGCCCAGGCTTTCGGACGTTTTTCGGACGGCGGTTTCGAGGCAAGCGCCCTGCTAACCTGTGGTTGGCATGAAAAAGACCCAAATCGCCCGCCTGTTAGCGAAACAGTCCCGAATCTCGGAGGCCGAAGCCGCCGACCAGATCGACCGGGTTATTCACCAGATCGTATCCCGCCTGCGAAAAGGAGAGCCGGCTCCGCTACCCGGGCTCGGGCGGTTTTCGCCAGGGGAGAAATGGTCGTTCCAATTCGACAAATTCGGCAAAAAAGGCGCTCATGACAAGTAGGAGTCCCTCCACCACGGAAAGCGTCGCCCGTATTTTGCGCCAATGCCTGGAAGACGGAAAGAGAGTAGACATCGACGGTCTCGGCGTATTCCGCCCGGACGGTCACGGGTGCTACGAATTCATTCCCCGGACGCAGCCAACAGTCTTTCTGGCCTATGTGGAGGAAGACCGCCCGTTCGCCGAACGGATCTTCGACGATCTGCGTGAGCGCGGCTTCGACCCGTGGCTGGACAGGCGAATGCTTCTGCCAGGCCAAAACTGGCCGCGGTCCATCGAAGACGCCATCGAGACTTCGGATTTCTTTCTCCCCTGTTTTTCCCAGTGGTCGGTTTCGAAAAAGGGCGGTTTTCAGGCCGAAATCCGCTATGCGCTGGACTGCGCGCGGCGATTGCCGCTTGATGAGGTATACATCATTCCGGTGCGGCTCGATGCGTGCCGGCTTCCAGTTAGAATTCAGCGGGAGATCCAGTTTATCGACCTATTTCCGTCGTGGGTGCACGGAATGCGCCAGGTGGCAACGGCGATCGGCAGGCAGATGAAGAAGCGTCATGGCCCTCCGCATCCCCGTCCGGAATCGAGTCCCGCGCGTTTGTGAATGCGCCGCGGAGGCATTTCGTTTCGCAGCGGTTTAGAGCATTCGCCTAACGTCGGCAGACCGGCAGGATGCTTATCGGGTACGGAAGGCGACTGTGTTAGTGGCTTCGCTCGATATTTTCGAATCCGCCGTTCCGCCATCGAGTCGCACCATGCCTGGCGATGTGGGCCGTATCGGCTTGGTCCCAATCGAACTCGGATCCAGCGGCCATCCTTCGCCAGGAGCGTATGCCCTTTGTCCATACTGCCTCTCCGTCGGTCTGTACATTCCCGAACTCGCGCGGCCGCGCGGAATTCGACGCGCTGCGATAGAGTCGTATTCGATGTCCCAAAGCAGATTGTTTATCCTCGCCGCGCTCACAATTTCCCGCGCGGCGCCGGTCTTCGCACAAGACTTGGTGCGCGTCCCCGCGGGAACGCATGAAGCGCTCGATCAAGTCACGTCGCTGCGCGTAACCGTCGCGGTGAGCGCGTTCCTGCTGGGCGCGACGGAAGTGACTCAGAAAGAGTACGAGCGGATCACGTCGTCGAACCCGTCCGTATACAAGGGCGAGGGCCGCCCGGTCGAGAACGTGAGCTGGTGGGACGCGATCCGTTACGCCAATCTGCGGAGCATCGGGGAGGGGCTCGCACCGTGCTACGACCTCACAAGCGGCCGGCGCGATCGGACCTGCACCGCATATCGCTTGCCCACCGAGGCGGAGTGGATTCGAGCCGCGGGGCGCGCGGCCGAATCATTGCAGGACGCGGCTAACCTGGGCGTTTCAAACACCAAGAGCGTGGCGCCGTTGGAAGCCGCGATGAAGAACGGCACCGCGCCGGTTCGCTCACGGAAAGCGAATGAACTGGGCCTCTGGGACATGCGCGGCAACGTCTGGGAATGGTGCGGCGATTTCTTCCACGTAACCGCGAGTCCCGATTCCACACGCGATCCGGAGGGCCCGGCAACGGGCCTGTCGCGCGTGATTCGCGGTGGTTCCTTCCTCTCGACGACCTCGCGATGGTCGCGCGATTACCGCTCCTCGATGAACCCGGAATGGCGCAGCCGCTTCACCGGATTCCGGCTGGCGCGAAGCCTTCCCGAAAACGAAAAGGAGAGGGCCGCGCCGCCGAGCGCTTTCTTCGACCGCTACAACCAGCCGCCCCGAGGATTTGAGTCCTCCATCGGTCCGCTGACCGCGCTCGACGGCTGGAAGGCGAACGCAGCCCAGATCAAGGCCAAGTGGAAGGCGCTTGTTCAGGAGCCGGAGTTTCCGCCGGGCGGGATTACGGCGCGGCCCATCGGTGAAGTCGCGCAGCGGAACTTCGCCGGGAGGTTGATGGAGCTCGAAATGGAGCCAGGCGTCTGGGAGAAGATCTACGTGCTGCGCCCACGGAACCGCGCGAGTGGGCCTCTGCCGGTCATGATCGTTCCGTTCTATGACGTCGATACACCCGCCGCAGCCGACCTCGGCGGTCGAAGTTTTGCTCCCGGCACGGGCGTGAATGCGTTCGCCTATACGGCGGCGCAGCGTGGGTACCTGGCCGTCGCGGTTCGCTGGTTCGGCGAGAGCTATGGCGAATCCTACAGCGAGGCCGTTGCCAATCTGGCGCTGCGGCACCCCGGCTCGACAGGCCTTGGGAAGTGGATCTCCGATGCGAGGCGCGTGGTGGACTATATCGAAACGCTCCCCGATGCCGATCGCGGGCGGATCGGAATCATCGGACACTCGCTTGGCGGCAAGATGGCGCTCTACGCCGGGGCCTTTGAACCTCGTATCCGCGCCGTCGTCGCTTCGGAGCTCGGAATCGGCTTCAAGTTCTCGAACTACGAAGATTACTGGTACCTAGGCGACAAACTCGCGGCCGCGCCGGCGGGCACGGACCAGCACGAGTTGATCGGAATGGTCGCTCCCCGGCCGTTCCTCCTGATCGGCGGAGACGAATACGACAAAGAGGGGAGCTGGCACTACATCAACGCGGCGCGCTCCGTTTACGAAGCCTCGGGAAACCGGATGAACATCGGGTATTTCAACCATCATAAGGGACACACGCCGACGCCGGAAGCGGTTTCCGCCGCGTTCGACTGGCTCGATCGCTTCCTTAACCGGTAGTCGATCTCCGGGGCCGCCCGGCATTGAAAGGCACGCTCACAACGCTCATCAGCGCGAATCGGTAGTGGCCGGCAGCATCTTGCCGAATTTCGGAACGACCACTTCCTGTGTGAAACGGTCGTGCTGTTTCAAGGCCTCCATGGCTTCGTTGAGGCGCATCTGTTTGACGATAGCTCTTATCTGATCGCGGCCCTGCTTCCCCCATTCCGTTCGTTCCGCCTCGGTTTCAGGCAGGGCCGGGCCACGCCCACCGTGGGCCATCACATCGGGGATGTAGGATCCGACACTCAAACTGCCGGACAGGCCAAGCTTACCGAGCGCCGCGAGCCCCTTGTTCTCAGGAATGGCTCCCGCCGCCTCCGATTCCTTCGGGCCGTAATCGTTCTTGAGAGGAAGGTCTTCGATCCTTCCCGTGATGTAGTGCGCGCCATACAACGCTTTGCTCCGAGCGTCGGGAGCCAGCTTCAGCTTGGGCAGATAGGTATCCATATCGATGTAGAGAATGGGGACGCGCGTCTCCTCGAAGAACTCCCGCACGAGCGTCCCCACGGTGAGAGCAGCCGGCCCCTGTCCCGAAGAGAACCAGACCTGCCGCCGAAACCCTTGGCGCAGGAGCGATTTCGCGAGAGTCTTCAGGTAAGCGGTTCCCGCTCCCGGAGATAGATAGATGGTGGAAGGGGCGATCACGGTTGTTCCCGGGAACGACCAGACGAGACCGGGCATGTACAAGGCGTCGATCTCGTCCGCGCTCGCCATCGCATACGCCAGAGGCGATACGTAGTCGCGATCGCTTGGCATGATGCCATTGGTTTCGACCGCGCCCACCGGTATGAAAATGATGTCCTTCCGCGTCAGGTATTCCGCGACCTGAACCTGGCTGAGGCGCGTCATATCGCGGGTGTGCAGCTTTCGAACCTGACCCCAAAGCGGGACGCCGTGCATGACGGCGCAGCAAATCAGCGTGTACGGCAAACTCGTCTTGAACATTGAAGTCCTCAGCGCAGCTTTCAACCCGACTCTCGTGAGTCGAGGTGTCGGTTAGTATATCCCCGATGGCGGGTCGCGGGAAAGCCGAAGGCCCGGAAAATTTCGGTGTGTGGCCGGCCGGAACGGGCGATGGAACCAAGGCAGGAACCCCAAAAAGAACGAAGCCAATCAAGCTTGGCCGTGTCGTGCAACATAGAAAACGCGGTTTTTACGGACACTGACTTGGCTACCGACGGGGAGCCGCGGTTCCGAGCCTGACGGCCGTGAGCGCACCGGTTTCAGGATCTTTGCTTCAGGCGCGCTCGCCGGTGATTGGGTTCGAAACAGCAACGGGCGGATCCGGTCGCGGCTTCGGTTCGCGACGAATCGCAAGAAGTGCCCAGCTTAACCAGGCAGTGCTGAGGTGGCCGGTTACGATCATCAATCGTTGAACGAGTCCAGGCGCGTTGACGAGGATCCCATACAGCAGAAATTCCAGGGCCGGCAGGTACCCGAGAACCGTGAACATGGCCGCGGACGCTCGCGAAGCGCCAAGTACTCTCAAGGACCGGGCGCAGCCTGGAATCACTGCGAAAAGCACCAATGGAGACGCCATGACGAAGAATGCATGCGCCCATGTCCACGGGCTCTGAAACATGCGCTCGAAGTCGGCGGGTATAGCCGTCAGTCCTGTCATCGCTCCGTAAACCAGGAGACCTGTGCCGGCGTGCGTCTTCGCACCCACGGCTTGCCCGGCGCGCCGCAGTTCGAAGGCCACTCCGGCCGTCAGCAGGCCTGGAAGCAGAAGGCCAAAGAAGGCAAAGCCCAAATTCCAAGGCGCACCCAGGGCCCCCAGCCGGCTGATCGCTCCATGGGAATGGCGATAGCCCGGATTCAGCGAGCCGGCGACGCTCACGCTTAAGACGAACAGCGGGGCGGCAAGCAGGCCTGCCCACAACAGGACCGAATTCCGGTTACCGGTTCGCACGCCCGCGGCTTGTGGCATAATAGTTAGTATAACTAACCATTTATCATGCCACATCCGCCACAGGGAAACGCGGCGCAATTGCTGATGTTTGTGAGCGGTTACGTGTATCGGCTCCTTCGCCACGAGGCACGCCGCGCCAAGGTTCGCTGGACCGCGCTGATGGTCCTGAAAGACCTCGATCTCCTGGGACCGTCGAATCAGCGAACTCTGGCTGAGATCGAGCAGATCCGCGCGCCAACGATGACGGTACTCATTCAACAGATGGAGCTTCGTGGTTGGGTTCGCCGCGAAGCGGACGCAAAGGACGCAAGGTCAAGTCTGGTGCGAATCACTCCGAAAGGCGTCAAACAGCTGACAAGCAGCGGGCGAATGTTGGAGCGGCGGCTCGAGGCGGAACTGATCGATGTTCCGCCCAAGGTCCTCAAGGCTCTCGGCGACAGCCTCGGCTCGTTGTCATCCGCCCTAATCGGAAAAATCAATGCAGTCGAGGCGGCCGATCGGGGTTGATCTCCGATCAGCAGCACTTGGCGCGCGCGTATTTCGCCCGCATGCGCTCTTCGGAGAATCGCCGCCACTCGGCTCCGGAGTGCTTCCGGCCGTGACTCGCCAAGTGCCGGGCATAAGCGTTCTCGTCGGCGAGCTCCCGCAGCAGCGCCATCACCAGCTCTCCGAAACGCCGCAGGCGTCTCACACTTCCTCCGGCCGCAGCATCGATTGCACGAAGGGCGACTCCACCACCCGTCCCTCGCGCCCGCCGGATAGAATTCCGATCCAGAGCCGGATCGAATCGATGAGAATGGTCGTCACCAGCACGAGGAAGATTCCGCAGATTGCCGCGTCCAGACGCGCGTTGAAAATCAACGTCTGAGTCTCGGCCACATTCGCCGCCGCGATCGCCCCGGCCTGGATTTTTGCTTCAAGCGCGCTCGCCTGGGCAAGGAACCCCAAGCTCGGCAGCGGCGAAAGTATCTTCAAATACGCCGCGCTGAAAGTCACGATCACCAGCCACGCGAGCGGCACGCACGTTACCCACATGTAGCGCGCCCGGTGCATCTTGATGAGGATTGTGGTCGCGACGCACAGCGCGATCGCGGCGAGCAGCTGATTCGCAATACCGAAAAGCGGCCAAAGGGAATTGATACCGCCCAAAGGGTCCTTCACGCCCTGGTAGAGGAAATAACCCCAGGCGACAACCACGGCGGCGCTCGTCGCGATGACGCCCGGCATCCAACCGGTCCGCCCCAGCGGCTTGTAGACGTGACCCAGCAGATCCTGAAGCATGAAGCGGCCCACGCGCGTGCCGGCGTCGATGATCGTCAGAATAAACAGGGCCTCGAACATGATCGCGAAGTGGTACCAGAAGCCGATCACGGCTTGGCCGCCCCCGCTGCGCGCGAAGATGTGAGCCATGCCCAGCGCGAGCGACGGCGCTCCTCCCGTGCGGTAGAACAGCGTCTGCTCGCCCACCTGTTTGGAGAGGTCCTGCATGGTCGCGACCGAAACCGGGAAGCCCCAGCCATTGATCGTCGCGATGGCCGCCTCGGGCGTCGCGCCCACTACGCCCGCCGGTGAATTGACGGCGAAAAAGACGCCGGGTTCCAGTACGCAGGCGGCGATCATGGCCATGACCGCGACGAAACCCTCCAGAAGCATCGAACCGTATCCCACCGGCCAGGCATGCCCCTCCTTGGCGAGCATCTTCGGCGTCGTGCCCGAGGAAATGAGCGAATGGAATCCGGAAATCGCTCCGCAGGCGATCGTGATAAAGCAGAACGGGAAAATCTTGCCTGCGAAAATCGGGCCCGTGCCATCGACGAACCGCGTGAACGCGGGCATCTGCAGCTCGGGGCGGACGAAAAGGATGCCGACTCCGAGCATCAGCACGACGCCCAGTTTTACGAATGTGCTCAAGTAGTCGCGAGGAGCCAGCAACAGCCACACCGGCAGCGCGCTCGCAAAGAAACCGTAGATGATTACCGCGAAGGCGAGCGACACCGCCGAGAGCGTAAAGACGGGAGCGAGAGCGCTCGAATTCGCCACCCACTCGCCGGCGAAGATACTGGCCATGACGAGGAGAAAGCCGATTACCGAAACCTCCAGGACCTTGCCCGGGCGCAGGTAGCGCAGGTAGACGCCCATCAGCACGGCGATGGGCATGGTCGCCGCGATCGTGAACGTCCCCCACGGGCTGCCCTTCAACGCGTTCACCACCACCAGCGCCACGACCGCAAGTAGAATGATCATGATCAGAAGCACGGTCAGCAGGGCGGTGAATCCGCCGACCTTGCCGATTTCCTCGCGAGCCATCTGGCCGAGCGACTTGCCGTCCCGGCGCACGGAGGCGAACAGGATGACGAAGTCTTGCACGGCGCCGCCAAGCACAGCTCCGACGATGATCCAGAGCGTTCCCGGCAGGTAACCGAACTGGGCGGCAAGAGTGGGTCCGACGAGCGGCCCGGGTCCCGCGATGGCGGCGAAGTGGTGCCCAAAGACAATCCACTTGTTGGTCGGCTCAAAGTCGTGGCCGTCGCGGAGCCGTTCGGCGGGCGTGGCCCGGTTGTCGTCGAGCGCCATGACCTTGGTGGCGATGAACTTCGCATAGAAGCGAAATCCGATGAGGTAGGTGCAGGCGGAGGCGATCACCAGCCAGATGCTGTTGATCGGCTCGCCGCGGTTGAGGGCGATCGCCGCAAGGGCGTAGGCTGCGAGAACGGCTACCAACGCCCAGATCGCGTGTCCGAGAATTCGTTTCATGTGGAAAGCTCAAGAGTGGATCAGAATTTCGGCAGCTTATTCAGCATCGCCGCCACTCCCGGCGAGGGAACGGAATGAATCGTCTTCCAGTCTTTACCGAGCGTGCCGATATAGTGCATATCCTTCCTGTCGGTTCCGAGAAGAATCACGTAATAAGCTTGCTGAGGATACCACAGGGCGCGGTACTGGAGAGCGCCGGTCTCGGGGCTCCAGCGGTCTTCGGCTGGGGTCCCGAGCCGCCGCACGACGGCGAAGTAGTCGTCGCGGGCGGTGAGACCCGTATCCGACTGCATCACGGCGCGGAGCCGGAACCCGCCGTCCCGAGTTACCGAGATCATCAGCACGTAGGCCAGAATGGCAATCACCATTACGATGCCGATCAACCGGCCGATCGCGGCTTCCGACCGTTCGAGGCGGATGCCCACGACCGGGGCGGGAAGGTCCGAGGCCGGGATGCGCTCCGCACTCGCAGCCGGCGTGGGCGGCATTTCGATGACGCGCCGCTGGTGCGGCCAGATGCTTCCCGCCCGGTATTCCAATTCCTTCACAAGGCCCACGATGACCACGGGGTCTTCGATACTCGATATCTCCCCGAGAAACCGCCGCGGAATCCAGACTTCCATACCGCTGCGGGCGTTCGAGACCAGCATCTCGGACCACGTGGACTTGCGGTACAGCCACTCGTTAGTCTCGATATTCAAAATGGGCGGATAGAAAGAGAAGGGGCGGGATCCGAGGTGGTCGAGAGGCGCCGGGATGGGAGCGACTGGCATTCGTCTACTCCAGGTCCAGCGCCGCAAGGTAGGAATCCACGTCGGCCGCCCGCACGACGACCTCCTCTTTCGCGGCTTCGGGCGTCGGCCGGTCGTCGAACGCCTGAAACAAGGCGAGTTTCGCGATCGCGTAACGCTCGGTGGAGTTGAGAGAGCGCCCATGCGCGCTTTCCCAGGATGAAACCGCGCTTTCCGGGACGAAGATCGAGTGATTGACGTCCGTGCGGCGGTCGCTCGAAACTCGAAAGACGTACTGCGTTCCATGCGCGGCGCCGCGCTCGGCGGAGCGGCAGCCCTCGTAGAAATATTGATACACGTAGCCGCTTTGCCCCGAGTACGTCTTCTGCCTGCGGATGGGCGGCGCGCCCGTAAGGGGAGCTTCCTTCGCGGCGCGGAACCATTTCAGCATGGCAAGTTCATCTTAGCAAACGACGCTTCGCGGTAACGTGCCGGGGGACGCAAGAGCGCGCTGGGGACGTAGACGCGCGCTGGGGACGGCGTCACCGTGATCCGGAGGCGGCCCGATTGGGCTGCCAAAGGATTTCGCTCACGCCTTCGGCCGCGCTTGCCCACCGGCTCCAGACGAACATCGCGTCGCTGAGACGGTTGAGGTATCGAATCGCTTCCGGCGGAACGGATTCCTCGCGTGCGAGCGCCACGCAGATGCGTTCGGCGCGGCGGCAAACCGTGCGGCAGAGATGTAACTCGGCGTTCAGGCGCGAGCCGCCCGGCAAGACGAACGAGCGAAGCGCCGGCAGGCCTTCATTCATCAAATCGATCTCGGATTCGAGCTGAGCGACCTCCGCCTCCGTTATGCGCGGCTGTTTCCGATGCACGTCCTCGGGCAAGGTGGCCAGAATGGAGCCGAGGTTGAACAGCTCGTGTTGCACGCGCAACAGGATCGTAAGAAGCGGATCAAGCTTCGCGGTTTCGGCCGAGGCTTTTACCGAAACCGCAGCCATGCCGACGCAGGAATTCAGTTCGTCGACAGTGCCGTAGGCTTCGATTCGAAGAGCGTCCTTTCCCACGCTCTGGCCGCCAACCAAGCTGGTTTCACCGCCGTCGCCGCGTTTGGTGTAGATACGATTCAGCGCGATGCGGGGTTCATTGAATTCCATGCAGTCTACTCTTTCACGGCGATTGTCGTCCTCAGGCCCGGGACGATGCTTGGAATGCTCCGGTGCACAATTGCCACGACGATTGCAGGTGAGGGAGGCACGGTCATGGGGATCCTCACGTTGATCTGCCACACGCCGACCAGGCCGGGCGCGAGACCGGAAAACACCACGTCGGCTTCGTCGACAAAGCCGGTGTTGACGATGACGCGAGGCTTCACGTCGGTCTGGATTTGGCCGCTCGGCGCCTCGCCGTCGGGTGGAGCTCCCGGCACCACGCCTTGGCCGGTTCCGAAAAGCTGAATAATGGAACCGCGCGCCGCGGGATTCTCTTCCGAGTTCACCGTGTTGTCCTGATTCAGCGCCGCAACCTGGCCGCCTCCGGTTCCACTTACCGTGAATAGAGCGGGCGATGCCCTGTCCATGGGCAGCGAGCCGCCGGCTACAACCTGGCCGGTGGACTTGCGGACGATTTCCAGTTCCACGGTCCCCGAGACGGGCGCGCTGGTTGGGACCATGAAGTTGATCTGGGTGGGAGAAACGTAAAACAGAGGCGCGGGCTGGCCGTTGATGTGAACCTCCGTATCGGCGAGCGCGCGCGGCAGCGGAAGGGCTCTGAAATTCTCCGTCACGCTGGCGAACGTTCCACCGCGCGGATAGAGCGAGGCGATAGCCCCGGGCGCAAGCGCGCGGAAGGGCAGGGAGTTGGCGGCGTTCAACCCGGCGAGGCCTTGGAAGTGGATCACGATGCGGTTTGCGTTATCCAGGATCAGTAGCGCTCCGCTGCTGTCTTGCGCCACGGCAAGCGGAGAGAAACCGAAGCCGTTGCTCGCGTCCACCACGACGCCGTTCCCCTGGAAACTGAGCGCCAGGTCGTCGAATTTCGGATAGCGGACGGCGCGTTGGGATCCCGTGTCGGCGACCCAGATTTCGCCGGTTTCAGAGTTGACGAATATACCCCGAGGAACCGAAAGCCGGCCGCCTTGAATCGACAGCGACAACTGGATGGCGGCGCGCGCATCGGCGGAAGGCGTAAACGCCACTTGATCGAAAATCATCACGCGGCTGTTGCCTGTGTCGGTGACGTACAGTCGTCCGTCGGTGTCGGCGGCGATGTGGCGCGGAGAGTTCATCCGGTTGTCGGTTTCGGCGCCGCCTGTGCGCGTGGAGACGAAATCAGGCTGTCCGTAGACCTTCGAGGCCGTCATGCCGTTGACGAAATCCTCCGCCTTGCCCGCAAAAAGAAGGACGCGGTTGTGGGTCGCGTCGGAGACGAGGAGACCGTCGTCGCCTGAGAAAGCCAGCCCCCAGGGAGTCGCCATCGTCTTTGCGCTTGGATCGGCGATCTTGAAGGTGAAGCTGGTCTGACCCAGGACGAGGTCGGCCTTCGGAACGCCGTTCGAGATGTTGTCGAACGGCTTCGGGAATCGCAAGACGCGGCCATTTCCGGAATCGGCCACGTAGAGGTTACCATCCGCGTCAAGCGCCAGTCCGGCAGGGAGGGCGAGCCCCGTGTCGGTCGGCTTGTCGATCTCGTTCCCGGGATAATTGACGATGGACGATCCGAAATCGCTCTGTCCGATAAGCAAGTCGGCCTTGACGCCCGGCTTGACGGTTCGGAGGTCGCGATAGCCCAGGACGCGGTGGTTGGCGCTGTCGGCGACGTAGAGCCGCGGGGGATTCGACTTCGAGTCGACCAGCAACGCCCCGCGATCGCCGAAATTGAACTCGCGTCCTTCCAATAAATTGACCGCTCCATACTTGAAGTCGTCCTGACCAAGGACGCGTGAAGCCGGCAGGAACTGTGTAGGAGACTGGCGTGGCAGTACGAGCACGCGATTGTTGATGGAATCCACCACGAAGAGCTCGTCTCCCAACAGGGCGGCCTCAGTAGGACCCCGCAGAGAATTGGAGGACGGCTCAGGCTGGCCGCGGTTCGGTTTCTGGCTGTTGAAATCGGGCTGTCCGAAAAGGCCCTTGGCGGGAGGCGAGAAGGCGACGGACTCGGCTGGCCAGCGGTCGAATGGATCGTAGACCACAATTCGATGAAGACCGGAGTCGACGACTCCCGGATTCGATCCGCTGAAAAACACGCCCTGGGGTGTTAGGAGCAAAGTTTCGTCGATCGCCGGAGGGGATGGCTGGCCGGGCTGAAGCGGGACGGGCGTCCGGATCCCGAGGATTCGCGCGGGACTCTTTCCGCTAAAAAGCGGGCTGTCGAAAACCACGACGCGAGCCAGGGCGTCGGACACGTAAAGCCGGCCGGCGGGATCCACTCCAAGTCCTCCCGGACCCGTGAGGCGTTCGCGGTTGGTCCGATTTTCCGCCGTAAGCGCCAGCGCCGTTGCCGTGATGAAGTCCGGTTGTCCGAAGAGCATGTCCGCGGCCGGCTGGTTGGGCGACCCCGGTCTGAGATCGGCTGCGCGGTAGCGCAGGACGCGGTTGTTGCCAGCGTCGGCAAAAAACAGATTTCCGCTGGAATCGAAAGCGAAGGCCCCGCGGGAAAGCGTATTGTTCCCGAATAGAACTATCGTCCTGTCGGAAATCCCGCCCGTGTTCGGCGTCACGGTATTGAAGTCGGGCTGGCCGATGACCAGGTCCGGGACCTGCTCGCTGGCGGACAGCGGCGCGGGAAAACGCAGAATGCGGTTGTTCCCGGAATCCGCCACATAAAGGTTGCCGCTCGCGTCCGTGATCACCGCCGTTGGGGCGAATAGACCTCTAGAAAGGATGGAATTCGTGCGGCCCGGACCCTGCGGGAAAGTGCTAAGGCGGTCCGGCTGTCCAATGACGATATCGGCGGCGGCGCCATTCTTGAATTGCGCGGCGCTACGCCAAACCAGGACGCGGTTGTTGCCGGTATCGGCGATGTAGAGTGCGGCTGGAGCTTGGCTCTTGTCGATCGCCAGAGCCGTAGGTTGATTCAGCTCTCGCCCTTCAACCAGGTTCGGCGTCGAACTGAAGACGGTCAACTGGGGCTGTCCCAACCCGCGCGACGGCGTGGGGTTGAGGACGATTTGCCCGCTTGCGGAAAAGGCGCTTAGCAACGCCAGCCAAATGAGGGACGGAAAGCGAGGTTTATTCATGAACCGTTGGGTGGGCGCACCGCGGAAAAAACTTCCCCTCTCGAACATAGCATGGCTGTCCGAGGGTAGCAAACGAAGCGAAATAGGGAAATAACCGTCAGGGCTTAATTTGCATCGCGATTCGCGCCGGTTTCACGGGAATTGCGCACGCAAAAACGGGAGCGAAAGTACCCCTAAAGTACTACTGAAGTACTAGTGAGGGTTCCAATGACACCTTGAGGAGCGAATCTCAAGAGAACGCTATATGTTTAATTATTACTACAACTTGCAGCTGAAGTACTAAGAGTACCGAAGTACGTCTTGACACTCCCGTTTAACGGCTGTTACTATCCCTATACTGCCTTTGTACTAGTGGCTTTTGAATATCAAAGCGATTACGCGCCTCGTCGCGCGGACACGCCCCAATTGCGGGGAAATAGGAACGCCGTTTTCGATAATTGAACATGATGACTCGCAACCGACTCTATATCTTCGGCGCGCTACTGACGCCCGTGGCTCTCTTCGTAATCAGTTCGTCCGCCATGGACACGATGGACAAGAACGGCTGGCGGTTTTTTAACACAGGCAAAGAGGTCGTACAGACTCTGGGACGCCTCGGCAAGGCGATCGAGGCGAAGAATCCGGGGGCCGTCGAGGGCTTCTACGACGCAAAGTTCAAAGGCCGGCGTCTCGGCTTGAACAGTTTGGAGTTAGCCACGGAAAAAGACGGCATCAGGAAGCTGCGAATGAAATCGGACGGCTCAGCGGACACACCCTCGGCGGCGGTGGAGGAGTGGCGCGCGTATGTCGATTCCTTCGAATCCATCTCCGAGGCCGGCGTCCATGTTCACCGTCTCGAAAAATGGAAGGACGAGCTGATTGCGAGCGTCCGCTTTGAGCTGATCGGCATTCCAAAGGGGTCCTCGCGCTCCGCAATCGACCGGGCGTATTTCCGGATGAAGTTTGAGCGCGGGAGTGGCGGGCTGAAAATCGTGTCCGCGTCTCTGATTGAGGGCGAAAGGAGCTCGGGCGAGAAGCCGCATTTCGCCGATGTCTCGCGGACCGCGGGGATCGATTTCAAGAACCGGTACTATCCTGAATTCCTGAAGCAGAAGCTGAAATTTGCGATGATTCGCTACGGCCCCGCTGGAATTACCACCGCCGACTACGATAACGACGGGTTTTACGACTTGTTTATTCCGGATGGAGCCGAGTCGAAATTGTTCCGCAATCGCGGAGACGGCAAGTTTGAAGACGTCACCTCGAAAGCGGGGCTCGCGGGCCTGGACGGCGTGAGCGTCGGCCTGTTCGCGGACTTCGACAACGACGGCTTCAAGGACTTCTTCGTCAGCCGGACGTTCAAGCCGAATCAATTGTTCCGCAATAATGGAAACGGCACGTTCACCGACGTCACGAAGAAATCCGGAATCGGCGACGATTGCTGCACGACGGTCGCTTCCTGGGCGGATTACGACAATGACGGTTTCCTGGACCTCTATGTCGGGCGCTACCTCGACCCGCGCACGGCGATTCCAACCACTTTCTACGCGCGAAACGGCGAGCCGAACCAGCTCTATCGCAACAACGGAGACGGGACTTTCACCAACATGACCGAAAAAGCCGGCGTCGGCGAGTTGGGGCTCTGTCTGGGAACGGTCTTCGGCGACTATGACGACGACGGCTATCCCGACCTCTATGTGGTAAACGATTTCGGGCGTAAGACCCTCTACCACAACAACCGCAACGGCACGTTTACCGATGTCACGGTGAAGAGCGGCACCCTTGCGTACGGCGCGGGAATGAGCGCGTCGATGGGCGATTACGACAACGACGGAAAGCTCGACATCTATTGCACCAATATTCGGTCTGAGGATGCCTGGTACGCCGAAATGCCCACCGTCATGCGGTACATGCTGAACTGCTGGAGACAGGGCGTGTGGAAGACGGACATGCCTCTCTACTTCGAGGTGTTCAGGCAATCGGGCTTCGAATTTGTGGAAGTGTTCCAGCAAATGGCCTCCGGGAACACACTGCTGCGCAACAAGGGTGACGGGACCTTCGAGGACACCACATGGAAAGCCGGAGCGAATCCGCTGGGCTGGTTCTGGGGTTCGTCCTTCGCCGATTTCGACAATGACGGCTGGCAGGATATTTTCGCCGCCGACGGCTGGGTCTACAACTCCAAAGGCACGGAAATTGAGATGGAATTTCTCAACAATGTGGTAAGCAAACAGGATGAATATAAGACCGGTATTTTCTTCGATCCCGATTATTTCGGCGAAATGTCATGGCACGGCTGGGAACACAACCGCCACCTGAGGAACAACGGCGACGGGACGTTCGATGAGGTTGGAACCGCGGCCGGAACGGATCTGGTCCGCAACACGCGCGGCGTTGCGGTGGCGGATTTCTGGAACCGGGGCGTGCTCGACATGGCGTTATCGGCATCGGCCGACAAGCACATCATGCTGCGCAACGAGGTGGGACAGAAGCGCAACTGGCTGGGCGTGGAGCTTGAGGGAACGAAGTCCAACCGCGATGCGGTCGGCGCACGGGTGACCGCCATCGTCAGAGGCAAGCTACAGATGCGCGAGGTTGTGCTCGGCGATGGATACGGATCGCAGAACACTCTCCGGCTGCACTTCGGGCTGAGCGACGCCACTTCGGCCGACGAGATGACCGTGAAGTGGCCCCGTTCGGGAACCGTGCAGAAGTTCAAGAACGTGGCGGGAAATCGGATTATCAAAATCACGGAAGGCAAAGACGAATTGGTGGAGCGGCACTACAAAGGCGGGGCGAAGTGAAAACATTCACGGTTGCGGCGTTGTTGTTGACGGCCGGATTGGGCGCTGCGGTTCTGAGCGAGCGGTGGTTTGACGATATCACGGTGAAGGCGGGCGTGGCGACGAAGCACACGAACCGTTCTTTTGAGAATCCCTATGCGCATATCATGGCGGGCTATACGGCGCTTGGCGCGTCGGTGGCGGTGGCCGATTACGATGGCGACGGCTTCGAGGACATGTTTGTCACCGATTCGAGCGTCGGTGGGAAGAATCACCTCTTCCACAACAACGGCAATCTGACGTTCACCGACACCGGCGAAGGCGCCGGCGTGTCAAACGGCAACGATTCGAAGAACGCCTCCGCCGACTCGCTCTGGTTCGACATCAATAACGACGGGCGGCCGGATCTTTTTGTGGCGCGGTTCGGACAGAATCAGCTGTTCGAGAATCTTGGCAGCGGCAAGTTCAAGGAAGTGACCGCCGCCGCCGGTTTGAAGCGTTACTTGAACTCGATTACGGCGATCGCGTTCGACTACGACCGCGACGGGTACGCCGACCTCTTTGTGGGGAACTATTTTCAAGCGGTAGACCTTTTCAATCCCGCGACGCCGCGCTTTTTTCCGGAGAGCTTCGAAACCGCGAATAACGGGGGCGGCGTTACCGTTTTCCACAACAATAAGAACGGTACGTTTACGGATGCAAGCGCGAAAGTGGGCATCAAGGTCAGCGGCTGGACGCTTGACTTGGGGCATGGCGACCTGGACAACGATGGCGACGAGGACCTGTACGTCGCGGCCGATTTCGGCACCGACCGGCTGTTCGTCAACAACGGCGACGGAACGTTTACGGACCGGACGGAATCCGCGATCGGGATCGACACGAAGAAGGGAATGAACGTTGATATCGGGGATTTCGACAACGACGGGCGTCTCGATATCTACGTCACCAACATCACGGACGACTACATGAGAAAAGGCAACTTCATGTGGCATAACAACGGAAACATGACGTTTTCCGACGTCGGCCGGGAAACCGGAACGCACGACACCGGTTGGGGATGGGGTGCGAAGTTTTTCGACTACGATAACGACGGATGGCTGGACCTGTACGTGATGAACGGCTGGGTTTCGGCGGGCAAGGACAGTTACGTGCCCGACATTTTCGCCATGGTGACCAAGCCTGGAATCGATTTCGCGGACGCCCGCAACTGGCCGCCCATGGGAAGCAAGAGCCTGAGCGGATATCAGAAGAAGAAGCTGTTTCACAATGAGCGGGGGCAGATTTTCAAAGATCAGGCTGGAAGGCACGGCCTCGACTCGACTCGCGACGGGCGCGGGGTCGGCATTGCGGACTTCGACAACGACGGCCGGCTGGATATCTTCGTCGCGAACGCGAACGGCGAGCCGTTCCTCTACCGCAACACGATTCCCACAGGGGCGCACTGGGTCTCGTTCCTGCTCGAGGGCACGAAGTCGAATCGCGGGGCTGTAGGCGCTCAGATCCGCTTGACATCGGGCGGCAAGACCTATCTGCGATACGTGAGCGGCGGGAACAGCTTTGCCGGTCAGAGCAGCGCAAGGGTGCATTTCGGTCTCGCCGGAACGGCGGCGATCGAGAAGGTTGAGATCCGCTGGCCTACCGGCGCAACGCAGGTTCTGGCCGGAGTGACGGTGGACAGGATTTACAAAGTGTCTGAAGGGGATTCGAAAAAGGCCGTATTGACGGCAAAGGCGACCAGGAAATGAAGAAACTGATCGGGTGTTTGGCGATTGCCGGACTGGCGGCCGGCGCGGCGTTTGCCGCTTCGGGCGAGGCCGACTATCAGGCGGGAATGAAGGCTCTCGCCACAAAGGACTACTCAAACGCGCTCGGAAAGCTTGAATCGGCGCTATCGGCGGAGCCGGACAACATTCGATTCGGCAGCGAATACCGCCAGGCCGTGATCCAGGCGAAGGAGTACGACCGCTCGATCAAATTCTTTGAAAAACTGACCGCGGACAATCAAAACGCCTCAAGCGCATTTCTGAATTACGGGTTCGCTTACGTCGACAAGATCCCCGCTTCGGGTGCGATCACGCAGGTGATTCTTGCGAACACGGCGCTTTCATTTTTCACGAAATCGATCGAGATCAAACCGAGTTGGATCGCTCTCTACACCCGCGGCAACAGTTACTTGTATTGGCCAAAGGTATTCGGGAGAGCTCATTTGGGCGTGGCCGATCTGGAAAGAGCCATGGCGATTCAGAAGGCCGACGGCGCGAAGAAGGGCTATCATTCGCGAGCTTTCGTTTCTCTTGGCGACGGCTACTGGAAAATGGAAAATATCGAGAAGGCAAAGGCGATCTGGAAGGAAGGGCTCTCCTTGTTTCCGGACAATCCAGGCCTGAAAGCGCGCTTGTCCAAGGACGGCGACGATCTGAAGGCCTACATCGACGACGTGCTCGATCCCAACAAGCGCGTGGATACGAATCTCATTGAGATCTGGACAAACTAGTGAAACGAACTCTCATGATTGGGGCATTGATACTGGCGCCATTGGGCGTTTGGGCCTGGAACGGCGGGCTATCGAAGATCCGTTACCAGGAAGTGGGCGAGAAGAGCGGCGTGAGGGTTACGCACCACACGCGCCGGTTCAACGGAAAGAGCGCCGACGTGCTGCGAATGTTCACCTCGGGCGGGGCGGCCGTCGCCGTGGGCGACTACGACAACGACGGCCTTGACGACGTCTTCGTGACCGATTCCGACAAGGGCAAGCTCAATCACCTGTTTCACAACGACGGAAATTTCAACTTCACGGACGTTGCGGCGAAGGCCGGCGTCGCGGAAGGGAACGACCCGCTTTCGATCGTCGCCGACGCGCTTTGGTTCGACTACGACAACGACGGGAAACAGGATCTTCTCATCGGCCGTTTCGGCACGCCGATTCTCTACCACAACGAGGGAGACGGAAAATTCAAGCCGGTGGATCCGAAGGTTTCCGGGCTGAACAAGTTCGGGAACACGATCTCCGCGGTGGCGTTCGACTACGATAACGACGGCTATCTCGATTTGATGTTCGGCAACTATTTTAAGCCCGAGAACCTGCTCGATCTGAAGACGCCTCACGTGCTTCCCAACGATCTGGATAACGCGATCAACGGCGGCGGCGTCACATTGTGGCGCAACAACGGCGGGATGAGCTTCACGGAGGTCACCGAAAAAGCCGGATTCGGGAAGCATACCGGCTGGACGCTCGATATCGGGCACGGCGATCTGAACAACGACGGTCTCCAGGATGTCTATCTAGCCTGCGACTACGGCACCGACCGCATCTATTTCAACAACGGCAACGGCACGTTTCGCGACGCCACGGAAGCCGCGATCGGAATCGACACGAAGAAGGGCATGAACACCGACATCGCCGACTATGACAACGACGGACTGCTCGACATCTATGTCACCAACATCACCGACGAATACATGAAAGAGTGCAACATGCTGTGGCACAACAACGGCGACGGCACGTTCACGGACCTCTCGAAGGAAACCGGCACCTGCGCCACTCTGTGGGGCTGGGCGGCGAAGTTCGGCGATTTCGATAACGACGGCTGGCAGGACATTTTCGTGGTCAACGGTTTGCGGTCGGCGAGCAAGGACAACTACATTCCGGTGCTGGTCAATATGATCACGACACCGGGGATCGATTTTACCGATGTGCGCAACTGGCCGAACATCGGCGAAATGACCTGGAGCGGATATCAGAAGAAGAAGTTGTTCCGCAACCTCGGCACGCAGGCGTTCAAGGAGATTTCAGCGGAGGCCGGCGTCGATAACGACCTGGATGGACGCGGCTTGGGGGTGGGCGATTTCGACAACGACGGCCGGCTCGACATTTTTCAGACCAATGCCGACCAGCCGATGCTGCTGTACCGGAGCCAGACGGAAGGGGCGGGGAACTGGGTGCAGCTGAAGTTAACCGGCGCATTTGGATCGGGCGCCGGGAAGTCGAACCGTGACGCGATAGGCGCGCGCGTCACACTGAAGACTTCGAGCGGGCAGACGTTGATCCGCGAAGTGGAAGGCGGCAACGGCTATTCCGGACAGAGCTCGAAGCGCCTGCATTTCGGCATCGGACAGGCGGCCAAGATCGAGTCGGCCGAGGTTCGCTGGCCGAGCGGGAAAGTGGAGAAGATCTCCGTTCCGGTCAACAGGATCTCCCTGGTTACCGAAGGGCAAGGTCTCAAGAAATGAGGCGGCCTTCGAAATTCCAAGGCGTCCTTCCCTGGGTGCTTGCCGCGGCGACGGGTTCGGCCGCGCTCCTGTTGCTGAGCGGCGCGGATCTGAGTGGTACGGCGGCGGATCGCCTCTGGCACCTCCGCAACCTGGGCAAGGCTTTCTATGAGAATCCGACGACGCAGGTTCAGGCCGTCGACGAGTTTAAGAAGGCTCTCGACATGGCCCCGGACTCCGCGCGCGAAAGGCTGAACTACGGACTTGCGCTGCTGCGCGCAGGCAAGACGAAAGAGGGCGTCGCGGAAATCGAGAAGGCGCAAAAGCAGGATCCGAAGATCCCTCACACCTGGTTCAATCTGGGCGTGCAGTACAAGAAAGACTCCGAGTACGACAAGGCGATTCAGCAGTTCGAGCAGATGAGCAAGCTCGAACCGGAAGAGCCCGCGACGCACTACAACCTCGGCGTGCTGTACAAGCTCGGCGGCAAAGCGGACGCCGCGATGAAGCAGTTCGAGATCGCTTCGAAGATCGATCCGAATCTTGCGGGTCCGCATTTCCAGCTCTATAACGCGTATCGCGGCTCGAACCGTCCCGCGGACGCGGCTCGCGAGCTGAAGGAATTCCAGGAGATCAAGAAACGCCAGGCGGGGGCCGCCATTCCCGAGGATCTGGAATGGAGTTTCTTCGCCGAGATCCATGAAACGCTCGATGCGGCGAATTCAAAGGAGGACTTGGGCGCCGGTCCGGAATTGAAGTGGAGTGAAAAGAAGCTTGCCGAGGGGCTCGACGCGAAGACCGCGGGCGTGACGGTTCTCGACGCCGACGGCGACGGACGGCCGGATGCGGCGGTATGGTGCGCCAATGGCGTTCAGATATTCAAGGGCGGTGCGGCGAAGATGGACAATCCGGCGCTGGCAACAGTGAAGGACGTGATTTCGGTAACGGCGGCGGACTTCAATAACGACGGCCTTGCGGACCTGACCGTGTTGACGAAGACCGGAGTCACGCTGTTTGTGAATCAGAAAGGCGTTTTTCAGAAGAACGCGGTGCAGCCTCCAGCGGGAGCGTACGCTAAGGCTGTTTGGCTCGACTACGATCACGACTACGACCTGGATCTTTTTCTCCTGGGCGCAAACTCGGCGCTCATCCGCAACAATGGCGCAGCCGGGTTCAGCGATCAGACCGCGGACTTCCCTTTCGTCAAGGGCAACGCGGCCGCGGGCACTCAGTACGAGCTCATCGCGGACACGAACGGCACGGATCTGGTGGTCGCGTATGCGGACCGCGGCGGAGTGCTCTATAGGGACAAATTTGCGGGCAAGTTCGAAGCCATTCCCCAAGTCGCGATTCCCGCCGGCGCGACCTCGCTTGTGGCGCAGGATGCCGACAACGACGGCTGGATGGATCTTGTAGCCGGCGCGCCCTCGGGCATGACACTCGTGTCCAATCGCGAAGGAAAACTCACCGCCGGCGCCTCTCCAGCAGGCGCGAAAGGGCCGGTGACTTTTGTGGATCTCGAAAATCGCGGGATCGCCGATCTGGTCTCGGTGACAGGGGTCTCCCGGAATCTGGGCGCCGGAGGCTTCGCCGCCGTCAAGGCCTTGAAGCATGCAGGCGCCGCGATTGCGGCTGCCGATTTCGACGCCGACGGACGCTCCGATCTGGTCCTGGCCGCGGCGGACGGCTCCGCGTGGCTGCTGCGTAACGAGACCGAGACGAGGAACGGGTGGATCAGGATCGCGCTCAGCGGTGTGAAGAATATGAAGCTCGCGCCGGGCGCGGAAGTGGAAGTCAAAGCCGGCGCGCGCTATCAAAAGAAGATCTATGAGGGCGTGCCTCTGGTGTTCGGCGTTAGGACGTACAAGGAGGCCGACACGGTCCGTATCACGTGGCCGAACGGGCTGATCCAGAACGAGCCGAAGCAAGCGGCCGGCAAGGCTTTCGCCTATAAGGAAGCGCAGCGTCTGTCCGGCTCCTGCCCAATGATCTTCACCTGGAACGGCAAGGAGTTCGAGTTCATCACGGACGTTTTGGGCGTCGCGCCGCTGGGCGCGAGTTCGGGCGACGGCAAGTATTTTCCGGTCGATCACGACGAATACGTGCAGATTCCCGGAGAATCGCTCAAGCTTGAAAACGGCCGGTACGAAATTCGGATCACCGAAGAGCTGCGCGAAGTTTCTTATCTCGATCAGATCAAACTGATTGCGGTGGACCACCCGGCGGAAACCGAAATTTTCACGAACGACAAGTTCAAGTCGCCTCCGTTTCCCGAGTTCCGGCTGTATGGAGCTTCGAAGCGCGTCTATCCCACCGCTGCGCGCGACGATCGCGGCCGCGACGTGCTGGCGCGGATTGCGAAACGCGACCGCGTTTATCCGGACGGATTCAAGCGGGATTATTCCGGCGTGGCCGAATTGCACCACGTGGATCTCGATTTTACCGGGCACGCCGTGGACAACAAGGCCGTTCTGATCCTGAATGGGTGGGTGGATTGGGCCGATGGCAGCACGTTCCTGGGAGCGTCTCAGGAGAGCAAAGACGGTCTGGTATTCCCGTACCTGCAGGTGAAAGACAAGGCCGGCCGTTGGCAAACGGTCATTTCCGACATGGGGATTCCCGCCGGAAAACCCAAAACGATTGCGGTGGACCTGACCGGCAGGTTTCTTTCGGATTCGCGAGAGGTGCGGATCGTCACCAACCTCTGCGTCTACTGGGACGAGATCTTCCTGACCGGCGAGACCGGGACGCCCCGGACGCAGTTGACCGAGCTGGCTGCCGGAACGGCGGAGCTGCGGTTCCGGGGATTCTCGAAGCCGGTGATTCATCCCGAACGCAAGCAGCCCGAAAGCTTCCTTTACGCGAAGTGGATGCCCAGTTCGATGTGGAATCCGACGCCGGGAAAATATACCCGTTACGGCGATGTCGGCGAATTGCTCAATCTGTTGGACGACCGGATGGTCCTGATGGGATCGGGAGACGAGCTTCGCTTGACATACCGCGCGGATTCGCTGCCGGCGCTAGCCGACGGCTGGAAGCGGGATTTCCTGCTTTACGTGGACGGATGGGCAAAGGACGGCGACGCGAACACGGCTTTTTCTCAGACCGTGGAGCCGCTTCCGTTCCACGGCATGGCCGGGTATCCTTATGCGGCGAACGAACGCTTTCCGCAGCCGGAGTATCGGAAGGAGTTCAATACGCGGCCCGCGTTGAGGTTGCTGCGGCCGCTTGCGGAGCGCCGGAAGTGAAAATCGGCGAATCTAGTGTGTTCCTATTATTGTTCGGAGGCTTCCCTGGGGCTAGCATGGACAACCTATGAAAAACTCGAACTTGCTCAAGTGGATTGGGATTTTCTTTATCGTGCTGTTGGTGAACACGAGCTACATCGCCGCGTTCTCCTCTCCTACGATCTTCTACTTCACCAACGTCATCTACCACCTGGCGTCGGGCGTCGTGTTGGCGCTGGCGCTGTTCTACGTGCTGCGCAACAGGGAAGACCTGCGAAGCGGCATAGCGGCCAGTGCGGGCTTCTTCGCGATTTCGACGGTTCTGGCTCTGTATCTGGTCAAGGTAGGCAACACCACCGACTACAAGTGGGTGCTTTGGTCGCACATTGCCTCGGCAGGTTTCGGAGTGGTGTGCCTCGTCCCCTATGTGTGGCGGATGGCCCGGCAGCACGGCGGTGGTTGGGCGACTTTCAAGACGGCGTTTCAGTATTCGATGATCCTGCTGGTGCTGTTCCCGGCGGCGACCGCGGCCTTCCGCCGCGTGTTCCCGGATGCTTCGCACCGGATCAGAAATCCGATGATCGTTCCCACTTCGATGGCTGAGGAAGGCGGCGGGCCGAAGTCTCCTTTCCATCCGTCATCGGCGAAAACGAACGTCGGCGGGATTATACCCTCGAACTTCTTCATGGACTCGGAAGCTTGCGGCGCCTGCCACAAAGACATCTTTGAGCAGTGGAAGAGCTCGATGCACCACTTCGCTTCGTTCAACAATCAGTTCTACCGGAAATCGATCGAGTACATGCAATCGGTGGTTGGGCCGCAACCGAGTAAGTGGTGCGCGGGCTGCCACGATCACGCGGTGTTCTTCAACGGCCGTTTCGAGAAGCCGATCAAGGATCAGATCGATACTCCCGAGGCGCATGCGGGCCTCGCCTGCACGTCGTGCCACTCGATCGTCCACGTGGACAGCTCGATGGGCAACGGCGGATTCACAATCGAATATCCGCCGCTGCACGAGATCGCGACCAGCAAGAACAAGTACATCCGCGCGTTCGACCACTTCATTACGTTCCTGAACCCGGTCCCGCACAAGCAGGCGTTCATGAAGCCGTTCATGCGGCTGGACACCTCCGAATTCTGCTCGAGCTGTCACAAGGTCCACCTCGACGTGCCGGTAAACAGCTATCGGTGGTTCCGCGGATTCAACGATTACGACAACTGGCAGGCGAGCGGCTTCGGGCAGGGCGCGCGGTCGTTCTACTATCCGCCTAAAGGGCAGACCTGCGGGGAATGCCATATGCCGCTCGTGAAATCGAACGATCCGGGCAATCGCGGAGGTGAAGTTCACTCGCACCGGTTCCCCGGGGCCAATATGGCCGTACCGACGGCGAACCGCGATCACGCGCAGCTCGGCACGACGGAGCGATTCCTGAAATCCGGCTTCATTACGGTGGACATCTTCGCTGTAACGCCGGTCGAGGATCAGCCGGGTCAGACTGCGATGGTCCGGCGGGCGGGGGCGGAAGGGCCGCAGTTGATGTCGAGCGTGCCGGTGGGCGAGGAAGCGGAGCAATCGGGCGCCGTGTTGATTCGCGAAGTTGGCAAGATCGCAGCCCCCATCGACAGGTCCGGCGTGCATCTGAAGCCGGGTTCCGAGGCGCGCGTGGATGTGGTGGTCCGCACCCGGAAGATCGGGCACTTCTTCCCGGGCGGCACGCTTGACTCGTTCGACATCTGGCTCGAATTGCAGGCCAAGGATGCGACCGGCAAGATCATCTACTGGAGCGGCCAAGTGGACGACGGCGGGAAAGGCCCGGTTGAACCCGGCGCCCATTTTTACCGGGCGTATCAGCTTGACGGCGAAGGCAACCCGATCAACAAGCGCAACGCGTGGCAGGCCCGCAGCGTGCTCTACGCTCGCGCGATCCAGCCCGGGGCGGCGGATACGGTCCACTACCGGATAAAGGTTCCGAAGGACGCGAAGGGACCGATCACCTTTGAGACAAAACTCAATTACCGCAAGTTCTCCCACTATTACACGCAATTCGCCTACGCCGGACAGCCGAAACCGGGCCAGGACGAAGCGGCGCTGGTGAGCAAGAATCACAACAGCCTCCAGTACTCGTTCGATAAGGCGAATATTCCGAAGAACGTCTCGGGACAGATCAAGGACGAAATCCCCAATCTTCCCATCCTTACGCTGGCCGAAGCGAAGACGGAGATCCCGCTCGGCGACGGCGAGACCCAGTGGAAGCCGGTTGCGGAGAAGAAGGACCGGGAGAGATGGAACGATTGGGGCATCGGCCTGCTCCTTCAGGGCGATCTGAAAGCCGCCGAGTTCGCGTTCAGGAAGGTGACGGAGGCCGAGCCGGGCTACGCGGATGGCTGGTTGAACGTCGCGCGGGCGTTGATCCAGGAAGGCGAGACCGAAGCCGCCAAGCCTTTCATCAAGAAGGCTCTTGAGACCGATCCGAAGCTTGGGCGTATCTACTATTTCAAGGGGCTCATAGAAAAGGCGGACGGCGACTATGACGCCGCGCTCACCTCGCTGCGCACCACCGAGTCGAAATACCCCAAGGACCGCGTGGTGCTAAATCAGATCGCGCGTATTCTGTTTCTGAAACGCGAGTATGCGGAGGCGATCAAGATTCTGGATCGTGTGTGTCTGATCGATCCGGAGGACGTGCAGATGCATTACACGGCCATGCTGTGCCACCGCGGCCTGGGTAACGCGGAGAAAGCGGCCCGTGAGGAGATCCTGTTCCGGCGGTTCAAAGTCGAAGAGTCGGCGCAATCGATTACCGGTAAGCGGCGTTTGATAAGTCCGGAAGATAATAACGAGCGGCAAACAATCCACGATCATGAAAGCGTTTCGCTCAAGGCGCCGGCGGGCGGGGTGAAGAAGGCTCCCGCACCGTCGAACCAGGTGAAGCGGGAAGTGCGCGCGGAGACGGCAGGCGGAGGTTCGCAGTGATGAGACTTGGACGAAAGAAGACCCTACTGAGCATCGCGGCCGTAACCACGGCCGTAGCCGTCATAGCGGCGAATGCACCGGCCGGCCGTGTACAGTTCACGGATATTACCGCGGCGTCGGGCGTAAAGTTCACGCATAACAGCGGACGGGCCGGAAAGAAGTTTCTACCCGAAACCCTGGGATCGGGCGGCGCGTTCTTCGATGCCGACGGCGACGGATGGGCCGACGTTCTCCTCGTCAACAGTAAGGACTGGACGCCGCGCGGGCGAAGGTCGCTCCACGCTCTTTACAAGAACAACAAGAACGGGACGTTTACCAATATCACCGCGGGAAGCGGCCTCGACGTCGAGATGTACGGTCTTGGCGCCGCGGTTGCCGACTACGACAACGATGGCAAGGACGACGTCTACATTACGGCTCTTGAGGGCGACCGCCTGTTCCACAATGAGGGCGGCGGGAAGTTCAAAGACGCGACGAAGATGTCCGGCATCAACAACGCCAACTTTTCCACCAGCGTGGCGTGGCTCGATTACGACAAAGACGGGAAGGTCGACGTGTTCGTCGCCAACTATGTCCAGTGGACGGCGAAGGGCGACCTCTGGTGTTCGCTTGACGGCGCGACGAAATCGTACTGCACGCCGGAGTCTTACAAGGGCACGCAGTCGAAGCTCTACCATAACCTCGGTGGCGGCAAGTTTGAAGACGTGAGCACGAAAGCCGGTGTTGGCGACAACACCTCCAAGTCGCTCGGTATCACGGTCTTCGACTACAACAGCGACGGCTGGCCGGATATGTTCGTCGCGAACGACACGCAGCCGAACAAGCTCTATCGAAACAATAAGAATGGAACGTTCAGCGAAGAAGGCATGTCGGCGGGAGTGGCATTCGGCGAAGACGGCGTGGCGCGCGGTGCAATGGGCGTCGATACCGGGGACTACGACCGTTCCGGGCGGCCCCACCTGCTCGTGGGGAATTTTTCGAATCAGATGATCGGCCTCTACCACAACGAGGGTACGGGATTGTTCGTGGACGAGGCGCCGACTTCGACCATTGGACGCGCAAGTCTGCTTACGCTTGCGTTCGGCGTCTTTTTCTTCGACTACGATCTGGACGGTTATCTCGATGTTTTCGCGGCCAACGGCCATATCGAAGAGGAGATCGGACGCGTTCAGCCGAAGGTTTCCTATAAGGAACCGCCGCTGCTCTTCCATAATCTAGGCAAGCGAAAGTTTGAAAACGCGGGCGCGGGCATGGGCCCTGAGTTCAATCGCCCGATCGTCGCCCGCGGAGCCGCTTACGCGGACATCGACCGCGACGGCGATCTCGATCTGCTGATGACCAGCAACCACGGTCCGGCGTACCTGTTTCGCAACGACGGCGGCAATAAGAACAAGTTCCTGTGCGTGAAGGCGCTAGGAACCAAATCAAACCGCAGCGCGATTGGAACGATCGTCCGCATTGAAAGCGCATCCGGGAAGCAGTGGAATTCGGTTCGAAGCGGATCGAGCTACGCGTCCCAGAGCGATCTGGCCGTCACGTTTGGGCTGGGCGGCGATCCCGTGGTAAAGTCTCTTGAGATTGAGTGGCCAAGCGGTGCGAAACAGAAACTCACCGATATCGCGGCGAACCAGTTCATCACGGTTGAAGAAGGGAAGGGAATCGTGGCGAAGTCCGGCCCCGCGGCCGCAGGCAAGTAGGCAATATCTCGAGCCGCCGCCAGTGTAGAGTAGGCAAATGAACGATCTGGTCCAGTTTCTGGCGACGGTTCCGGTATTCCACGATGTGCCCGCGGAGGAGTTGGAGGAAATCTCAACTCTGTTTCGCGAGGAGACGTACGCCGCCGGAAAGATGGTGCTGCGGCAGGGCGCCAGGAGCCACGCGATCTACTTCCTGCGAAGCGGCCGGCTGGCGGTGCGGGTCCAGAAGGGCGAAAAGCGCGAGACCGTGGCTTTCCTACAGCCCCCGGCCTTGTTCGGAGAGCTCTCTTACATTACAGGCAGACCGGTGTCGGCGAACGTGGAAGTTTCCGTCGACGCCTCCGTTGTGGTGCTTTCGAGTGAGGCCATGGGGCAACTCGGATCTCATCGCGACGCTGTCCTGCGAGGCATTCTTACCGCCGTTGCCGAACGCCTGCATGACACCGTAACGAAAGGCACCAAGGCTGTTGAATCGCCTGTCGTACTTCTCCGGCCGGACGGGAATTGGGAGGCTCCGCGCGCCTTCGCCGTGGAGCTTGGCCGCGCGCTATCGCGCCAGCATGGGCAAGACACGCTGGTGGCTCACCTTGGGTCCGACGAAGCCGCCGCGAAACAGATCGGCGACAACCTCTACGTGGCTTCGGTCGAGGTAGAGTCGGTCGATGGCGGATTACGCGCCGACGTCGCAAAGCGCCTGGTTGAGAACAAGACGCGCTTTCCGAACATCGTTCTCAATCCGATCGGACCGCACGCGGCGGACATCGCGGACCTGATCCATCCGTTCGCGGATTTCCATGGCTTTCTACTCGGCGACGGTGGAGAGCCTCCCGCTTCCATTCAGGAAACTGCGTTCGTGGTTGCAAGCTCCACAAATTCGAAGTTGCCCGCGCTGAAAGGGAATCAGCAGCTTATTTGGGATGCGGCCGCGTCGGAGAAGGCCCACCTCAGCGGCCTGCCCGCGCTTCCAAGGTTCGTCCGCGTCGCCGAGTCGATAGGGCGTTTTATTAGCGGCACACAGGTAGGTCTCGCCCTGGGCGGGGGCGCGGCGTGGGGATGGGCGCACATCGGCGTGCTCAGGGTGCTTGAAGGCGCGGGCCTCCCCATCGACGTGGTTGCCGGCTGCTCCATGGGCACTGTCATCGGCTCGCTACGCTGCTCGGGGCTTGGGCTCGGCGAAATTCAAGAGGTTGTGGATTACTGGTCCATCAGGACGAAGAAGTTTCTCAATTGGCGCGCCTGGCAGCTCTGCCTCATCAGCGAAAAGGTGGCGCGCCGAGTGTTTACGTCGTACTGGGCCGCACGCCACGTGAATCACATGGAGATTCCGTTTTGGGCCAATGCGGTGGATATCAAGACCGGCAAGGAATTCACGATTGTGGACGACCCGATCATCGATTGCGTGCGCGCCTCGATTGCGCTGCCGGGCCTGCTGCCGCCATTTCAACGCGGCGAGCACTTACTGGTCGACGCCGGCATCATGGATCCGGTGCCAGCCGGGCTGATCCGCCGCATGGGCGCAAAATACGCCATTTCCGTCAATGCCATGGCGCGGCTCGAATCGCAGAAGATGAGCACGCGTTACCCCATGAATATTCTGGATGTCATGAACCGTTGCATGACTGTAATGGGTCATGAAGTCGGTCAGGGCCGCGCGGAGGAGTTGTCCGATGTGGTGCTGACTCCCGCGCTTGGCGATTGCGCGATGCTGGCTTTTGCGCGCGCCAAGGAGATTATCGAGTGCGGCAGGAAAATCGCGGAAGAGAATTTGCCGGCGATACTGGCCGGATATGAAAGGCTCAAAGGCCAGGGAAAAACGGCTCCTCAGCCGGCCGAGGCCAATAACTAAGGAGAAGAGGACGATGAACGTCACAGCAGACGACATTAGGACGGAAGTGAAGCGCTTGATCGCGGAGGTTACCGAACGCGCGCCCGAAGAGGTCTCGGACACAGCCCTGTTTCAGGACGAGTTGGGCGTCGATTCCCTGATGGCCATGGAAGTCATGGTGGCCGTGGACAAGAAATACAAGATCAATATTCCGGAAGAAGAATTCGCGAAGATCAGGAACGTCGACGACACCGTCACCGTCGTACAGCATTACCTCAACGGGGCCGCCTAAGCCAGGCTTCATGGGATCGCTAAAGCCATGAAACGCGTCGCCATCACGGGTCTGGGGCTAATCACGCCGATCGGCGCCGGCCGCGAGCTTTTTTGGGAGCGGTTACTCGCGGGTGCGAGCGGCATCGCAACCGTCTCCTCCTTCGATAGCTCGGTTTTCCCCGTCCACTTGGGCGCGGAGGTAAAGGAGTTCGATCCAACGCAATTCCTCCGGCGCGGCAAGCCGGAGGAGATGGGCCGCGGTTCGCAGCTCGCCATCGCCGCCGCGCGCATGTCGATTGAAGATTCCGGCATCGATCTCGGCTCCTACGACCCGGGCCGCGCCGGCGTTTCGATGGGCACCACCTCGGGCGAACCGCGCCTTGTCGAGCGCTATAACGATGTGCGCAAAGCGGAAGGGCTGGAAGCGATTCCGGGCGACTTTCTACCCCAATACCCCTGCAACGTGATCCCCAGCCACATCGCCGTAGAGTTCGGTCTACATGGACCGTGCATGATGATTCCGACCGCTTGCGCCGCCGGCAACTACGCGATCGGCTACGGCTATGATCTGATCCGGACGGGCAGAGCGGACCTCATGCTCGCGGGCGGAGCGGACGCCTTCTCCAGAATCACCTACCAGGGATTCTCGCGGCTCGGCGCGATCGCTCCCGAACGCTGCCAGCCTTTCGACAAAAACCGCAAGGGCATGGTGCCCGGTGAAGGGGCGGCGGTGCTGATTCTGGAACCGCTCGATGCCGCCAGGGCGCGCGGCGCGAAGATCTACGCCGAAGTTCTGGGTTACGGCGTCAGTTGCGATTCGCATCACATGACCGCCGCGCACCCGAAGGGCGACGGCGCCATCCGGGCCATGTCGATGGCGCTCGAGGGCAGCAAAAAAACCATTCACGATGTCGATTACATCAGCGCGCACGGCACCGGAACGCCCACCAACGACCGTGTGGAGACGATTGCCGTCCGCACGCTTTTTGGCGAACGCGCCGCGAAAGTTCCGATGAGCTCCATCAAATCGATGCTCGGCCACACCATGGGCGCGGCGAGCGCGATTGAAGCGGTTGCGTGTTCGCTTGCGCTCGATACCGGCGTGATTCCGGCGACCATCAACTACGAGACGCAGGACCCCGAGTGCGACCTGGATTACGTGCCAAACCAAGCTCGCACCACCCATCCCCAGGTCATCCTGAATAACGCGTACGCCTTTGGCGGCAACAACGCATCGCTTTGTCTTGCGAGGTACGAAGCTTGAATCCACGGGTTGTAGTCACGGGCGTCGGCGTCATTTCTTCCATCGGCGCGGGAGCGGACGATTTTGAACGCGGGCTGTACTCGGGCATGACCGGCGTCGGTCCGAGCCAACTGTTCGGAGAGGGTGCGATAACGGCGGAAGTACGGGACTTCGCGCCGCAGAATTGGCTTGGCCCGAAGGGTCTGCGAGTACTCGATCGCAGCGCGCGCCTGGCCTGCGTGTCGTCCCACATGGCGTTGTGCGGGGCCGGGCTTTCACAGGCGGACGCCGCTGAGGGCGATCCAGGCCTTGGTCTGATCTGCGGCACGATGTTCGGGAGCCTTCACAGCATCACCTCTTTCGACTGGAGCGGTCTCACGGAGGGACCGAATCTGGTCAATCCGATGGAATTTCCGAACACGGTTATCAATTCTCCCGCCGGCCATGCCGCGATCAAGCACAAGCTGCGGGGGGTTAATTCCACCATCTGCGCCGGTCTTGCGTCGGGGCTTTATGCATTGCACTACGCAGCCGAATTCCTGCGATTCGGGCGCGCTAAAGCGCTTCTCGCCGGCGGCGTGGAGGAGTTGTGCGAAGAATCGTTCCTCGGTTTCCGCAAAATGGGCGCAACCTCGCCGAGCGGCTCGATCAAGCCGTTTGCCGCGGACCGCGACGGCTCCGTATTGGGCGATGGGTCGGCGCTATTGATGCTCGAAACCGAGGACGACGCACGCGCCAGGGGATTGACGCCGGTTTTGGAAGTGGGCGGTTTCGGCTCCGCGCACGACGCCCACAGCACAAGCGCTTTCGACGTGCGGGCCGGGGGCGCAACTTCGGCCATCCGCCAGGCTCTCGAAGCTTCCAAGATCGGCCCCGTTGACGTCGCCTGCATCATCAGCGGCGCGAGCGGCAGCAGGGCGGGCGACCTGATGGAAGCGCGCGCGCTTCGCAGCGTCTTTGGCGATCTGCTCGACGACATTCCCGTTTGCGCTCCAAAGGCGGCATTCGGAGAGGCGCTCGGCGCATCGGGCGCGTTATGCGCGCTGGCCGGGGCGCTGGCTTTGCGCCGCCAAACGGCGCCGCCCACCGCGGGCTTCATTGGATCGGAATTCGGGCTGCGGCTCTCCGCCGAGGCGCAGCCGTTCCAGGGTAAGTACGTCTTGATCGACGCTTTCGGATGCGACGGAAATAACGCCGCGCTTGTCCTCAATTTGAGAACTTAAAACTATGCCTGAAGAATTCGACAGAAAGCTGCTACCGGAAATCGTGCAGGACACGGTTGCCATCTCGTTTGGCATGACCTTCAAGAGCTTCGAGATGATCAAGGACCCCATCGGCAGCTTTGGCCAGGTTACCGATGCCCTGCAGGTCCTGTTCACAATACCCGCCGACGTAGCCGGAAAGGGCTTCCAGGAAAAGGCGCAGGCCGTTGCCGGGGTATGGATGGAAAAGGCCGCCGGTCTCATGGAGGAGTGCAAGACGGCGGGACAGAAGTTTACGGACGGGAAGTAGTGGCTGCCGAGTTGGGTCCATCGGATCTTCTCCCGCGTCTAAAGGATCAGGGCTACGACGCGGAGCGAGTAGGGCGCCGCAGGTCCTGGGTCGAGCGAAAAACGGGCGCGGCGTTTGAGCACATCGGACGCATGTCGTTCGATTCCGAACTGACGCGCGGGAATATCGAAAACCCGATCGGCGTGGCGCAAGTGCCCATGGGCGTCGCCGGACCGGTTCTGGTTCACGGCCAGCATGCGCAGGGCATGTTCTACGTGCCGATGGCAACGACGGAGGGAGCGCTGATCCGCAGCTACGAGCGCGGCATGGTCGCCCTTACCAAGGCCGGCGGCGTTCAGACCGCGGTGCTCGCGGACGAGAATCAGATTGCGCCCACTTTTTTTTTCGAGGACGTGGCTTCCGCCAGCCGCTTTTCGGACTGGGCGCCGGCGAACTTCGAGCACATGCGGGAGGCCGCGAGCCACACCACGAGCCATGGCAAACTGACAGCCATCAAGTGCTACCAGGTGGGCAGGCAGGTGCTTGTCAACTTCGGGTTTTTCACCGGCGACGCGCAGGGCATGAACATGATCGTCAAAGCCGCGGACGCCGCCTGCAAGTGGATCGAGAAGAACTTCCCGATCTCGAGCTACTTCATTTTCAGCGGCATGTGCTCGGAGAAGCGCCCGTCGGGCTTTTTGCTGACGCGCGGCAAAGGGAAGCGGGTGACCGCGGGCGCGCTCTTGCCGCATGACGTCCTTAAGATGTACCTGCATTGCACGGCCGAACAGTTGTTTCGCGTGTGGCATTCCACGTTAATCGGCCATCTCCACGCCAACGCGATCGGCTACAATGCGCACTACGCAAACGGACTCACGGCGATTTTTATCGCGACGGGACAGGACGTGGCGAACGTCGTCAACGCCTCCTGCGGCATCACATATTTCGAGCTGCAGCCAGAGGGTCTGTTCGTCAGCGTAACGCTGCCCGCGCTCACGGTGGCGACAGTCGGCGGCGGCACCGCCCTGCCCACGCAGCGGGAAGCGCTTCAAATGATGGATTGCTTCGGCAACGGAAAGGCGAAGAAGCTCGCCGAGATCGTCGCCGCGGCGATTCTAGGCGGCGATATTTCGATGGGGGCGGCCATCACGACCGGTGAGTTTGTGGCGGCGCATGAACACTATGGGAGAAATCGGCCGAAATGAGCGTGGTTCTCGTAACGGGAGGCAGCCGGGGAATTGGGCGGGCGATTGTCGAGGAGTTTGCCGGAGCCGGGCACAAGGTTGCGTTTACCTACGCCGGAAATACGGCCGCGGCTCAATTGGTTCAGGCGGCGGCCTACCAGGCCGATGTCCGGAATTTCGCACGCGCGCAGGCGGTCGTTGCCGAGGTCCAGGCTTCGCTCGGGCCCATCGACGTGCTGGTGAATAATGCCGGAATCAAACGCGACAGCGCGCTCCACAATATGGCGCCGGAGGCGTGGCAGGAGGTGATCGAGACCAATCTCACGGGAACGTTCAACTACACCCGCGCGCTGATGAAGGAGTTGATTCGGCGCAATGGCGTCGTCATCAACATCACGAGCGTCAGCGGGGTTATCGGCATGGCCGGGCAGACGAACTATAGCGCCTCGAAGGCCGGCGTCATCGGATTCACGAAGGCGTTGGCCCGCGAAGTGGCTCGCTTCGGAGTGCGTGTGAACGCGATCGCCCCGGGCTTCATCGATACCGACATGACGGCGTCTATCGATGAAAATGCCCGCAAAAAGCTCTACGCCCAGATCCCTCTTGGCCAGCCTGGAACGGCGAAGCAGGTAGCGCGGGCCGCGGTCTATCTGGCGAGCGAAGATGCGGCATACATCACGGGTCAGGTCTTGACGATGGACGGAGGCCTCAGCTAAGGACGTGGAATGAAGCAACCGATGCAATCGGCAGCCAGTGGGGCAGGCGGTGGGGCAGGCGATCGTCTTTTGCCGCATGCCTACTACCACGACGCTTATGGCAGGCCACAAACCACGATGGCCTGCCCCACCATTTGGAACGGCTATTTTCCTTACGAACTCTAACGTCGAGCAGCCATGCCCACTATTTTCGGCCGCGACTATCCGGAGCAATACGACGTCATAGTAATTGGGTCCGGGATCGGCGGTCTGTTTTGCGCAAACCTTCTGGCGAAAGAGAAGCTCAAGGTTCTGCTGGTTGAGCGCCATTACATGCTCGGAGGGTTTTGCTCCACCTTCCGGCGCAAGGGTTTCATCTTCGACGCGGCCACCCACTTCTACCCTCTTCTTGGTAATTCCACCACCATGACGGGGAAGTTGCTCGGCGATCTGGGTATCGCGACCGAATGGGTGAAGATGGACCCCGTCGATCAATTCCACCTTCCCGGTCTTCCAACCTTTGCCGTGCCCGCCGATCTTGCCGAGTACATCGCCCTGCTGAAGAAGTGGTTTCCGGGTGAAGCCGCCGGCGTCGACTCCTATTTCGCCGAGCTCCGCCAAGCCTATCTCTACGGCCTTCTCTACTACTTTAGGGGTGTCGACAACGATCAGGCCGAACGCTTTGAGCGTTTCACGGTAACGCAAAAGCTCAACCAGCATTTCCATGATCCGCGTATCCGCGCCATTCTCATGGCCGACACGCCGCACTGGGGCTCGCTGCCGGACCGCACCTCTTTTCTTTTTGATGCGATGTTGCGGCTTGCCTACTTTCTGGGCAATTACTATCCGAAGGGAAGCTCTCAGAAATTCGCCGACGATCTTGGCAAGGCGCTCGAAGACAAAGGTGGACGTATCTTGAAATGCGCCGCGGTCGACAAGATTCTGGTCGAGGGCGTTTCGATAACGGGCGTGCGCCTTCACACCGTTTCGAAGCGCGCGCCGGAGGCCTTTGAGTTCAAGGCGCCCATTGTCATCTCGAATGGAGACGCCATCCATACGTATGAGGACCTGATCGGCGAAGAATACGTCGGACGCTGGGCCATCGATCATCTCAAGACCTTGAAGCCCAGCTACCCATGTTTCCTGGTACATCTCGGCCTGCGCGGCATGGATCCGCGCCAGCTCGCCGCCGCCGAAGGATACTACTGGAGCTCTTACGACCCGGGCGACGCGATCCGCAACGTATTCAAGATTTTCATTCCCACGCACTTCGATCCCGCCATCGCGCCGCCAGGCTGCCAGATCCTGATCGTCCAAAAGCTGACTCCCCTTCGGATTGAAGAGGTCGACGATTGGGCCGCGCACAAGGCCGCCGTGGAGGGACAGATCATGGGGCGTCTGGGGCAGATCCTTCCAGGACTCGATAATCACATTGTGGTAAAGTTAAGCGCCACGGCGATGACTTCATACCGGTTCACGGGTAACTGGCAGGGCGCAATGCTCGGGTGGGAGATGTCTCCGGGACAACTGGGCGCGAACCGGCTGCCGACCTCAACGCCTTTCGAGAACCTCCATCTGGTCGGACACTGGACGCAGCCTGGCGGCGGCATCACGCCCGTGATTGTCTCGGCGCAGCGCGTGGCGCGGAATATTCTCAGCGGCAAGGACAGCAGTCGGCAACTGGCTGCGGACTATTTCTCGTTTAGGGCCGGCCATTCCGAACGGCTCTCCATTGGCGATCGAGCGAAGGCGCCCAAAGGGGTATGAACCATGAGTCGAGGCGTTCTCAGCGCCGAGCAACAACGCGGCGTCCTGGACGGCGCGGTGAAACTGATTTCCACGCAGGAACTCTCCTCGATCACACTTGAAGGGCTCAGCAAGACCTGCGGCGTCCCGGCGTTCGATATCGTCCGGCAATATCATTCGAAGGAGAACATCCTTCAGGCCGTGCTTGAGCGGGAGCTCGAATTGATCGCCGGGGCCGTGCCTTCGCCCGAGCTCCGGTTTCCCGGCGAGACGCTCAAGGATGAAATCGAAGTATTGGCCAAGGTGATGTTGGGCGAGTATCGCAGCCGTCTGAAGTTCATGGGAAAGATGCTCTCGGAGGCAATGAAGAACCCCGAGATCGGCGCGCTGTTTTACAGGACCTTTATCGAACAGGGGCGTCTGCTCTTCACCGAATTCCTCAACGCCCGCAAAGCCCTGGGAGAGTTGCGCGAGGATGCGGATCTGGAAGCCGCCGCGGCCATGTTTCTTTCCGCCTTGACGTTCATCCTGCTTGTTGTAGAATTATTTGGCGGTAACAAGGTCGAGCCGCTCGACGATGAACGTCTGGTGCGGGAAATGACGGACGTCTTCCTAAGGGGGATCGGGAAATCATGAAGGTCGCGGTGCTCGGTTCGAGCGGCGTTCTCGCCCGCCAGACGCAGGAAGAACTGAAGGCCCGCGGCCATGTTCTCGACAATTCCACGCCGGACTCGGTCGTCTATATTCCGGGCGACCTCGAAGGTCTTTCCGCCATTTTGAGCCGCGGCGGCTTTTCCCGTCTGGTTCTTCGGAGCCACGCCTACGCCTACGGATCGAATACCAAGAATCCCGGTCTGATGACGGAAGAGCGTGTGTCGCTTCTTCCGCCGGGCGTGCAGGAGCAGCGCTGGCTTCGCGCCGAGGAGCTGGCGTCGAAATTCCCCAATTTTGCGGTGGTGCGCCTCACCAACGTGCTCGCTCCCGAGGAGGGAGACTTGCTCGTGAAGCAGCTTTCCCGCCGCGCCGCCATGCCGCTCGCCGGACACGATCCCAACGTCCAGTTCCTGTCTCTCAAGGATGCGGCGCAGGCGCTGGTAGCTGCCGCGGAGTCGGCGGCCACGGGCTTTTTCAATGTCGCCGGCGCTGGAACCATCCCGCTCAAGAAGGCCTTCCGCGCCGCCGGAACTACCCGCGTGCCGATGCTCCAGCCGGTGCAGGCGTCCATCCGCTCCGCCGCCGTACGGATCGGCGCCGCAAAATTCAGGGGCGGCAGCCTGGATCAACTTCAGTACAACTGGACCGTTTCGGGCGACCGAGCCGCCCGCGAGCTCGGCTACACGCCCTCGCAATCGACCATCGAGGCGCTTGCGGAGTTCGTCCGCGTGAAACCGGGCGCGCGTCCCGAACTTCTTCGGAAGCCCTTCGACGAATACGGCCTCGACGTGGATTACATCAAAGCCTGGGGCTGGTGGTTCGCCTTCCTTCGCAATGTCTATTGGCGTATCGACCACGAGGGGCTGGAAAACGTTCCCCTGACGGGCCGCGCCACGTATATTTCGAATCACCGCGGCTTCATGCCGCTCGACGCGGTGATGCATTTGTCTCTGCTGTTCACGCACCGTCAGCGCGTCGTGCGATTCCTGATCATCCCGTCGCTGCTGCGAATTCCCTTTCTTTGTAATTTCCTCACGAAGCTTGGGGGCGTGATCGCGAGCCAGGAAAACGCCGCGCGCCTCTTCGGCCGTGAAGAACTGGTAGGCATCTTCCCCGAGGGCATTCGCGGGTCGTTCACTCCGTACAGGCGCACCTATCAACTCCGCGATTTTGCCAAGAGCGCATTCGCCAAGGTCGCGATTGAGAATCAAGCGCCCATCATCCCAAGCGTGGTGATCGGCCACTCCGAGATCTTTCCCATCATCGGCCGGATTAACTCGAGCTTTGCCGTGAAGGAATTGGGCTGGCCCTATTTTCCGATAGCGCCGATGTTTCCATTGGCTCCGATTCCAATCCCGTCGAAATGGCATGTCCGGGTCCTGCCCCCCGTGCCCTTCGAAGGGCTGACGCCGGCGGACGCGGAGAACGCGAAACTTGTCCGCGACTTCGCCCGCCACATTCAGAACATCGTGCAAAGCAACATCAACGACATGCTGCCAAAGCGCAAGAACATCTTCTGGGGAAAGGTTCTGGATGGCCGGTTTCCGCCTTCACCGGCGTTCGTTCGGCGCTAGGGGCGGCGGCGCGCGTAATAAAGGCCCCGTCGCCGGCACTGCAGTGCCGTTGTTGCGCGGGGCCCAAACACATCACAGGAGAAGTAACACCCACCAAAGACCCTTTGGCATTCCTGAGCAGGTGACCGGGTAAAAGCACGTCAGGGGCCGCGCCGCAAACCCAATAGAACCCGTCAGCCGTACCGGAGCCTTCCATTTTGCGTAGCGATCTTCCCTCCACGCCTATGGAAATCCGAAGTAACAAGTGTATATTCATGGTCATACGGTGCGGGGCAGTTGGCCCGGAGTCTCCAGACCTTGCTGTAAAATATAAAGATCGCTTATGAGAACTCGCTTCTTGGGTGTGTTGTGGCTCCTTCTCTTTCTTGTTCCGGCCGCGCTCGAATGTCAGAGCACTACGGGACCGGTGGTCCGTTTCCGCACCGTCCTGGGTGATATCGATGTCACACTGCTGCCCGCTTCCGCTCCGCGAACGGTCGCCAACTTCCTCAACTACATGAACCGCGGCTCCTTCAACAATTCGATCATCCATCGGTCTGTGCCGGGTTTCATTGTTCAGGGCGGAGGTTACCAATTCATCAACCAGACCGCCGTCGAGATCCGGCCCGATCCGGCGGTGCGCAACGAATACAGCGTCTCGAATACCCGTGGCACCATCGCCATGGCGAAGCTCGGTACCAGTCCCGATAGCGCCACCAGCCAGTGGTTCTTCAACCTGTCCAACAACAATGCTTCGAATCTCAACAATCAAAATGGCGGATTTACGGTTTTCGGGCGCGTCACCACCGCCAGCCTCCCGGTTATGGATCGGATTGCCGCGGTTCCCGTGCCGAACCCTCCGTTTTTCGCCTCGCCGTTCGATGCGATGCCGCTTATCGGCTGGGTTCGAGGCGCACCCGTGGGGGAGCAGAATCTCGTGCTCGTCCTCTCGATAACGCAACTCGATCCCGGCCCGTCGATCAATGCAAACGGTATCGCCGCGGCCAGCAGCTTCGGTGGATTCGCGGCGGGGGCGCCCGGATCGTATATTGAAATCAAAGGCTCGGATCTGGCCGGAAGCACCAGAACCTGGGCCGAAAGCGACTTCACGGACGGCAGCGCGCCCACGTCCCTCGACGGAGTCAGCGTCACCGTCGGCGGACAACCGGCGTTCGTCTATTTTGTCAGCCCGACTCAGGTGAACGTTCAAATCCCAGCTGGCGTTCCACCAGGTACCGCGTCCGTTGCAGTCAGCTACAAGGGCCAGACGAGCGTTTCCGCTTCGTTTGCGATCAAGCCCCTTGCCGGCGGACTGCTTGCCCCACCTTCCTTCAAGGTGAACGATAAGCAGTACGTGGTCGCGTTTCACGCGAGCAACGGCGCATTCGTGAGCAACGGCGCGATTCCGGATGTGCCGGCCGCGCCCGCCGTCCCTGGGGAAACCTTGACCCTCTATGGTCTCGGTTTCGGTCCTGTGACCCCGGACGGCACGCCGTTCGCAGGCCGGATTGCCCAGGGCCCGACGCCGCTATCGGCGGAGGTGCAGTTCAAGATTGGATCGTCGGCGGCGCAGGTCTCTTACGCGGGTCTCGCCCCGAACCTGGTCGGACTCTATCAATTCAACGTAGTCGTTCCGTCGACTGCAGCGAGCGGCGATCTGCCTCTGGAAGTGGTGCAGGCGGGCGAGACCGTGCAGCAGACGCTGTTCATCCCCGTGCGGTAAAGACAGCCTTTTCGCTCACGGCGAAATTCGCGAGCGACGCCAGCGCGATCGCGCAAAGATTCGCGATAAGAACGGGCAGATCAAAATACCCCACGAGCAGCCGCATGGCCAGAAGGTTCGAGAGTAACGAGACCGCCCCGTTGCCGAGGTGGAATCGCAGCAGCCGGCCCGCCACACTCATGTTTCCACCAACGCCGCCGCGATCCCTCCATGTCCAGTGCTGATGCCACACGAAGTTGTGCAGGATGGCGCACTCGACAGCCAACGCCGTCGCTGTCAGGTAGTTCATGCGCGTCTGAAACAGCGCGAGCGCCGCGAGCTGCACCAAGATTCCCATCGCGCCAACGGCGTGGAACTTGAGCCAGCGCCGAATCATGGAAGCCGTTCGGCACGGTAGAGCGCCGCCGTGTGTTTCCATACCGAATGGAGCAGCATGGCAGCCATGCCTACGACACCCACTGCGCCACCAACGTCGAACAGCAGGTACGGCTCGCCGAGTAACTTCACAACCGGCCGGTAGAATAGCGCGATATTCCCGATGCAAAGCAGAATCCGCAATTCCGTCGGGCTGAATTTCCAGAATGAGAGATGGAACGATCCGATCGCATAAGTCGCGAGATACGTCTCGATCGAAAGCATGAAATAAACAATCAGCAGTCCGATCGCGATGGGCGGGCTCATGTAACCGGAGAGCGCCAGGCCGCCCAGCAGAAACAGCGTGCCGAAAGCGTCCACGATATGATCCACGTAAAATCCGTAGCGCGGGCGTTGGCGGTTTCGAACCCGCGCAAGCGTACCGTCCAGACTATCTCCAAACCAGTTCAGAATCAGGCAGCCGATGACCAGGACAAGCCCCACGCGATCCCGGCTGGCGTACCAGTAACTCAGGCCCGCGCCCAGCAGCGAGACAAGTCCGAGCGCCGTGAGATGATCGGAATTAACCGCCGCGGGCATGCGGCGCGCAAGCCAGATGAGCGTGCGCTTCTCAATCGGAGCGAGCAGGCTCCCCTGTTCGCGTTTCGCTTCCTGAAAAGGCATCGCTGAACATTGGACTCAGCGCGCACGCCTGAGGTTTCACCTCAATTGCGCCACCGGCACTGTAAACGCCACCGTATTCACTTTTCCAGCGCGCTGAAACTGCACCCAAACGCGGTAGGCCGCCTCTCGCGGGAATATTACGTTGAACTGAACCACCGGGCCGCCATCCGCGATGGCCGGATGCTCGTGGATCATGTCGATCCTGTCGTCGCTCACCGCCAGCATGTGCCCCCAGGCGCCAAGCAGAGGTTCGAAGCCGCTGCTTGGATCCACCGTAAAGAACATCAGCGTCTTCTGCCCGGCGATCGGCTTCGCAGGCGCCAGCTTAAGTTCCACGCTGAGGTTCTCGGCCTGTTTTCGCGCGAGGTCGGGTTTCAGATCCGGCTTGCGCAGAGCCTTTGCGTAACCTGCCGTGGTCAGCGTTTTCGGCACAAACTGCGGCGTGCCCCCTTTCGGATAGAAGTCGCAAAGAAGCCGGTAGATCCCGGGCGCGGGGAGCGCCATATTCAGAAAGAAGCTCCCGTCCGGCCGGGCCTCCGGATGCACATGCGCGAAATACTCCAGGTCTTCGCCGACCACGAACAAGTGAAAAAGCTTCTCGTGGACGACTTCGAAATCTCTGACGAAGCGGCCGTCGTTCGGCTCACGCACGCGAAACTCGATGCCGACCGTGCGTCCCGCGGGAGTCGATGCCGGCAGCGTCTTCATGCTGACCGGATACTCCACCAAGTCTTGAATCCCGGCCTCGAGTTTCATGCCGCACTTGGGGCATTTACCGGGACCCTTCGCGCGAACGTCCTTGTCCATGGGACAGGAAAACTCAATCGCGCGCGCGGCTTCCTTCGTGTCCGCAGCCTGCGCCGCCGCGTCCCGCGCATTCGCGAGAACCGCGAAAAGCAGGAGCGCAAAGATCACGGTTCGAAAGGCCAGACCGCGGTGGTTGAGTAGCCGCCATCAATGGCTATCACTTGTCCCGTGATATAGTCGGAGCCGGCGCCGCTCAGGAGCACGGCGAGCGGTGCGATGTCCTCCGGCGTTCCCATTCGCGGATTCGCCTGCGCGCCCTTCAGCCAGTCGCGCATGAACCCCTGCTGCCACATCGTGCGGTTCAAGTCGGTCAGAATGAAACCCGGCGCAATGCAGTTTACCTGAATGTTGTGCCGTCCCCATTCGGCCGCCAGCACCTTCGTCAGTTGCCCAAGCGCGCCCTTCGTGATGGCGTAAACGGAAAGATACGGCAAGCCGAGCAGCGACATGAGGCTGCCGATGAACACCACTTTGCCGCCTTGCCCGCGCGCCACCATCTTCGCGCCCAGCAGCTGCGTCAGTTCGACGATGCCATGCAGATTCGTCTGCATAATCATCTCGTACTCTTCCTTCGTGTACTTCTCGAACGGTTTGCGAATATTGGTGCCGGATACGTTCACCAGAATGTCCGGAGGTTCGATCGACTCGGCGAGCGCTTTGATGGAGTCCGGCTGCGTGAAATCGAGATACGCCGCCTTCGCCGAAAACCCCCGCTCCTTAAGAGCCGCCACGTTGATCTCAAGGGCATCCATTGAGCGCGCGGCAAGAATGGTGTGCGCGCCCTCGGCAGCCATTAACTTCGCAATGGCCAGTCCAATACCCCTGCTCGCGCCGGCAACCAGCGCGGTTTTACCCTTCAGCGAAAATATGCTCATGCAAGAAGGCCCGGGATCATGCGTCCGCCGTTGACTATCTTCGACGGTCTGCCTATCGGAGTCTGAAACTCATGTTCGGGGTCGATGCCCATCATCGAGTAAATCGTGTACAACAAATCTTCCGGTTCCACCGGATTGTCGGTGACCTCGGTCGCGGTCTTGTCGGTCGCTCCGAGCACCCTGCCTCCCGGAATGCCGCCTCCGGCGAAGACGACCGACCACGCCTTGTTGTGGTGGTCGCGCCCGGCGTCGGCGTTGATCTTCGGCGTCCGGCCGAACTCGCCGTTCGCGATCACGAGCGTCGTATCGAGCATTCCGCGCTGATCCAGATCCTCGATCAGCGTGCCGAACGCGCGGTCGAACTCCGGCAGCAATACCTTCTTCATCGTGTTGAAGTTGTCCCCGTGGGTGTCGTAATTCAGCCAGCCTTTGGCTACCGTGACGAACCGCACGCCGCCCTCAACCAAGCGCCGCGCGAGCAGACAACCTTGCCCCACCGGCGTCCGCCCGTATCTTTCGCGCAACGCTTCCGGCTCGGACTGGATGGCGAACGCTTTCTTTGCCACGGGTGAACGCATCAGATCGTAGGCTTTTTGATGGAACGCGTCGAGCGCGTCGAAGTCCGTATTCGCGTCGATCTTGCGGAACTTGTCGTCCATCTGCTTTAACAGCCATTGACGGTTGTCCACCCGCGCCCAATCGACGTCCGTCGGCAGAGTCAGATCCCGAACCTTGTACCCGGATACATTCGCGTCGCCCGAAATGAACGGATTGTATTCGCCGCCCAAATAGCCGCCGCCATAGGAAGGGAAGGTGTTTGGAATCGCCACATACGGTGGCATTCCGTTCTTCGCGCCCAACTGCTTCGCGACCACCGAGCCCACGCTTGGAAACTCGAGCGTCGAAAGCGGCAGGTACCCGGTGAGCAAATAGTTGATCGCGCGCTCGTGGTTGTTTTCCTTCGATTTCATCGAACGCAGAATCGTGTATTTGTCGGCCTGTTTCGCCGTCACCGGCAGGTGCTCGCAGATCCGGATTCCCGGCACGTTCGTCGAAATCGGGTTGAACTCGCCGCGGAATTCCTTGGGCGCGTCCGGTTTCATGTCGAACGTATCCTGATGAGGCGAGCCGCCGCTCTGCCAAACCAGAATCACGGAAAGGTTCTTCTTGGGCCCACTGGTCGAGCCGGCCGCGCGCAGCGCCCGATCGAGCGTCACGCCCAGAGCGCCCAGCGATCCGATGCGCATAAAATCGCGCCTGCCGAACAGATTCGTATGGTTGGTGACTTTCATACTTGCCTCAATGATTGTACAGAAATTCCTTCGAATTCAGGAGCGCCCAAAACACATCTTCCATCCCGCGTTTCGGAGATTCGGCCTTGGAGATCGCCTGTTGCGCGGCCTTCTTTTCCGAAGCGTCGGGAAGCCGGGACACCGTCCGCAGGTACAAATCGTCAATCACCTGCTCCGCCGGTTTCGCCGCCATTTTCGCCAGTACATTGCGCGGATCGGTCAGTTTCTTCTGGATTGTGTCGCCGCCGATCAGATGCAGCGCCTGGTTGAGCGTCGGCGGCTGCTTCCGCTCGCAAATCAACTGGCGGCTGGGACGGTCGAACACTTCGAGAAAATACGACTCGATCTCGGGCTCGGGCAACTGCGAAGCGCGCGTCCCCGGGTATAGCGACTTGAACTCCTCGGGAACGCCCGTCGCCTGCGCGATTGAATCAAGCAGTTGCTCGGCCGTAAGCCTGCGGCTGTAATGGCGCGAATACGCCATCCGGTCGTCGCGATTGTGCTCGTTCGCCTCGCCCGACAACTGATAAGCCCGCGACGCCGTAATCGTCCGGATCAGGTGATGCAGATCGTACTTGTGCTCCACGAAATCGCGCGCCAGGGCCGCGAGCAGGGGGTCGTTCGTCGCGGGATTAGTCACGCGGAAATCGTCCACCGGCTCGACCAGTCCGCGTCCCATGAAATTGCGCCACATACGGTTGACGATCGCCCTGGCGAAAAACGGATTCGACGGCGCGGTCATCCACTCCGCCAGCGATTCGCGCCTGTCCGTCGTCTCGTCCGGCGCGATTTCGCGCCCATCGAGCGGTTTCGGCAGATAGACTTGCTTCGTATCGGGATGCTGGAACTGGCGCTTGTAATCGACATAGAGCACGCGCTCGTTGTTGCGCGGTCCCGCGCCCTTGTAGCGCACCTGCGAGAAGAACGCCGACATCCCGTTGAAGTCGTTCTGCGTCCAGCGTTCCAGCGGATGGTTGTGGCAGCGCGCGCACTCGATGCTCACGCCGAGCAGCAACTGGCTCGTGATCGCAGCCAGATCCTGCTCCTTCTTCATCAGCGGGTAGTAACTGGTGGCGGCGGCATCGAACATGTTGCCCGAGCTGGTCAGCATCTCGCGCACGAACCGATCGTACGGCGTATTTTTAGCGAACGCGTCGTGCAGCCAGCGCGTGAAAACGTACGGACCCTTGTTGTAAAGAAGCTGCTTCGTGTTGCCCAGGTGGTCGCCCCAGTACATGCCCCAGAAATCGGCGTATTCGGGACGCTTCAATAACTCGTCCACGGCGCGGGCGCGTTTGTCCGGACGCGTATCGCCAAGGAAAGAATTCACCTCTTCGGGAGTGGGAACCAGGCCGATGATGTCGAGCGAAGCGCGCCGAAGGAAGACGGCATCGCCAGCCAATCCAGCAGGCGGAATGCGCAGCTTCTGAAGCTTCGCGAAAACGTGCTCGTCGATAAAGTTGAACGGCGCAACGGCGGGGACGTCGATCAGCTCTCTCACCACGCCCACCTTGGCCGCGGCCGCGATCCCAGGCGCCCTTACGACGATCGCCGTCTCGCCCCCGCGTCCGCCGGTGATCAGACCTTCCGCGCCTACTTTAGCGATCGAATCGTCGTTCGATTGATATTTCACCGTGCGCGTGACGTCGCGTTCGGAGCCATCGGAGTAGCGCGCGGTCACAAGCAATTGGCGCGATGTTTCCTTACCGAAAAGCACGCCCTCCGGCGGATACACCCGCAGCGCGACAATGCTCCGCTCGGACGCCGGGTCCCGTTTCGCCCCGCCCGCGATCCAGGCGGCAAGCGTCCTGTAGTCGGGCGAATCTTTCCCCATCAGTTTGCCGCCGCCGTGCGGGACGGCGAATGACGGCTTCAACAGTAACAGGCTCTGCTCCGCATCCGTAAGCTTCAGGCGGCGGCCCTCGTGCTTGCTCACGATCATTTCGTAGTCGGCATCCGGCTCGTAGCCGAACAGCGACAGCTTAAATCCGTTCTTCCCGTTGAGCGCTCCGTGGCAGCTTCCGCCGTTGCACCCGTACTTGGTAAGCACCGGCATCACGTCCGCGTTGAAGCTCGCGGGCTGCGGCGCGCCGCCCTGCTGCACGAGCGCGGAGGTGGATGCTTCAAGCGTCCCGAACCTGGCGCGTATAACGGCCCCGCCATTCGATGCGGCGGTCACGACCCCCGACGCATCGACGCGTGCCACCGAAGGCTTCGCCGAGTCGAACCGCGTCTTCGAAGTCACGTCCTCTTCCGTGCCGTCCGAGTACTTCACTACCGCGACCAGCGCCTGTTTCGAGCCCTGCCCGAACAGCAACGGATTTGCCGGAACGAGAACCAGTTTCAGCGGCTGCCGCGACACCGCCGCCTGAAGGGATACGGCCAGGAAAAGGAACAGACAATGTCTCATAGGAAATGCGGATGTCACCTGTATAAGTGTATCGCAACCGCCCACGGCGTCTTCAGGAACGGCTGGGGGCCGCCGGCGATCGGCGACGGCCGGTTCTTCCTGTCATCCTCCGCGTGCTGGAACGATGCTTTTGCGTATCCGGCCAAGCCACGGCCGGAGAGCGACGCTGCCTGGCCCTCCGAACGGCTTCATCGACGCGAACGCGATTGACGCGGCCGCTCGGCAGCATAAGATCGCCGCTGAGTTATACTTATCGGGAAGGCAGGGCCAAGATCGGGAATTCCAGCTTGCTCTCGACTAAGTTCACTGATGATCGTCTGGATCGCCTCCTACCCGCGCTCTGGCAATACTCTTGTGCGAATGATGCTCAAGCATTGCTTTGACGTCGATTCTTACGAATCGAAGCCGGTGGGAGTTGCGCAAGGCTCCACGCGACAGATCTCGGGAGCGGCGATTCTCGCGGAGGCCATCGGTCAAGAGGAGTGGTCCGGGGACGCGCGCGAGTTCCACGAGAAAGACGCCGTTGGGCCGTCGCCGGTCTGCGTGAAAACGCATCTTCCTCCCGAGGACGATCAACCGTGCATCTATGTCGTCCGCAACGGCCGCCAGGCGATTCTGTCGTACTATCGCCGTTCCCGCAAATCCTTTCCCGCCGAGGAGAGGACGGTGCTCGAACTGATTCTCGGCTGCGATTTCTATCGCGACTGGTCGACGCACTTTCGCGCCTGGGATCCGTTCAGCCGCCCGAACACCCTTCTGCTCCGCTATGAGGTTTTGGTGGAAAACCCGGAATGCGAGATTGACCGGATCCGGCGCTTCATTCGTTCCCAGCATGCCGCGAAGCCTTGGCGGAATCCGTTTTCCAGGCTGCGGGATCTGGATACCGGGTTCTTCCAGCGAGGCCGCACCGTGTGGGCTCCCGACGGACTTTGGACTTGCCATATGGAGCGCATTTTCTGGGCTGCTCACGGCGGCCTTATGGATCGGTTAGGGTACCCCGCGCTGAACGCGGAAAAGGATTTCATCCGGGACCCGGAAGCCGATTATAGGGGCCTGATAACCAGTGTGAGATCGCTTGCCGCCCGGGTCATGTACGAGCGCGACGTACTCGAGATCGCGGCGAACGAGCGACTTTTCGCCCTGCGGACTCTCACGGCCGAGAAGAACAGGCTCCGCGCCGAGCGCGGCGTCCGGATGAAAGCGCTTGGGGCCGAACAGCGGGAAATCGCCGTGCGCGACGCCGCCAACGCCGGGCTGACCGAAGCTCACGGACCGAAGGCCGCGGCCTCATGATCGTTTGGCTCACTTACTATCCTATAGCGGGAGCGGCGGTTTGGCATCTGATTTCCGAATGCTTTGGCTGTCCCGTTCACCATCGCCTGAATCCGTCGTTCACAGCCGCCGATGGCGGTCAGCGGGAGTGGCAGCGTTTTTACGACCAATCTTCGGCCACCGCCGAGATCGTCTTCGTCAGAACGCAGTTCCCGCCGCAGGACGGCAATCCCGCAATTTACGTTGTGCGGGACGGGCGGGAGTCTATTCTCGCCTACTACAGACACGCAAATGCGAAACATTCCGATGAGATTAGGACGGTAAGCGAGCTGATTCTGGGTTTCAACTTCGACGGAGAATGGACTTCGCACTACCGTTCGTGGAGCCCGGCGGAGCGGGCGGCTACGCTGCTCCTTGAATACGAATCGGTCCTTCAGGACCCGTCCAGCGCTCTACGGGAGATCACCGCCTTTACCGGGATCCGGCGTCCCTGCCTGCCTTGGCGCACCGCCTTCGGCAAACTTTCCGAGGACGACCCTCGTTTCAAGTGCCGGGGTCCCTATCGATGGCGGCCGACTCAGGTATGGAGCCCGCATGTCGAGTCGCTCTTTTGGAGGTGCCACGGCGCGTTGATGACGGAGCTTGGCTACTCGCCTCTCGATCCGACGTCCGACTTTTGCCTCGACCCGTTGGCGATCGCGCCGCCGATGCCCCAGGACGAGATTCGCCTGCTGTCGGAGCGGATCGAGGCTCTTGAATCGGCGCAGGCATCCTTGAATTGGGAAATCCGCACCCTGCGCGACATTAACACTAAGCGCACGGAGACGATCCACCAGCTTACCGCCGAGCTCGCCTTGCTCCGCAGGGCGCGGGTTGGTCCCAGGGAAGACGGAAAGCGATGATCGCTTTAGATGGCAGTAGTAACCTCGCGACTAACCCCTTCTTTCCGAGGCTGGCCTGGCGCGGCCGATTCAGCCAGTCCCGAGTTTGTATTCGATTGTCGGCAGAGGGTGGCGGCAAGGTCTATACTAATCTAGACGCCGAAGCCGAAATGGACGTTCCGGCACGCACTTACGGGTTTATCGCATGATCGTCTGGATTGCCTCCTATCCCCGGTCGGGTAACACTCTTGTGCGAACGATGCTCGAGCAATGTTTTGGCGTCGAAAGCTATGAGCGTGAATCGACTCCGTTCGGCATTGTCCCGCACTTCATCGCGAAGACCACCGGGCACAAGGACTTGCCCGAGAGCTGGCCCGAGTTCTACGAGAAAGCCTGCGAAGGACCGTCGCCGGTCTTCGTGAAAACCCATCTTCCTCCAGAGGACGATCAGCCATGCATCTATGTCGTCCGCAACGGCCGTCAGGCGATTCTGTCGTACTTTCACTATTACTGTAAATTCTTCGCGGGCGAGGAGAGGACGATGCTCGAGCTTGTTCTCGGCTGCGATACCTATCGCGACTGGTCGACGCACTTTCGCGCCTGGAATCCTCTCGGCCGGCCGGGCGCTCTTCTACTCCGCTATGAGGCTTTGGTGGAAAGTCCGGTGCGCGAGATCGATCGGATAAGGGACTTTATCCGTTTCGACGGCGATGTCGGGCAATGGCGGAATCCGTTTCCCGAGCTGCGGGAGCTGGTTCCCGATTTCTTCCGGCGAGGCCGCATCGAGAGTACGCCGGACAGACTCTGGACCGCGCATATCGAGAGCCTTTTCTGGGCTTGTCACGGCAACATAATGGACCAGCTAGGGTATCCCGCGCTGAAATCGGAACAGGATTTTATCACGGACCCGGACGCCGATTATGAGGAACTGATGATCAGCGTGCGGAAGTTCGCCGCCCGAGCGATCTATGAACGCGAAGTTTTCGAGATCGCGGCCGGAGAGCGGCTTTCGGCGCTCGAAGCGCTCGCCGCCGAGGTGAACATGCTCCGCGCCGAGTGCGGCGCGGCCAGAGAGAGGGAAATCGCCATGCGCGACGCAGCCATCGCCGGGCCAAGCGAACCTCGCGGACCGGAGTCCGCGGCCTCATGATCGTCTGGCTCGGGTACTATCCGGTAGCGGGCGCCGCCGTCTGGCGACTGATTGAGGAGTGCTTCGGTACTCCGGTTCACCATCGGCAGAATCCGTCGTTCCCAGCCCCGGATGGCGGGCAGCAAGACTGGCAGCGCTTCTACCGGCAATCTTCAGCCGCGGACGAGATCGTCTTCATTCGAACGCAGAGTCCGCCGGACGATGGCAATCCTGCAATTTACGTTGTGCGGGACGGGCGGGAGTCTATTCTCGCCTACTACGACCACCTCAATGCGAAAGATCCCGGGTCGAGAACCGTGATTGAACTGGTTCTTGGATTCAACGCCCACGGAGACTGGTCTTCGCATCACCGTTCGTGGAGCTTGGAGGAGCGGGCGGCTACCTTGCTCCTCGAATACGAATCGGCCGTTCGCGATCCGGACGGCGCGCTGGGAGAGATCGCCGCATTTACGGGGATCCGGCGTCCCTGTCTGCCTTGGCGCGCAGCCCTCGAGAAACTTTCCCGGGACGACGCGCGCTTCAGGTGCGAAGGGCGCTATCAATGGCGGCCGCCTGAGGAGTGGAGCCCGTACGTTGAAGCGATCTTCTGGAGGCGCCACGGCGCCTTGATGAGGCAGCTTGGCTACCTGCCTCTCGATCCAACATCGGACTCTTGCCCCGCGACGGACGGATTCGAGCGCTTCATCAACCAGTCCCAAGAAGAGATTCGCGGCCTGGCGATGCGGATCGCCGCTCTTGAAACGGAGCGGAGATCCTTGAATCGGCAGATCCGCGCCTTCCGGGACACCGATGACAAGCGCACGGAAACCATCCACCAACTAACCGCCGAGCTCGCTCTGCTCCGTAGGGCGCGGGTGGGTCCGCGGGAAAGGGGAAAGGGATGATCCGCGCGCCTCAACAGGCTTCATTTTCCCTCTCCGCTTCGTCGTCCGCCGCCGAGAGCCGCGCGGCTCGCCTTGCCGTCGTCATCGCCGGATCGGACGCCCCGGAACGGCTTACCGTTGGAACGCCCGCGCACCTGGCCGCGAACACATGACGCAGCACAGCAAAGAATAGCGGCTAAGTCTATACTAGTCTAGAAGCCGGGAGCCGAAATGGAAGTTCCGGCTTGCTCCTGAATGGGTTTACTTGATGATCGTCTGGATCGCCTCCTATCCCCGCTCCGGTAACACACTTGTACGAACGATGCTCAAGCACTGTTTCGGCGTCGAGACCTACGAGCGTGAATCGACCCCGTTCGGCATTGTCGAGGACTTCATCACGGAGACGATCGGGCATAAGGAACTGCCCGAGGACTGGCCCGAGTTCTACGATATAGCCTGCGAAGGACCGTCGCAGGCGTTCGTGAAAACCCATCTTCCTCCGGAGGACGATCAGCCCTGCATCTATGTCGTCCGCAACGGCCGTCAGGCGATTCTGTCGTACTATCACCATTGCCGGAAATTCTTTCCGGGCGACGAGAGGTCGGTGCTCGATCTGGTTCTCGGCTGCGATTCCTATCGCGACTGGTCGACGCACCTTCGCGCCTGGAATCCGCTCAGCCGGCCGGACACCCTACTACTCCGCTATGAGGCTCTGGTGGAAAACCCGGAATGCGAGATTGACCGGATCGGGGACTTCATTCGTTTCCAGGGCGACGTAAAGCCGTGGCGGAATCCGTTCTCCGAGTTGCGGGAGTTGGATCCTGAATTTTTCCGGCAGGGCAGCGCCGGCTGGGCGCCGGATAGGCTCTGGACATGGCATATCGAGAGCCTCTTCTGGGCCTGTCACGGCAACATGATGGATCGGCTAGGTTACCCCGCGCTAAATTCGGAAGGAGATTTTATCCCGGACCCGGAAGCCGATTATAGGGACCTGATCGCCAGCCTGCGGTGGTTCGCCTCGCGAGCGATCTACGAACGCGAGGTTTTCGAGATCGCGGCGAGAGACCGGCTCTTGGCGCTAAGAGCTCTTACCGCCGAGATGAACATGCTCCGCGCCGAGCGCGATGTCCGGCTGAAAACCCGAGAGTCCAAAGAGGGGGAAATCGCCATTCGCGACGCCGGCGCCATGCCGACGGCGCCCCGCAGCCTGAAGTCCGTGACCTCATGATCGTCTGGCTCGGTTACTATCCGATAGCGGGCGCCGCTGTCTGGCATCTGATTGAGAAGTGCTTTGGTACTCCCGTTTACCATCGCCGGAATCCGTCGTTCCCCGCCCCTGGCGGTGGGCAGCAGGACTGGCAAAGCTTTTACGCGCAAAATGCGGTGGCCGGCGAGATCGTCTTCGTTAGAACGCAGTTCCCGCCGCAAGACGACAACCCTGCAATTTACGTTGTGCGGAACGGGCGGGAGTCGATTCTCGCTTACCATGATTACCATAATGCGGAATTTCCCGAGTTTGGAAGAACCGTAATCGAACTGATCCTGGGATTCGACTTCTATCACGGAGACTGGACTTCGAACTACCGTTCGTGGCGTCCGGCGGAGCGGGCGGTTACCTTGCTCCTCGAATATGAATCGGTCCTTCAGGATCCGGACGGCGCGCTGCGCGAGATCGCCGGCTTTACCGGGATCCGTCGTCCCTGCCTGCCTTGGGCCGCGGCCCTCGACAAAGTTTTTGAGTCCGACCCGCGTTTCAAGTACCGGGCGCCCTATCGATGGAGGCCGACTCAGGAGTGGAGCCAGTACGTTGAATCGCTCTTTTGGAGGTGCCACGGCCACTTGATGGCGGAGCTTGGCTACTCGCCTCTCGATCCGGCGGCGGACTTCTGCGTACCGGCGGGCGGATACGAGAGCTTCATCGACCAGGTGGCGCTCGCGCGACGGAAGCCCCAGGAGCTGATTTGCCGGCTGGAGATCGAGGTCAAGGAGCGCTTGTCGGTGATTTCGAAACTGAAGAAGCGGATTGCGGATCTTGAATCGGAACGGAATCACATCGACCGCAACCGCACGGAAACGATCTACCAGCTAAGTGCCGAGCTTGCTCAGCTCCGTAGGGCGCGGGTCGATCCTCGGGAGCGAGGAAATGAATGATCATTTCCCTTCTCCCGTTTCTAACCCCTTCGTCCGCTGCACAGCCTTCCATAGTTTGTTGTAACGCCCCTCGTCGAGGGGCTCTTTTAGCTGGAACCGCGCTTCACGCCCGCCTCCGCGGCGCCACCCGAAGCGCTCCGCGGTCGTGATCGTCAGATCGTACGGCCCGGAGCTGCTTACGTTTTCAATATCGCCCATGGGCCACGTCCGCGACGCGTCCGCCGCCTCGGTGCGGTACACCACACGGTCCTCCCCAACGGCCAGTACGCCTTGCGATCCGCCGTACGCGCGCTCGAGCTTTGCTGGAATCCGCCACATCGGCCTGAAGCTCGAATCTGCCTCCGATGCCACAAGGCGCGATCCCAGCCGGGCAAGAAGCGTGTCCCGAACCTGCGCCACAAATCCCTCCGGCAATCCGTCGAACGTGTATTCGCGGTCGCGCCCCAACTGCCAGCGGACATCTTCATACGTCAGCAGGCGCACGACTTCCGTGCCGAGCGTCAACTGCTGGATGTCCTCATACTTCCACTCGCGCGAATGCGCATTTCCCTTGCCGCTCTCGCGGAACGAGAGCCTCTGCGCCTCTACCGAAAGCGTGCCGTGTCCGCCGTTCCGCACGTGACGGTGCCGCGCCTCAAACGTCAAGGACTCCGCACGCGCCGCCCATGGCGTCGCGCACAAGATCAGGCCTAGCATCAAGCCCGCGCCAACTCCCGCTTCAATTCGAAGTGCCATTTCCAAACCTCGTAAATTGCCGGATAAACCACCAGCTCCAGTAAGAACGACGTAAAGGTCCCGCCGATCATCGGGGCCGCAATGCGTTTCATCACATCCGAGCCCGTGCCCGTCGACCACATGATGGGAACCAGCCCGAGGAACATGCACGCAACCGTCATGAACTTTGGACGAATACGCTTCACCGCGCCATCGAGAATCGCCGCCTGCAAATCGGGGAGCGACCGCAGCCGGCCTTCCCGCCGCGCTTTCGCGTAGGCCAGGTCCAGATACAGCAGCATGAATACGCCGGTCTCCGCGTCCACGCCCATCAGCGCGATCAGCCCTACCCATACTCCGATGCTCATGTTATAGCCGAGCAGGTACAGGAACCACACCGCGCCCACCGCCGAGAACGGGACGGCCAGCACGATGATCAGCGTCTTCGCCGCCGAGCGGGTATTTAAGTACAGCAGCATCAGAATCAGGAACAACGTAAACGGAACCACTACCGTCAGCCGCTCGCGCACGCGCTCCATGGCCTCATACTGCCCGCTCCACGCGATCGAGTATCCCGCCGGAAGCTTCACCCGCTCGCGCACCAGGCGCTTCGCTTCGTCCACATAACCGCCAATGTCGCGTCCCGCCACATCCACATAGACGTATCCGCTCAGCATGCCATTTTCGTTGCGAAGCATGGAAGGACCTGAGCGTATCCGCACGCTCGCAAGCTGCGAAACCGGAATCTGCATCCTTCCTCCCATTACCGGAACCAGCACGCGCTCCAGTTGCCCGATGCCCGTTCGGAAATCCCGGGCGTACCGCACGCTTACCGGATACCGCTCGCGCCCCTCCACGGTCGTGGTTACGTTTTCGCCGCCCACGGCCGACATCACCACGCCCTGCACGTCGTCCATCGAAAGACCGTACCGCGCCATTTCGTCGCGCTTCCAATCGAAATCCAGAAAATAACCGCCGCCCGTGCGCTCCGCGAACACGTTCCGTGTGCCGTGCACCTCCGGCAGCAGCCTCTCGATCTCGACCCCCAGCCGTTCGATCCGATTGATGTCGGCTCCGTGAATCTTCACGCCCACCGGCGTGCGAATCCCCGTCGTCAGCATGTCGATTCGGTTCTTCACCGGCATGGTCCAGGCGTTTGACACGCCCGGCAGCTTCAGCGCCCGATTCATTTCCTCGACCAGTTGCTCCGTCGTAATGCGGTCGGGCGTGACGCGGCGCAGAGCCGGCAGCGCCCAGGCGGGGGCCCAATCCGTGTACCATGTTCCAGCGCGCCGCCACTCCGAATGCGGCTTCAGCGTCACGATCGTCTCCATCATCGAAAGCGGAGCCGGATCGGTCGAAGTCTCCGCGCGCCCCGCTTTCCCGAGCACGCTCTCCACTTCGGGGAAACGCTTCAGAATGCGGTCCTGCACCTGCATCAGCCGCTCGGCCTCGGTCAACGAGATTCCCGGCAGCGTCGAAGGCATGAACAGCAGCGAGCCTTCATCGAGCGGCGGCATGAACTCGGAGCCCAGCATAAGATACGCGGGCACGGTGGCGGCAACCATGACGAGCGCGCCCACAATCACCGCCCACTTCCAACGCAGCGACCAGGCGCATATCGGTTCGTAGACGGCGATCAGCATGCGGCTGACGGGATGATTCTCCTCCGAGTGGATCTTGCCCACCAGCACCGCGTTCACCGCGCGGCACACCCAGCGTGGCCGGAATTCGAAATTCCGCATGTGCGTGAACAGCAGGCGCATCGCGGGATCGAGCGTGATCGCGAGCACGGCCGCCACAATCATCGAGAAGTTCTTGGTGTAAGCGAGCGGCTTGAATAGACGCCCCTCCTGCGCTTCGAGCGTCAGCACCGGCAGAAACGAAACCGCGATTACCAGAAGCGCGAAGAAGCTCGGCCCGCCGACTTCCTTTACCGCGTCGATGACCACGCGATGGTAATCCTCGCGCCGCCCGCCGCGCTCCCATTCCTCAAGCTTCTTGTGCGTCTGCTCAACCACCACGATGGCCGCGTCCACCATGGCGCCGATCGCGATCGCGATGCCGCCGAGCGACATGATATTGGACGTTAGCCCCATCATGCGCATCGGGATAAACGCGATCACGATGGCCGCCGGAATCGTCACCACCGGAATGATCGCGCTCGGAACGTGCCAGAGGAACACCAGAATCACAATCGATACGATCGCCATCTCCTCGATCAGCGTGCTCTTGAGCGTCTCGATCGACCGGAGAATCAGCTCGGAGCGGTCATACGCGGTTACCACCTTTACGCCCGGTGGGAGCCCCGGCTCGATCTCGCGGAGCTTCTCCTTCACATGCTCGATCACACGCAGCGCATTCTCGCCCTGGCGCATGATCACGATTCCCGTCACCACGTCGCCTTCGCCGTTCCAGTCGGCCACCCCGCGTCGAAGATCCGGTCCCAGTGTCACGGCGCCGATGTCGCGCACGCGCACCGGAACGCCTCCCGCGCTCGCCGAAAGCGTAATCCCGCCGATGTCGTCCACCGACTTCGCGTACCCCCGTCCCCGCACCATGTATTCCGCGCCGCTGAATTCCACAAGGCGTCCGCCCACGTCATTGTTGCCGGCGCGCACCGCTTCGACGACCTTCATCACCGGAATGTTGTAGTTCCGCAGCCGGTTCGGATCGACGTTCACCTGATACTGCCGGACGAATCCGCCGAGCGGCGCTACCTCCGCCACGCCAGGCACTGCGCGAAGCTGGTAGCGCAGGAACCAATCCTGCACCGAGCGCAGCTCCGCCAAATTGTGCCGGCCGCTTGTGTCGATCAGCGCATATTGAAACACCCATCCCACGCCCGTCGCGTCCGGGCCCAGTTCCGTCTTCACGCCCTGCGGCAGCCTTGGCAATACGCTCGAAAGGTACTCAAGAGTCCGCGAACGCGCCCAATAGATGTCCGCGCCTTCCTCGAAGATGATGTAGACGAACGAATATCCGAAGTCCGAGAAGCCGCGCACGGCCTTCACTCTCGGCGCGCCCAACATCGCCGTTACGATCGGATAGGTGACCTGATCTTCCATGATGTCCGGGCTGCGGTCCCAGCGCGAGTAGACGATCACCTGGGTATCGCTCAAATCCGGAATCGCGTCGAGCGGAACGTTGAACATCGACCACACGCCCGCCGCCAGCGCAAACGCCGCCAGCGCAAATACCAGGAACCGGTTATTGCCCGAGAATTCGATCACGCGGTCAATCATGCGCGTGCCCCGGTTTCAACTGGCTCTCGGAATCCAGCAGGAAGTTGCCGGACGTGACCACTCGCTCCCCGGCCTTCAGCCCTTTGCGGATTTCGACGCGGTCCCCCATCCGCTCGCCCGTCTCCACCCGGCGCGTTTCGAGGGAGCCATCGCCGCGATCGACGAACACGGTTTGCCGAAGTCCGGTATCGAGGACGGCTTCGGCGGGTACAGTGACGCGCCTCGGAGTTGCCGTTCGGAATTCCACGTCCACAAACATGCCGGGCTTAAGCGCGAAGCCCGGATTCGGCGCATCCAAACGCACCTTCAGCGTGCGGGTCTCCGGGTCCACGTCCGGCAGGATATAACTCACCGCGGCGCGAAGGGCGCGGCTGCTGAAGGGAATCGTGACTGTCGCCGCCTGCCCGATGCGCACGCTGCCGGCCTCCGATTCGAACGCGTCCGCTACGATCCAGACCTTGCTCAAGTCCGCGATCGCATAAAGCTCCGTCTCGGGCGTCACGCGCTGCTTCGGAAACGCATTGCGTGCGATGACGTGCCCTCCCGCCGGCGCAAATAGCGTAATGTTGCGGACCGGCTTACGGGTGCGCGTCAGCTCCACGATCTGCGCCTCGCTCAAATCCCAAAGCTCCAGCCGCCGTCGCGTGGCTTCAAGCAGCGAATCGGCATGTTCCATCGCCGCGTGCAAGATGCTCGACTTCATGATCTCCTTGCTCTTCAGTGCAAGCACGTACTCTTCCTGAGTCGCCAGCATCTCGGGACTGTACAGCGTGAGCATCCGCGCGCCCTTCTCCACGGCCTTGCCGATGAAATCGACGAACACTTCGTCGATCCAGCCCTCGACGCGCGAATGCACCCGCGCCATTCGCGTTTCGTCGACCGCGATCTTACCCGTGGTCCTGAACATCCGCTCGCCCGACGCCAGTTCGGCGGTGCTGTACCCGACCCCGATGAGCCGTTGCTTTTCCGCGCTGATCTGAAGCGTGTCCTGAGGCGCGAACGGAGGAGTTGCCGCGGCGCCGTGATCGTGAGGAGCCGTCGCGGCGGCCTCTTCATACACCGGTTCGAGCTTCATCCCACAATCCGGTGCGATGCCGGGCTTGTCCGAGCGGTACGCCGGATGCATCGGATCCACGTAGTAAAGCACGCGCCGCTCCGGCTTCGCCCCGTCGCGCCGTCCAAACCTCCCGTAGCCCGCGCCTGCCGCAAACGCCACGGCTATCGCCAGGACCGCGATCGCAACCCGTGCCGATTTCTTCACTCCATCACCTCCATGCCGGTCGTCTCTTCGAGGCCGCTAACGGCCACGCGCAGCTTCTCCATCTCCTCGTGATAGTTGAGTTCGAACTCAAGTACCGCCATGTAGTTCATGAGCACCGAAAGAAAATCCACACCGCCGGTTTCGTAGGACGCAAGAGACGATTCGAGCGTCAGACGCGCCTGCGGAATCACGGTCGTCGAGTACAGCTTCACCAGGCGCGACGCCGTCTCCGCGGCGGAAAACTCGTCGTTGATTCGGAACTCCAGATCCTTCGACACCGCTTCGTAAGTGCGCCGCGACTCGGTCAGACCGTAAGATTTCTCCGCCACCTCCGCCCGCTGCCTTCCGCGGCGCAGCGGAATCTTCACATCGGCGCGAAACATGTACATGTCCGGCATGCCCCCCATGTTGAAATAACCGCCCGTCAGCATGTAATCGGGATAGACGTTCTTGCGCGCCAGATTCACGGCGAGCTCCGCGCGCTCGATCGCTGTCCGCTCGCGGCGCAGCATCGGAGCCCTCTCGCGGGCGTGAGCCAAGAGACTTTCGAGCGTGGCCGCCACTTCCGGAAGGGCCGTGTTCGCGGGCTTCGGCACCGCCGCTCCCACACGGCGGTTCAGCAGACTGTTGATCTCCGCTTCTTTAGACCGCCGCTCCCGCTGCACCTGTGCGATTCTCGTCTCGAGAATCGACAACTGCGTCTGCGCCTTCAACGCATCCTGCTGCATCGCGCGTCCGGCTGAGTAGCGAATCTCGGTGATCTTCAGCAGCATATTGAGAAGTTCCCGGCTGCGAACCAGTACCTCCTCCGCTTCGTAAGCGTGATGAAGCCCGTGATAGGCTTGCTTGACTCGCGTTGAGACCTTAAGCCTCGCCAGTAGATAGTCTTGAAACGCGCCTTCCGCTTCCTTGCCCGCGACGGCGCCGCGTAGCCTGAGCTTGCCGGGATACGGGAGCTCCTGCGACACCATCACGCCGGCGTTGGCGGTCGGCTCACGCCCGATTCCCGCAAACGGCCGCGGGCTTCCGCTGCTGTTGTATCCGATCGCGACGGTCGGATCGGGCAGGCTGCTCTCCTGCCGCGGCCGCTGGCGTAGGGCCTCGTAGCGCTTCTGCGCCGCAAGGATTTCCGGGCTTCGATCGAGCGCCTCCGCGACAATCCGCTTGAGATCCAGTTCTTCGCCGCACGCCGCGCGTTCGAGCGCGAGAAGCATGAGCGATAGCTTCATGAAACGCATCTGTCTTCCTTCCTTGATGTGGCGCGGTCCAAACGCACACTTCGAGGAAAGACTAGATGCGAAAGGCGGAATGACGAAGATACAAACGAGGAGGAGAACAGCCGCCGGAGACGGTAGCGGCTCCTTCCGCGAAACACGCTACGCTTTCGGCCAATGGCGCGGAATCGAAGAGCGCCGCAACTACGCCGCTCGTTGAGCCCGGGCCGGACGAGCCCATATCCGGCGCATCCGCACGGCTCATGTCAATGGGTTGCGCTGCGCAATTCTTGTGGCTTGGCGTATTGTGAGGTGTATTGTGACTGGGCGAAGCCGGCCTCGGCCTCTCGCAACTCCCCGTGGGCGAGCAGCAACTGCCCAAATCGGTTCTGCTCACGGACGCGGAGCAAGGTGTGCAGCCGCCTATCGAAGCCGCAAGCAGCGCAATTGCCAGAAAGACGCGAGCCATAACACTTACTGAGATCATGGTACCGCTAAAAGCCGAAGCAATTCACCCGCCGCTTTGGGCAAGCCGTTTCAGCGCGTCGACATCCCTCCGATGCGCTCCATCCTCCGACGGCGTTTCCAGAATGAACGGCTTCTCCCGCAACCGCGGATGCGTTAGTATCCGCCTGAATCCCGCCTCCCCGATCTGTCCGGCCCCAATGTTCTCATGCCTGTCCAAGTGCGACCCGAGGCCGCCCTTCGAATCGTTCGCGTGGATCGCTTTCACTTCGTCTAACCCCAGTATCCTGTCCGCATCCTCGAGCGTCTTCGCGAGACCCGCCTCCGCGGCCACGTCGAATCCGGACGCGAGCAGGTGGCACGTGTCCAGGCAGTACCCGATGCGCACATCGCTCAGCGGTTGCGCCAAATCACGCAGCACCCTCAGTTCCTCGAAACGCGAGCCGATCTGCGCGCCCGCCCCCACTGTATTCTCAAGCAACACGGTGACGCGTTTGCCCGCGAAGCCCGCGGCCGCTTCGACGAAGCCGTCGACAAATGCCGCCATTCCCTCCCCCAACTCCCGCCCCTTGTAGTTGCCCGGATGAAGCACCAGAAACTCCGCGCCGATCATGTCCGCGCGATCCAGCTCTCCTCGAAAGGATGCGATCGACTTCGCTCGCACGCCCTCATCGGCGGTTGCCAGGTTTATCAGATAATTGACATGAATCACCAGCGGCGTAAGATCGAATTTCTCCCGCGCCCGCTCAAAGAGCCGCACGTCCGAGGGAGCAGGCTTCGACGCGCGCCACATCCTCGGGCTCGAAGAAAAAATCTGCAGTGTGTTCGCTCCAAGTTCGGCGGCCTTGAGCGCGGCGTTCTCCAAGGCCCCTGCCGTAGACGCGTGAATACCGATTCGCAAGGGTTCCATCGTAGCATTGATATTGTGAGTAGACGATAAGTGAGACGATCGATTGCCGCCTGCCTGTTCATCGGGCTTATGTCTCACGCGGGTACCACTCCATGGATTTAGTGGAAATGGGCGAGGGGAGAAGTGATACAATCGACAACCATGGAAACGGGTGAGCGAGAGCCAACACCGCAAGAGCAAAGGGATAGAGACAGCTACTTGCGTTGGCAAGAAGTTGCCATAGAACAGCTTGGAATTGTAATCAACCTCTTCTTGACTTTTGCTGGAGCAATCGTCGCCTTCGCGGCGAAGACGATGATGGATTCAAACGAAGTCTTGCGAATGCCGGCTCGATTCCTCTTTCACGGCGGTATGCCACTATTGCTGCTTTCGATTACCCTCGGCCTCGCTGCGAACTGTACGAGGGCATTAGACTTTCGCGACACTCGCCGAGCAGCTAGGGCACGGATGAACAATGAAGCGAATCACGACACCTTCAGCAGGACAGCAGACTGTTATGGCAAATGGACGTGGAACCTATTCTTTAGCCAAACCGTGACATTCCTTTTCGGCACCTTGTCTTTAGTCATCGGCATTTGGTGCGGCTTCGGCCACAAGATATAAGAGCAAACGGAAGAAAAAGTGAAGACCGCCCTGAACGTGTGCTACTTCTTTTTGCGTTCGTACACCTTTTTCCCGCTCGCACTGATGTGATACTGTCCCCCACGGGGTCCTACAAGAATGTCCTTCCCCGTAGCGGTCGTTTTACCCGTTGGCGTTCCGTTAGTCGCGGTGCTTGCCGGTTTCGGCGTAGCATCTGAAGCCAATACGCTCGAAGCGGGCGATTTCGCGGCTACTGGCTTGGCCACACTGGACGCGACTGCTGAAAAGTCCGCTACAAAGTCGAATGCCGGAGGCGTCATGCCAGCACCGAGCACGGTACACTTGCATGCATACTCCTGACCATCCACTTGGCGACATTTGCACTCAACGTTGCTGTCCTGCCCGAAAACCGGAAGGATAAGCAAAAAAGCGAAAACCATGCGTAGCATCGGTATCACCCCTACCCAATGTAGTGTACACCATGATCTAGCTTGAAGCCGGAAATGACCTGCATTCGGTACTGGTGCGAAGCTAGCGTTTGGCGTCTCTGTTGCGGTTCGAATTCGCTGCCTGCTGACCTTCTAACACCGTCATTACGCCGGCGACAAGTCGTGGACGATACCGATTCGCAAGGGTTCCATCGTAGCATTGATATTGTGAGAAGACGATAAGTGAGACGATCGATTGCCGCCTGCCTGTTCATCGTGCTCCTCGTCCGCGCCTCCGCGCAAACTCCTGAAACCGTGCCGCCCGCCGCCAAGCCGTCCGATTCCACGAAGCGCGTCGAGCTCAATCTTCTCGGAACCACCGACGCCGCCGCTGGCGAGAGCCGCCGCAATGAGAACATCCAGTTCAATCTGGTGGACAACAACGCGCTCAAAGAGCTCAACGTGCGCCTGGGAACCACGGCCACCATCCAGCGCGAGTTCCTCCCGGAGCGCAATTATTTCGGCGCGGAATTCGGCAATCCCCCGTCGGCGCCCATTCACATTTCCGCCGTAAAACGATCGGGCATTCACGGTACGTTTTATGAAACGCATCAGAACAGCGTTTTCACCGCGCGTTCGTTCTTTCAGGCGGGCGGCGTCAAGCCCGCGCATGAGAACGACTACGGCTTCACGTTCGGCGTGCCCCTGCCCCATAGCTCCGAGCGCACATTCCTTTATTTCGAAGGCAGCCAGCAGAAGCTGCGCGGCAGCGTGAATGGCAACGTACTCGTCCCCCGTCCGGATGAGCGTACTCCGCTCTCTTCCGACCCCGCCGTTCGCGCTCTCCTCACGCGGTTCCTCGCGGCCTATCCTTCCGACCTTCCTAATCGTACCGATATCAATCCGCGCGCGCTCAACACCAACGCGCTGCAATCCATCGACAACAACAACGGCGCCATTCGCCTGGACCACCGCTCGGGCACGCGCGACCGCGTCACGCTTCACTATCAGTTCATCTCCCAGGCCGTCGATGCGTTTCAGCTTGTCGCCGGCCAGAACCCCGATACCGATACGCGCTCCCACAGGGCGCGGGCAACCTGGAATCGCCAGTGGAACCCCACCCTCTCGACGGACCTTTCGGCCGGCTTCGAGCGGATCGGTTCCTTCCTGCGTCCCGAGCCCAACGCGGTCGGCCCCGTGGTTTCGATCGCGGGCCTCGAAACACTGGGCCCTTTAGCGATCATCCCGATTCAGCGCGCGCAGAATCTGTTCCGCTATGCCGGCGACGCCCGCCGCAACGCCGGTAACCACACCTGGACGCTCGGCTTTGGCATTCTCCGCCGCCAGCTCAACGGCCGGGAGACGGATGCGCATCGCGGCGTCTTCTCCTTCGCCGCCGATTTCGGGCGTGACGCCATTACCAACTTTCGCCTCGGCGCGCCAACCCAATACATCGTCTCCATCGGCGATGTCCACCGTGGCTTTCGCAATTGGGACACACAGTATTACGCTGGCGACAGTTGGAAACTACGGCCGGATTTGACCCTCACATACGGCCTCCGTTACCAGCCGGTTTCGAGTCCTCGCGAGGTGAACGGTCTCAACCGAATCCCTTACGATTGCGATTGCAACAACCTCGCGCCTACCCTCGGCATTGCCTGGCGGGCGCCCCGACGGGCCGGAGTCCTTCGCGCGGGTTACGGCCTGCACTACGGGGAGATCTTCCCCGTGACGTTTCAACAGGTACGCTTCAGCCCGCCCGGAAGCGTAAAGATCGTCGTGCTCGCGCCGGGTCTGACGGACCCCCTGGGAGGTCTGACGCAGAGTGGCGGAATTCCGAACGCACTGGGGAATCTCTATCTGCTTGACCCGGAGCTCGCCTCGCCCTACTCGCATCAGTACCATTTCAGTTGGGAACCCGAGCTCGCCTCCAAGTGGAAGCTCCAACTCGGCTACGTGGGCAGCCGTTCGCACAAGCTCCTCAGTATGTGGTATCTCAATCGCGCCCATGTCGTGCCTGGCATCCCGCAAACTACCGCCACCATCAATCGGCGCCGGCCGGACCCGACGCACGCCGAGACCCGCTGGGTTGTGAACGGATCGCGCGGCTACTTCGACGCCACGCGAGTCTCGCTCGTGGTCCCGTCCTGGCGCGGCTTTTCGCTCGACGCCGCGTGGTGGTTCAGCAAAGCCATGGACCTCGGCAGCAGCTACACCAATACCGCCTACGATCAGGATTCGCGCCTCGGCCGCAGCCAGTCCGAGTTCGAGACGCACAAGGACATGAAGGCCGTCAGTTCCTTCGACCAGTCCCACGCGTTCCTCTGGCGCGGCTCCTACACCTTGCGCAAGTGGAATGTCTCCGCGGTAGCGCTTTCGAAGTCGGGCATTCCATTCAACGTCGGCGCCGGGTCGGACGGCCCCGGTTTCGGAAACGTGGACGGCAACGGTGGCGACCGCCCGAACCTGCTGGACCCTTCCGTTCTGGGCCGGACCATCGACAATCCTGATACCTCGCGAGCCCGTCTGCCGCGTTCCGCGTTCGCGTTCATGAACGCCACGGACGACCGCGGCAATCTCGGGCGCAACGTCTTCCGGCGAGGCGGCATTCGCAATGTAAACGCAGCCGTCGCCCGCCCGTTCGCGGTCCACGCGGGACAAACGCTCCTGTTCCGCGCGGAATCCATCAATCTCTTTAACACACCGCAGTTCGCCGAGCCTGGAATCGATCTGACGAACGCCAACTTCGGCCAGATCACCAATACCCTTAACGACGGCCGCACGTTTCGATTCCTCTTGCAGCTATCCTGGTGACCCGTTCCGAATCGGTACTGTCCCGCCGCGAAGAGCGTCCGTTGGCGGCCCGCCCACGTTGAAGATCGTTGCGTGCCGCCCCTACTTGTAGCCGCGGCGCCAATGGCAAGTTGGCCACCGCGCTTGTCGACCATCGGCGAACCCTGCCGACTGCGGCGTCTCGATATTCCGGCCTGTCTCGCAACGATTGCCTGCCGCCGCGGCCGTCGACAACCCGCCTCACTGCCGCCCAACAAAGGGCCCATCTGAACCGCCGCAAGCAAAGCAAAGTTGAACAGGCGGCTTCGGGTGCGGGTGTTGGCCGACCCAATCGAGGTTAGCGTCGCTCACGGGTCATCCGCCGCGGCGCTCCGCGCCGGTATCGATCCGCTCAAAATCGCGGCAAAACGCTCTTAGCCTCTGGAATCCGGTGACAATGCGGGTACCGGCTCTCGTAAGATGTAGCCTGCCGGAGTCCTCGGCGAGAAGGCCTGCGGCCAACAGCCGCTCAATGCGCACGGCGACCATTCGGTCGGCGTCATACATCGCAATGAGATCCTGTTCCTGGAGGCGATTTCCCTTCAACCTGATCAGTAAGTTCGACGAGATGCTGGCCATTGCCAGTGTTGACAAAAAGAGATACAGCTCACATAGGAAGCCGTAGGCCGACAGAGCGGAAAATGTTTCAACTGAGTAGATGCCATGGGACGCACAAACAAAACAACTTAGGGAGATGCCGACGCCCGAGCCGGCGATGAAAAACCGGGCTACCGTTCCGAAGGGGAGAGATAGCCGGCAGAGTACCGCATGAACGGTTACAGCCAGAAACCAGGAACACAGCGAATAGACAAACCACATGGAGTTAGCCCGTTTCCTCGGAGTTTGCGAGCCACACAAGGCAGGCTAAGCCGTGTGAAAGCAGGAGCCCCAAGGTTGAAAGCTTCACCGCGCCGCTCTCTCGGCGGAGAAGGTGTAAGCCGGAGAGACTGGCGAGCCGGGCTTGTTTCTTGCGCCGTCCAATCTCAGCGAGCTCGCTCTGCAACCGTAGTCTCGACACGGCTCCGGATTGCATTACACGGAGGAGAATGCCGATCGAATAGCTATTATCCGCCAAGGCCCATAACTCAAGGAACGACAAACTGTAAACGCCGTGCGCAAAGATCAGGCCGACCGCCGCGGTTAGGGCGGAGATGTCGTCACAGACAAGGCCGTATGAGAGGACGAGCGGGGAGAAAACGATGGCGGAGATCAAGTGGTATCGCAGAATACGGCGTTCCGATCCAAAGACGGCGAGTTTGCGAAAAACGGCCGCGTAGAGGCCCAGGTGAAGGGAAAAATATAAGGCGGAAGCGGCGATCAGCCCAGAGGCGCAACCGACGGTCATCGTGGCATTCCGTAAATAGCTCCCGCACTTCTTAGTGTGGCATGCCGTGCGGAGCGCTCGCAACGGTTTAGCAGGGCGTTTGAACGTTTTTCGGGTAAATCCCGCAAGGCCCCGGAGCGCTTCTCAGCCGGCCTGAACGCTGCTATACTCCCCAAAGACGCCCCGCGCCGGTAACCACGCCAAGGCCGAAGCCGTCTTATACAAGGACTACCCAATCCGCATGCGAAACCAATCCTTCCTGCCCTCGGTCGCGCTGGCAGTTCTTGCGTTTTTCGACGCTTCCGCCCTCCCCGCGCAGGATGAACCGGTTTACTGGTTCGGAGACTACAAGGAAGCCCTCAAGGAAGCTCGCCGCACCGGCAAGCCTCTGTTCCTCGAATACCGCTGCGAGCCTTGAATCGCCGGCAAGATTTTTGACGCACAGGTTGTGCTGTCACCGAAAAACTCACCGCGCGGCAAGTTGATGGATCAGTACGTCTGCGCGCGCATCACGCGCATGGACGACGCCGATCTCGGGCTGTTCGACTACGACCGCAACAACACGCTCTACTTCTTCCTCCTCAACGCCGACGAACAAATCTACATGCGCTACGGCGGGCGCGATGCCCAATCTCCCGACGTCTATCTGAATTTGAGCAGCCTCGAAGCCGCCCTCGCGCAGGGACTTGAGCTGCATCGGCGTTATCAACGCGGCGATCTGCCCAAAACGCCTCGGCCGAAGCCGATGTTCGCGCGCGAATTTCCGCTCCTCGTCGAGCGCACCATCGCCCGCAACAACTGCGTCGAATGCCACCTCATCGGAGACTTTCAAAACGTCCACAGAGAGCTGGACGGCACGCTTGACAAGCTTACCCACATGTTCCGCTCGCCCGATATCCGCAACATCGGCATCCATCTGGACGTTCCCAAGGGTCTGATCGTCAAGGAGGCGCGCGGCGAATCCGCGGCGGCGGGGATGAAGCAAGGGGACCGCATCGCGGAGTTCAACGGCACGCCTGTCTGGACGTTCGCCGATTTGCAGTATCGTTATGACCGGACGCCTCGCACGGCTTCGAGCGTGCGAGTCGCCGTCGAGCGCGCGGGTAAGACGGAGGAGCTGTCGATTCAACTGCCCCCGCGCTGGTGGCTCACCGATATCCGTTACCGGCAGTTGAGCGTGGATCCGCGCGTGTACTTCGATTCGCGCCCTCTCAGCGCCGAAGAGAAAGGTAAGCTCGGCCTGGACCCAGCCGGATACGCCTCCGAAGTGACGCGCGTCGATTCATTTGCCGAACTCATGAAGGTGCACGAGCTCAAAACCGGCGACATCATATTCGCGGTCGACGGCGTCGAGCGGGACCCCGTGGCTCACACCGCGGAGTTGTACATCAAGCTGCGCAAAACGGCCGGCGAAACCGTGAGCGTCGATTTGATTCGGGCGGGCAAACGGATTAAAATGCCGGTAAAGACCCTGCGCATGAGTTTCCGAAAATGATCAAAACATTTCTAGTGGCCGGTTGGATGGTTGCGGCCGCGGCCGGCGCGGACTGGTCGGCCCCCGCCGAGGTCCGCCACGACGACCGGCGTTGCGTTACCTATCGCGCGCGCGCCGCCGCCGGATACCTGACTGTCGAAGCGGTTCACGACGAGGGCTGGCACACCTACGCGCTCGACAACCGGGTGCGGGCGCTCGAAAAATTGGCTGGGCGGCAGTCCACCGGCATCGACCGGCCGACCGAACTCAGAGTAACCGGCCTGGAGCTTGATGGTCCGTGGCGTCAGACAGCCCCAAAGGACGTGTCGAATCCCGAATTGTTGTTGTTCACCTGGGTATTCAGCGGGCGCGCCGTGTTCATAGCGAAGCTCAAGGGCCCGGTCGCCGAACCTGTAAATATCGCCATCCGGGGCCAGGCTTGCACGGAATCGACCTGCAAGGAGATCAACGTGGCGCTTGCGGTTCCTGCGCCGCGGACGGAATCGGGCGGGCCCCCGGCGGATTGGAGCGGTCTGGTTCCGGTTCGCTGACGGACATCGCGGCTGCGCATCGGGCGGCGGCCGCCCGGTGGAGTCCCGGGAGTCGTCGCGGATTAGAGAGGGAGCTGGTCTAGATACTTTCCGGCGCAAAATTCGGGAAGTGCGCAAAGCGGCTTCGGTGGGGCAGGCGACACATCAGAAGCTGGTTGAATGGTGATGAAACCGTGGCAAGCAGTTGTGGATGTTTTTTTTGGGGGGAGATTTTGGCGGAGGAGAGAGACCTATGATCTGGTTTTATCGATGGCGGCCATGTGGTCGCCGATGTGGATGAGATTGTCTGCAATTACTCCCAAGCCGACCCAGCGTTTCATTCCGCCAAGCCCTCGGTATCGA